>JAAWKU010000112.1 GCA_022797535.1 Lachnospiraceae bacterium | reverse complement strand
ACGATGCCACCGCATCGCCTCCCTCCTCCGCCTTGCAGACTGAAAATTCATCCGGCGTCATTTTACTGAAAGTCAACGATACAGTACACTAGTGTGCTGCCCACATTATACCTGGTGAAACTCCGCAGGCTGAGGTTCCATTGCCCTGCAGAGCGGCGATATATTCGGCCCTGGCTTTTAAAAGATGAACTTGTCAGTACGCTGGCATGCCGGCACACTGGGGCCCGGCGGCAGCGAAACAAAAACAACAGTGAGGTTTGTGCGATGGAGATTAATATAGGGGACTCTCTGAAATTAAAAAAACAGCATCCCTGTGGCAGCAGGGAGTGGGAGGTGCTTCGCGTGGGAGCGGATTTTCGGTTGAAATGCAAGGGCTGCGGGCATCAGATTATGATT
Source organism: Lachnospiraceae bacterium (assembly GCA_022797535.1). Lineage (GTDB taxonomy): Bacteria > Bacillota > Clostridia > Lachnospirales > Lachnospiraceae > Acetatifactor. Next base: position 10,137 of record JAAWKU010000112.1, on the reverse strand, counting down.
GCCAGGCGGTTGTTGGAGAAAAATATCCGGGAAATCGTACCGGCAGAATGATTTTTCGGGGAAATTTTCCGGGAAAGCCAAGTTTCTGCTTGCTTTTCCCGGATCAGTATGCTATCATTGATAGCTGTGATATATTAATTCCTTGCTCCCGGCGAGGCGGGGGCCAGAGACCAAAAGGAGGTAACTTTATGAACAAGTATGAATTAGCCGTTGTTGTTAGCGCTAAGATCGAGGACGAAGAGAGAGCACAGGTTGTTGAGAAGTGCAAGGCTCTCGTGGAGAGATTTGGCGGTACCATCACAGAGGTGGACGAGTGGGGCAAGAAGAGACTGGCCTACGAGATCCAGAAGATGAAGGAAGGCTTTTACTATTTCATTCGGTTCGATGCAGAGCCTACCGCGCCTGTAGAGATCGAGAGCCGTGTCCGCATTATGGATAATGTCATCAGATACTTAGTCGTTAGACAGGACGAGGCATAAAGAAAGAGAGATAAAGCATGAACAAAGTAATTCTTATGGGACGTTTGACCAGGGATCCCGAAGTGAGATACTCACAGGGAGCCAGCCAGACTGCAGTGGCGCGGTTTTCCATTGCGGTAGACAGGAGATTTAAGCGTGAGGGAGAGCCTGACGCTGATTTCTTTAACTGTACCGCGTTTGGCAAGCAGGCCGAGTTTGTCGAACGCTATCTGCGCAAGGGCGTGAAGGTTGTAGTATGCGGCAGGATTCAGAATGACAACTACACCAACAAGGAAGGTCAGATGGTCTACAGTGTCCGTGTCATGGTGGATGAGATTGAATTTGCCGAGAGTAAGAATGCGTCGGCGAACAACGGTGACGGCGGATACAATGGCGGCGGTTACATGGGCGGTGGAAACAACGCTCCCGCACCCAGCGGCGCGGGTGATGGCTTCATGAACATTCCCGATGGGATTGATGAGGAATTGCCGTTTAACTAAAAGGACGATAATTTAAAGACAGGAGGCACTGAAAATGGCTTACAATAAAGCAGAGAAATCTGATTCCCCCATGAGGAAGAAGGGCGGTATGCGCAGAAAGAGAAAGGTGTGCGTATTCTGCGGCAAGGACAATGTGATTGATTATAAGGACACCAACAAGCTCAAGAGGTATGTGTCCGAGAGGGGCAAGATTCTTCCCCGTCGTATCACTGGCAACTGTGCCAAGCATCAGAGAGCACTGACTTCCGCAATCAAGAGAGCGCGCCACGTTGCGTTGATGCCTTACGTTCAGGACTAAGACTGGAATATAAAAACCAAAATGACAGGGAACATTGTGGAATAACGGCGTCTGCCATTTCACAGTGTTCCCTTTTTGGATTTGTCTGTAGAGCGCAGGTTTCTTATATTTGATGATAGGATATCATGGCGTAACGAAATTCTTCATAGTTCTTCGCCTTGGCGGCGACTTTGTGCCAATGACACAGGGCGCCGGTATCTTCTTCCGTATTTATGCGGCTTAGAATGTCCTGCGGGATTTTACCCAGATCCCCTAAGAGATCTAAAATATCCTGGCGTCGACGCTTCAAATCGCCAATGTTTTTCCCCTGTTCCAGACCTTGTCGTCGGCCCTGTTCCAACCCTTCAGTCATTCCCATGGCCTTTCCTATGGACATTCCTTCATTTATGGCAATATTTCTCAGATATATCCGGTCCCGCTTTATTCTCATATGTTCTTCATACAATGCTCTTAGCCGTGCTCCAAGATTCATAGTCATTACCTCTTTTACTGCCTCCACGATCCCCGGATTTTCGCTATGTATCATATGGAGATCTTCTCTGTGCTCCGCTCTGAACAACCGAACCCAGTCGTCAAGCCTGTCTCCGGTGAGTTCTTTGTTCAGTTCGATAACATGTATCTCGAATTGATCTGAATACAGCCTTCCTTCCTGGTCGCGTAGAGAATACACTTTGTGATACCCCGGATAAGCGTCCCAGTTAAATCCCAGCACACATATTACGATGCATTTCTTTAACAGGGCGTAGTCCTCTCCGGCATGCACCCCCTCCACGTACATTCTGGACAGGTAAAACAGGCTTCGCTTGTCCCAGGCAGGGATGTTTTTGATCTGCAGTTCAATATTGACCCGGCAATCATTATTGAACAGTAGCTTTACATCCAGAATGCCTTCCTTATCCCGTCTGCCGTGCCTGCCCAGATATGTATTTTCCAGGCGCGCTTCCGAGATTTCCTCCGGGGGAATTCCCAGAACATCGCTGATAAAATATCTGCGCACTGTCTCATTGCGCATCAGTTCTTTGAAAGCCACATCTGACTTTGGGGGAAGAAATTTCCCCTGCTTTTTTTGCTTTTTCACTTTGCACCTCCCTGGCCTGCAGGAGATGCCGGACAAAGACATTTTCCGATAGCAAAAATAATATATTGCATTGAAAATCTCCTGCTTTTCTTCAATTGTTTTTTTGAATTTAAAGCATAGATTTTCTGATGGCTTGAAAAAATGATTTGCTTTATCAAAAGTGAAAAGAAATGTATGCTTTGAAAGTATATTAGCATATAAGGAAATGCTTTGCAAGAAATTTAGTAAAAAATATGATTAAATTTCCATGTATGAATAAAAAACGAAACAATGAGAAAAATATAAAAGATGCAACATTTATTCCAAAATGTTGCATCTTCACTTATATAACATATATCGGTCTCTTTTTATATTCCTTTAGGTTTTTTCAAAAAATTTCTTTCTTTTTGTCCAGGGACAGAATGGCATCCGCTTATACCCGTTGTTTTTTCTGACATTCAAAGCTGAATATTGGAAAAAACAGCGTCCTTGTCATCCTGATCAATGCAAAGATAACGCCGGGTGATTTGAAAAGAGGAGTGATTGAAAACGCACATCAGCATTGCTGGGGGAATTCCCTGCTTCCAGGCATAGTATCCGAAGGTCTTACGCAGGGAGTGACAACTGATGTTGCTTCCCAGCCCCATGGTCTCCGCCGCATGGCGGATAATGCGATAGGCCTGGTATCTGGACAGCGATTTCCCTGCTTTTCGTTTGCTGTAGAACAGATAAGGATTGGTGTTCAGGTGTTGGATGAGGCATTGCGATCTGTAATGTGACAAAACGGTGCGTAGTTCGTCATTGAGCAGGATGCGGTTTGTCTTACCGGTTTTTTGCTCCCTTATTTCCAGGTGCTCCCGTATATGGTCACCGTCGAAAACCATATCCCAGGTCAGGCGCAGAATATCACTGATTCGTAGAGCGGTGTTTAGCCCGGTGATAATCAGGGTGTAATTGCGGTAATCAGGTTCCACCTGCAGATAGTAGTTCTTAAATTTTTGCAGAGCTTCTCTGTCTCTAATGGGTTGTGTTGTACTCATACATTTCTCCTTTTTGATAAGTGATACTATCTTTATCGATAAAAATGCAACAGAATGGAATAAATGTTGCAGCATACAGGGAGGTAGACAGATGCTGAGGATGTCGGTAGCGGCAGAAGAATATTTGATGATTGGTGACGAAATTAAGCTGGTGTTCCTGGGGGGCACAGGAAATCATATGCGCATTATGATCGATGCTCCCAGAGAGATAAATATCGTCAGAAGCAGGGCGATGGAAAAACGGATACAGGATTCGGAACTGAGGGCAAAGCTGCCCCGCTACCGCAGGGAGGAAGAGCATCCGGAGAAATACAGGAAGAAAAAACTTTCCGCCATCAGGGATGTGGATATTGTATAAGAGACGTATGTTGATAATCTGCCGTTACCAGGGCACGCCGGCCATTATGTCCGGGGCGGAGGTTATTATAGATCCTGACGGATCGGCATTGACAAATATCCTGTGATATGGCAGTGCCGGACGCGCGTACCGTCGGAAAGCACCAAGAATTTTGCACACATTTTTATGGAATTACCGGGTAAAGGGATGTACCCGGTCACAGACAAGGAGGTAAATCATGGTAGTACAACACAATTTAAGAGCAATGAATTCCAACAGGATGCTGGGACTGACATCCACGGCTCAGTCCAAGTCCACCGAAAAGCTGTCCTCTGGATATAAGATCAACCGTGCGGCTGATGACGCTGCAGGACTCTCCATCAGCGAGAAAATGCGCAAACAGATCAGAGGTCTGACCCAGGCTTCACTGAATGCCCAGGACGGTATCAGCGCCGTACAGACTGCGGAGGGGGCTCTCACGGAAGTACATGACATGCTTCAGCGGATGAATGAACTGGCAGTGAAGGCCGCCAACGGTACCAACAGCGAGGATGACAGAAGCTATATTCAGGCAGAGGTTGACCAGTTGATTAAGGAGATTGACCGTGTGGCCGAGACCACCAAGTTCAATGAGACCTATCTGTTGAAGGGGGACGGAACTGAAACAAAAGAAGTGAGTGTGCCTGCCAGTGAGGAAGTCCCGGTGAAGGCGACGTATAAAACCGGATTTGGAACCAGCGGTGTTGGATTCGTGACAGGTAAGGAAAAAACATTATCATGGTATAAGGCGGGTTCCGTTGCCAAAATTTCTGACGAGGAGATTCTGGAGTGCCTTGAAGTAAAGAATGGCGCCGTCACACTTAAGGAAGGCGTAAATTTTTATAAGGCGGCAGCAGACAGCACTATGGAATTTGGCGCGCAGAAAGATGGACAAAAGGTAAAGGACGCGGATCTGACCGGTAATTTTGCGGTGGTGAACACGAAATTAGCATCTGCTACAGATGGGACGGCTATTGAAGCTGAGGATCTGGCTGACTATTTCAACACAGATGGATCCATTAAGAAGCAAATGTATTATTTGAAGACTGGTGGAGACGCTACCAAGCCTGCCGACTGGTTGGAGGTAGGCGCTGATCAGATCAGCAAGTTTGTGGATGTGAAGCCGGGTAAGGAAGCAGTGGCGGAAGGCACTACAGAGGAAGTGGAAGTTACCAAGGCTCTTACCCTGAGCCTGCACGTGGGCGCTGACAGCGACGACAGCAACAAGATATCTCTGGATATTGAGTCCATGAGCGCCGAAGGAATCGGTGTAAAGGGTTTGAAGGTGGGCACCGAGGAGGCAGCCACTGGCTCCATTGATACCCTTAAGGCAGCCATTCAGAAGGTATCCGAGCAGCGTTCCGCCCTCGGCGCAATCCAGAACCGTCTGGAGCACACCATCAACAATCTGGACAATGTGGTGGAAAATACCACTGCGGCTGAAAGCCAGATTCGTGATACTGACATGGCCACAGAGATGGTAAAGTATTCCAACAACAATATTCTGGCCCAGGCCGGCCAGGCTATGCTGGCCCAGTCCAACCAGGCGAACCAGGGTGTTCTGTCTCTGCTTCAGTAATGAGATGGCCGACAGAGTCGGCTGAAAGTATATTGCGTCATAAGAGCCCGCCGTCAGGCGGGTTCTTTTTCGAAATATTTTCATCCTCACATTTTGCCTGAATACGCCGGGATTCGGGAAAAGGTTTTGGATTATGACAAATTAATTAGTGGAATATTACGCCAAACTATGGTACAATATATCCGTATTCGGACCGGGAAAGGGCAGGAAACAGCTGTGCCGTCCCCGGAAAAGCTGGGCAGCAGGCTTAACCTGCGCGATGCGGGCAGAGGTAACTATGGCAAAACATATGAAAAAATACATCAGGCTAAAGGGACGTATCAAGACCTATCTGAATTTTATAATATATCTGGGGATTTTGCTTTGCGCCGTGTCGGCGGCGGTGTTCCTGATTGATTACCGGGCCGGCGGCATCGTGACCTGCTTTACTGTGTTTTATCTGGCAATCACGCTCACTCTGTATTTTTACAACAAGCCTCTGATCATGAATGAGCTGATCAGCTTTGCCACGGAATACGGCCAGATTCAGAAAAAACTCCTGCGGGAACTGGAAATCCCCTATGCGCTGTTGGACGACGGGGGGAAGGTGATCTGGACCAACACCGCTTTTGAGATGGTGGTACACCAGCCAAAGGGTTACAACAAATCCCTGACCAGCCTGTTTCCCACTCTCACCCGGGACCGGCTGCCGGACGACAACGGTCTGGATGAGGCCCAGTATGAACTTCGCTATGAGGGCAGTGAATATGTGGTCCGTTTTAAGAGGATATCCCTGAAAGAGATGGCGGAGCACAGCGACATGATCCAGGCGGAGGGATACAACGGCTATTTGATCGCCATGTATCTTTTTGATGAGACAGCGCTGCATATTGCTCTGCAGGAAGTGGATGACCAGTCCCTGGCAGTGGGAATGGTTTATCTGGACAATTACGACGAGGCGCTGGAAAGTGTGGAGGAAGTCAGGCGTTCTCTGCTGATTGCTCTTATTGACAGGAAGGTCAATAAGTATATTTCCGGGTTGGACGGCATAGCCAAGAAGCTGGAAAAGGACAAATACCTGATTATACTGAGGAAAAAGGCGATTGCCCAGTTACAGGAGAACCGCTTTGAACTGCTGGAGGAGGTCAAGACAGTCAATATCGGCAACGAGATGGCTGTGACCATCAGTATAGGCGTGGGTCTGGACGGCCTGACCTATGCCCAGAACTATGAGTTTGCCCGCAACGCCATAGACCTGGCTCTGGGCCGGGGTGGTGATCAGGCGGTGATCAAGAACCCGGAAAGTGTCACTTACTATGGCGGCAAGAGCCAGAAGGTTGAGAAAAATACCCGGGTGAAAGCCCGAGTGAAGGCCCATGCGCTGCGGGAGATCATCACCACAAAGGACACGGTGCTGGTGATGGGGCACAGGATTCCGGACGCCGACAGCTTTGGAGCCACGGTGGGTATCTATCGGATCGCTCAGACGCTGGAGAGAAAGGCGCATATCGTATTGAATGACGCACCGGCCTCCATACAGCCTTTGCTGGATTTATTCCGGCATAATCCCGATTACGAGGAAGATATGATCATCGACAGCCAACGTGCCATTGAGATCGCCGGAGGCAATGTGGTACTGGTGGTGGTGGACGTGAATAAACCTTCCATCACAGAGTGCCCGGACCTGCTCCGGTTCTGTAAATCTGTAGTGGTGCTGGATCATCACAGAGCCGGCAATGAGACCATTGAAAACGCCACGCTCTCCTATGTGGAGCCCTATGCGTCCTCGGCCTGCGAGATGGTATCGGAGATTCTGCAATATACCTATGACAATATAAAAATCCGCCCTGAAGAGGCGGACTGCATGTACTCTGGCATCATAATTGACACCAATAATTTTGTCAGCAAGGCCGGTGTACGTACCTTTGAGGCGGCGGCGTTCCTGCGCCGCAACGGTGCGGATGTGACCAGGGTGAGAAAGCTGTTCCGGGAGGATGCCAATGAGTACAAGGCCAAGGCGGATGCTGTCAGCCAGGCTGAGATATACAGGCAAAATTTTGCCATATCGGTATGTACCAGCGACGATTTGCCCAGTCCTACCATCGTGGGGGCCCAGGCGGCCAACGAACTTCTGAATATCAAGGGAATCAAGGCCAGCTTTGTTCTCACGGACTATCAGGGTAAAATCTATATCAGCGCCCGGTCTATCGACGAGGTGAATGTGCAATTGATCATGGAGCGCATGGGGGGCGGCGGGCATATGTCCATCGCAGCCTGCCAGATGGAGGGCACCGGGGTCATTGAGGCTATCGGCGTGCTGAAATCCACCATAGACAACATGCTGGAGACAGGAGAGATTTGAGAACGGCCGGGTGCCGATCATGGCAGATTTGGACCGGCAGGGGAGATACGGAAACAAAACAGGAGGAAGCATATGAAAATAATTTTGTTACAGGATGAGAAAAAGTTGGGAAAGAAGGGTGATATTATTGAAGCCAGCGACGGATATGCGAGAAATTATATCCTTCCGAAAAAAATCGGTGTGGAGGCCACTCCTAAGAATCTGAACGAACTGAAGTTACAGAAAGCCAACAGCGAGAAGATCGCCCAGGAACAGCTGGATGCTGCCAGGGCTCTTGCGGCGGATCTGGAGCCTCGCCAGGTGGTGGTGAAGATCAAGGCCGGAGAGGGAGGGAAGGCATTTGGCTCCGTATCCTCCAAGGAGATTGCTACTGCGCTGAAAGAACAGCACGGAATCGAACTGGACAAAAAGAAGATACAGCTTGGAGAGAGCCTGAAGAACTTTGGCAATTATGAGGTGGCGGTGAAACTTCATCCGCAGGTGACGGGAAAGTTTACCGTGAAAGTGACAGAGGCATAGGACCTGCGGGAAAAAAATATGGATGAAATAGCAATTAAGAGGATCCTGCCCCACAGCGTGGAAGCGGAGCAGGCGGTGATTGGCTCCATGATCATGGATCGGGAGGCCATTGTGGTGGCTTCGGAGATCGTTCTGGGGGAGGATTTCTATAATAAGCAGTATGGTATTCTGTTTGAGACCATGGTGGAGCTCAATGACAAGGGCTATCCGGTGGATCTGGTCACGCTGCAGGACAAGCTGAAGGAGAAGGACGTGCCGCCGGAGGTGAGCAGTCTGGAATTTGTCCGGGATTTGCTGGGGATGGTGACTACTTCCGCCAATATCAAATATTACGCCAACATCGTGGCTGAAAAGTCCACTCTGCGCAAACTGATCCGGTTGAACGAGGAGATTGCCAATACCTGCTATGTGGGGAAGGAAAGCCTGGAGAACATTCTGGAGGATACGGAAAAAAGGGTGTTCCAGCTTGTACAGAAGCGCAATACCGAGGACTTTACCCCCATCCGTCAGGTGGTGATGAACGCCATGGACAGGATTGAGGCAGCCTCCCGGCAGAAGGGAACGGTTACGGGCATCGCCACAGGTTTTCTGGATCTGGATTACCGGACGGCAGGTCTGCAGCCCTCAGATCTGGTGTTGATTGCGGCCCGCCCCTCCATGGGAAAGACGGCTTTTGTGCTGAATATTGCCCAGCATATTGCCTTTAAGCTGAATCTCACAGTAGCGATTTTCAGCCTGGAGATGAGCAAGGAACAGTTGGTGAACCGACTTTTTTCTCTGCAGTCCAGTGTGGACGCCCAAAATCTACGTACCGGGCAGTTGAACGATGAGGAGTGGGAAAAGCTGATTGAAAGCGCAGGAGTAATCGGCCGATCCAATCTGTTTATTGATGATACTCCCGGTATCAGTATTGCAGAACTGCGGACAAAATGCCGCAAGCTGAAATTGGAGCATGACCTGTCTATCATTATCATTGACTATCTGCAGCTGATGTCCGGCAGCGGCAGATCGGATTCCCGGCAACAGGAGATATCCGATATCTCCCGGGCGCTGAAGGGTCTGGCCAGGGAACTGCATGTGCCGGTGGTGGCATTGTCCCAGCTCAGCCGCGCGGTGGAACAGAGACCGGATCATCGCCCTATGATGTCGGATCTTCGTGAGTCCGGCGCCATCGAGCAGGATGCGGATGTAGTTATGTTTATCTACCGGGACGATTATTACAACCATGACACGGAGAAAAAGGATATTGCGGAGATTATCATAGGTAAACAGAGGAACGGCCCCATTGGCACGGTAGAGTTGGCCTGGCTGCCCAGGTATACCAGATTTGCCAACCTGGAAAGATAGGGGGAATAGGACATACGAAAGAGAGTGGAGGGGAAAGTCCATTCTCTTTTTTTATACATATGCGGAGCTGAAAACAGATATTACCGGAATATGCGGAACTTTAATGAGAAAGGGGAAAACTATGGGAACTTATTTGCTTATATCGGACGCTGCCAAGGAGGTCAGGGTGGAGAGCCATGTGCTGCGCTATTGGGAGGAAGAACTGCGGCTGCCTATCAAGCGCAACGAATTGGGGCATCGGTACTATACCCAGGAGGACGTAGAACGCTTTAAACAGATCAAGGCTATGAAAGAAAGGGGATTGCAGTTGAAGGCGATTAAGATGATCTTGAAGGATGGAAAGTTGGATGTTCTGCCCCAGGAGGGCTTCCGTGAGAGCGCAGGCGGGATGAATCCGGCCGGCCGGGGCATGGCACAGGAAGCCGGCGTAGACCAGTCCATGGCCATAGAGGTAGTTTCCGTCAGAGATTCCGAGGAGGGGATGGAGGAACCCGAAGATATGACTGGGGTACAGCAGGAACTGGCGGAACCGGCGCGGCAGAGAACTTCAGAATTATCTGCAGAGAGCCGGGAGGACAAGGCCCGTCGACTGCAATGGCTGCTGCAACAGTTGATTCGAGAG
>JAAWKU010000111.1 GCA_022797535.1 Lachnospiraceae bacterium | reverse complement strand
GTCAACGATGCCACCGCATCGCCTCCCTCCTCCGCCTTGCAGACTGAAAATTCATCCGGCGTCATTTTACTGAAAGTCAACGATACAGTACACTAGTTCTGTTCCCGTTTCCGGCCATGGCATAACTTCCATCCCGGAACCGGAATATACGTGATTCAAGCGTCGGCTTCCCCCTGCAGGGTGCGGAGGAAAGCCCGGATCCGTTCTTCCCCGGGATTGTCAAAAAAGTCCCTGGAGCGGGCCTGCACCAGCACCCGGCCATCCTCCATGAAGATGACCTTGTTGGACACATTCCGGGCAAAACCCATCTCATGAGTGACCACCAGCATGGTCATACCCTCCTCTGCCAGCTGCTTCATCACCGTGAGCACCTCGCCGATCAGTTCCGGATCCAGTGCGGACGTGGGCTCATCGAAATAGATAATCTCCGGGTCCGTGGCCAGGGCTCTGGCAATTCCCACCCGCTGCTGCTGTCCCCCGGAGAGCTGATGGGGATAGTAGTCATAACGATCCGACAGTCCCACCTTGTCCAGAGCCCGCCTGCCGATCTCCCGGGCCTGCTCCCTGTCCATCCCCCGCCCCACAATCAATCCTTCCGTCACATTCTGCAAAGCCGTTTTGTTGCTGAACAGATTGTAGCTCTGGAACACAAAGGCAGTCTTTTTCCGCAGCCGGGCGATGTCTCTCCGGGACACATGGCCCAGCTGAAAGGTTTCCCCGTCAAACTCCAGCGTGCCTCCATCCGCCGTCTCCAGGAAATTCAGACAGCGCAGCAGGGTAGTCTTGCCGGAGCCGCTGGGGCCCAGAATCGCCACCACATCCCCTTTTTCCACAGACAGGTCCACCCCCCGGAGAACTACCTGCGTCTGAAACGACTTTGTGATATTACGTGCCTGTACCAAGGATCCTTCCTCCTCTCCGCCGTGATGCTGAGTCTGCGCTCGCCCATGTGCTGCAATCCTGTCAAGACCGTACAGAACAGCAGGTAGATCAGTCCCACCTCGATATACAGCGCCAGAGGCTCATAGGTACGCGCCACAATGCGCTGGGTAGCCATAAACATCTCCACCACCGTGATATTGGCCGCCAGGGAAGTGTCCTTCACCATACTGATCAGGGAATTGGACAGGGGCGGGAAGGCAATGCGGAAGGCCTGGGGCAGCACGATGCGCCGCATGATCTGAAGATAACTCATACCCACGCAGTATCCCGCCTCAATCTGTCCCTTGGGCACGGATTCCAGCGCCGCCCGCATGGTCTCGGCGCAGTAGGCTCCCTCGTTGATGGAGAATACCAGCACCGCGCAGGGGAAAGGGTCAATGATGATCCCCAGATTGGGCAGGCCGTAAAAAATCACATATAACTGTACCAGCAGGGGGGTACCCCTGACTACCCAGATATAGAAGCGGCTGATCTGCTTTAAGACCTTTACGTTGGCAAACTGGATCATGGCCACCACTACGGCGATCACCATGGCAAAGGAAAATGACAGAATTGTCAGCGGTATAGTCACTCTGATACCCGGTATTAAGATTTTGGTAAAGGAATCCACAACGATTCCCAGCAGCCTGTCGTCCATTTTTCCATTGCTCCCTGCATAGATGGCATTCCTACAAAAAACATAGGTGTTAACATCTATGAAGTATACCATCATATATGCGTTCTGGCAAATACTTTTAACGAAATATCTGCCATGCGTCAACGGCATGGCAGATTCCGAGCCGGTATGCTGTTTACATTATAACCCATGAGGCTCCCCCGGCTGAGATCCCCTGGGCGAGTCGGCTTGTCTGCATATCATGTGGCTAGCAAATATAAAAGTCATACGCGATCTCCCCGGCGGCGTCCAGGCGGAAAGCAGGTTCCGGCTGTGCCCCCCAGGTATCCCGGCCTCCCAGGCCCCGCACCGCGCCCAGCACGCAGAGTACGGTGCGCCTGGGAAGGGGCAGTTCCTCCTGATGTGTGGCGTTCTCCAGTTCCTGGGCCGTGTAAGGCAGGCAGGAGAAAGCGAAGGGGGCCCGGCCCATGCGAATCTCCAGGCAATCCTCTTTTCCGGCGTCAGGCATTGCCAGCGGCCCTTTGGTCACATTGCTGCTGCTTTGACCGGGGTGGACGCGTACCCACTTGCTGTCCATGTGTACGCCGCAGTCCTGGGGCACCAGATAGGGCGTCACAGGCAGGCCCTCCACCTCATAGACCCCCGGGAGCCCGCCCGCCATACGATCCGGGTAAGTCTCGCCGGACAGCCCCTCGTAAGTGAAGCCCCTGGCCAGGGTGGGCAGCACAAACCGCATGCCGAACACCGGCAGTTCCGGCAGACCCTCCCGGCCATGGTAGCATACCCTCACCAGGATCCTGCCCTCTGCCTCCACCCGGTAGCTTACCTCCACCGTGGCGGAAGGCACGGTGATGGTCTCATAGGTGTAGACCATCTCCGCCTCGCCGGCAGTCTCCTGCCCCGTAAACCGATTATTTCCTCTGGGGTCCGGCTGACGCAGATCCTGGCCGTCCACAATCACCTTCACTCCTTTGTAACGTATAAACTGATCCGCCGCCAGCCACATGCCGCTGCGCAGATGGAGACCATTGCCCCTGTCGTTGTCTGTCAGCGCCCGCCAGAACGTGGGCAGCGGCCCCCGGTACATCCATTCCCTTCCATTTTTTACCAGTGACTCCAGTCCCTTAATGCCATAATTGAAAATATAGTGAAAATTGCCGCCCTGCAAACCCAGGGTGCAGTCTCCGTACACCACCCTCATGCCTGCCCCGGACCCGGTGGAATCGACTGCGCCCGCAGCAGTGTGGGGATGGGCCTTCGCCGGAGAAAACTCTCTGCCATTATCGATATTTTCCATAATAATACCTCACTTCCTGCAACGCCGGTTTGGGAGTCCTGTCCGCAAACAGGATGCCGTCCCCGGAAAACTCATAGTCCGAAGGTCTGTCGTCAAAATCGCCGCCGTAGCGCAGCACCTCTCTGCCCGTCACGGGATCCGTCACCATAATGGCCTGGTCCATGTAGTCCCAGATAAAACCGCCCTGATACATTTCAAAGCGATCCAGCAGTTCCATATAGGACTGCATGCCCCCCATGGAATTGCCCATGTCGTGCATGTATTCGCAGAGAATAAAAGGCTTTTCAGGGGCGTTGGACAGATACTCGGCAATGCCCTCCGGGCTGGTGTACATCTGGCTCTCCACATCCGAAATTCGGTCCTCATATTCCCGGTTGTGTACCACACCCTCATACTGCACCAGGCGGTCCGGGTCTTTTTCCTTAAAGAAAGCATTCATGGCGGCGATGTTCTCCCCCGCAAAGGATTCGTTGCCCAGGGACCACATCAGAATAGCCGGATGGTTTTTAAAAGTCTCAAAATGAGTCCTGGCCCGGTCCAACACCGCTTCCCGCCAGGCCGGGAAACTTCCGGGAATATTCCAGGAGGGCTCGTCTCCCACCGGCTTCTGCCAGGAGCCGTGGGTTTCCAGGTTGGTCTCGGAAATCATATAGATGCCGTGGCAGTCGCATAGATAATACCAGGGAATCTGATTGGGATAGTGGCTGGTACGCACCGCGTTTATATGATTTTCCTCAAAAATACGGATGTCCTGCTCCATATTCTGCAGGGAGATAACCCGGCCTCCTTTCGCGCTCCACTCATGCCGGTTTACTCCGGTGAAGATCAGCCGTCTGCCGTTTAAGAGAATGACTTTATCCACAATCTCAATACGGCGGAAGCCTATATCACAGGGAACCAGCTCCAGAACCTCTCCTCCGGGGCCCAGCAAAGTAAGCAGCAGCCGGTACAGGCAGGGGTTATGGTTGTCCCAGGGGGTCACACTGCCCACCTGCTGAGGTTCTATATGAATACTGCGGGCTGCGGGAACCTGCAGGGACCAGCACTGCCTTCCTGCCCCGTCCTCCAGGGTGATCCCCACCCGAAAGGCTTGGGTATTTTCCCCACATACCGCCTCCGCCGCATTCCCCCAGGCCGCAAGCCGGAGTTCCAGTTCCAGGCTCCCCGAGGCATTATCCTCAAGAAGCCGGGGTTTCGCCCACAGATCTTCCACATGCAGGCTGGGCCAGGCATACAGATACACGCTCCTGAAGATACCAAAGAAGCGGAAAAAGTCCTGGTCCTCCAGGTAACTGGCAGTGCTGCGCTTATGCACCTCCACAGCCAGCACATTGCCCCGCTCCCGGATATGGGGGGTCAGGTCAAACTCCGAAGGGGTAAAGCTGTCCTCTGCATAGCCGATAAACTGGCCGTTCAGCCACAGAAACATAGCCTGCTCCACTCCCTCGAAGCAGATTTTCACCGGCTTCCCCCGCAGCCCGGGATCCAGGTCAAAGATCTTCACATAGGAGCCCACGGGATTGTAGGAGGCCCGGCTGAAACTCCCGTTCTCTTCCCAGGCCGCCTCCCCCGGCCAGGTGCCTTCGATTGTGCAGGCGGGACGGCGGAACATTTTCCCCTCCCAGGGATACATCACATTGATATAATGTATCTTATCATACCCCGCCATCTCAATATGCATGGGCACAGGAATCAGGTCCCAGTCCTTCCGGTCATAATCCTCTCTGTAAAAATCCGCCGGCCTGCTGCACGCATTCACGGAGAAGCAGAACTGCCACTCCCCGTCCAGGCACTGCCGCAGGGTAACATTCCCGGCCTCCAGGCTCTCCTGATCCTCATAGTACGCATGATCGCTGTGAGCCGGACTCTGTCCCACCCGGAATACCCCGGGATCATCCAACCATCTGATATCGGCTTCCATCTGTTTGCCTCCTTTCACTTACCTTCTACCCGTCTTCCAGTCCTCGTCCCTCTCCCTGCTGGAAGCCGTGGCCTTGGTCAGTTGCCAGACTATCTCGCTGAAATACCTCTGAGGGATATCTTTCAGGGACAGTTGTTTCTCCCCTTCCACCTCGTCATAGCAATAAGAGCCTCTCTCTATGGTACCCGCCTTGTAAAAGCGCACGTCATACACCGTGACCTCCTCACCCCCCATGCCGCCGCTGCCCACAAAGCTGCCGGAGAAGTGCAGTTCCGCTCCCAGGCCCAGGGAAGCGTCCTCCCGGTAATAGGTGTAAAAGCCGCCTGCATCCTGCACAGAACCCCGGTACCAGCCCAGCGCAGTGAGTTTGCCTCCCAGAGACAGATCGTTGATAAGCATACCGCCGAAGCGTTCCAGATTCCTGCCTGTCTGTTCTTCCTGGGTAAGATAGTACACCGTGCGATTTAACTGTTCCACAGGTTGGGTGATCTCGTAGTCCTCCAGCTGCTGCTTCCAGGTCTCCAGGCTTTCCTTCGTAAGCTCTATGGGATGCACCAGTCCGATCTGCCCCTGCTCTGGCAGTTCGTACTCTTCCTCGTCCTCGGTGTTGAACGACCCGTCCTCCATATAGCGGAAGCTCTGAACCAGGCTGTGGTTCTCATACAGCCCCCACACCAGGCCGATTGCAAACTGATGCATGATGGGATTCTGCACAAACAGTTCCCGCCATGCCTCCACCGTCCAGAGCCGCTCTGTGGACAGAGCCATTTCCAGCCTTTGCTTCTGGCTGCTGACGGTGGCTTTCATCTGCTTCTTCATCTCCTTGAACGCCCCATGGGCCGCCGCAGCTTTCTCCGCGTCATCCCTGGCGCCTGGAGCGGGCATATTCTTCAGCTTTTTGCCGTTCTCGTCATAGACCTCCACCTCCAGAGCGGTGGTAATGGTCACGGTGAATCTTCGATTCCCGTAGTCGAAATGCCGCTCCATATGCTCGTCAAAGCCCAGGCTGGGCACAATCTTGTCCTCCAGCTGCTCCCGGGTCAGTCCCAGCTGGCCTGCGGCGAATTCCAGCGCCTGACCTGCCGCCGCCCTGACCTGCTTGAATTTGAACTTTCGGGCGATGCCATCCACGATGAGCAGAGCCTGGGGCTGGGGGCTTAAGGCCAGAGCCTGCACCGCGTCTGACGCAATGGCCCCCCGGGCCATCTGGGGCCACTCCTGAATCTGGTGGTGGAGTCTTGGTATGATATCACTGCCGCCGTGTATGGAAGCGGCAAACAGCACCCAGCGCTTCTTGGCCTCCGCACCGGCCTCCATCCACTTGTCAAACAATTCTCCCATATAGACCGCCAGTTCCCGGGGCTCCAGATTCTCTGCCAGCAGAGCGGCGTCCCTGTTAATTCCAGGTTTGCCCATAGAGGAGTAGCACAGCAGCAGGGCCTGCAAATATTCCTCCGTGGCCTGTTCCCCGCTCTTTGTATGTACCGGGCTGAAAGCTGTCTCATAAGCCCAGGCCAGGCTGCGCTTCTTGCCCCCCTTGTGCTGTTCTCTCACCAGATCCTGCAGGGTCAGGGCCGGGCCTTCGGTCGCCGTCCCCCCTTCCGCTACAGGGGCATGGCCCAGGGCAGTATCCAGCAAGGCCCGGACCTTGGCGTTTTTCTCCGTCTCATACAGGGCCTGCAGAGCTTCCTGGTCCTGGGGAGTATTCCACCTGGCCAGCACCCGGATGCCCAGTTCCCGCTCCGCAGCCTTCCTGGAGGAGAGCAGCCCCGTCACCTGTTCCCTCCAGCCGGGACGGTCTGCCAGCATCTGCTCCAGCTCCTGTTTCACCAATTTGGAACTGTCCTGGGTGTAGGACAAAATCTGCTCTTTCCAGGCATCCCTGCCTTTGGCAAACTCAGCCAGGGCCGGGCCGCAGGCTTCCCGGTTCTCCTCCGTCACCCGCAGGTCCCCCTCCCCGCCATATACCAGCAGGGCAAAATGCCTCCCATTGGCTCCGGCTCCCGCAAAGGCGTCCACCGTCTCTTGGGTGCGCTCCGCCAGATACTGCCGGAAAACAGCAATACTGCCCCGGAGTATGGCCTGCCTTTTGTTCTCTTCATAGGTATTTTCTGCCATCAGGTTCACCACCCCGAGCTGGTCCTCCAGCCGGACCCCGGCCATTGTCAGGCCCTGGAAGATATGTTCCAGTTCCCTCTGAAACGCTTCCTTTTCAGAGGCGGACGCACTGAACCAGGTGAAGAAATAACTGGTTCCCCAAAGTGCCGCCAGGGCCATGCAGCGGCTGTAGAACACTTCGTCGTGGTAGGTATTGACATACTGTTCCAAAGCTCCCCTGCACTCCCAGTAACTCCCATAATACGGGGAGGACAACTGGTCCCGCACGGCATAGAGAGCCTCCAGTTCCGACTTGCCCTCCAAATAATCCCTGCACGCCTCGGGTACCTTACTTCTATTGGCGGACAAAAGGAGTCGCATTACCTTGTCCCTCTGGGCATCCCGGCCGTTCAGCAGCACCTCTCTGCGGTACAGTTCCGGGTCTATTTCCTGTATGATTTCCGCCATGACATGGGCTGCCTGATAATCGGCTTTGTTGTATCCCTCTATAAACTCCCGGGGATGCCGTTCAAACTGTCCCCGCAGAATCGCTTTTACCACGCTTATATCTACCACCGTGCGATGGCTCAGCCCCCCCTGTATGCGCCTCGCCGCCCAGGAGATCACCTCCCGGCTGGAGATGCCGAAAAGTTCCTGCAGTTCGCCTCCGAGACGGTTCATTTCACCCCGCACATCCATGCTCTCCATCACTTTCAGCATCAAACCCGGAGCCGCCGCGCTGCAGAAAATCACAGCGCCGCACAGCTTCTCTGAAAGTCTGTAATTGGCAAAGGCACAGCCCCCCAGCAGGGTAAAAACAGTCTCATTGACTTTCCTGTTTCTCAGCGCCGAAAGCTGCTCCCTGTTGGGTTTTCCCTGCCGGATCTGATCTACCAGTTTACGCACTGCCGAATCTTTGGAAGCATCCGGGGCAAAAACCATTCCCAAAGGTTCCACCACCAGATCCTCATATTCTTCCAGCAGGCCCCTGTCCTCCTCCTTTAAAAGGAGCGCGCCCGATTTGCCCGTCTCCAGGTTCTCCTGCCCGTAGCGGAGACAGAAATACAGGGTTATAAGCAGAATCCTTCCGTTACTGGCATTTCCCCTGTACTCTCTGTAGGCCCGCAGCACCACCCCGGGGTCGGATTCCGCCAGGGGCGCCATGACCTGCATAAGCACATGCGCGCCAAAGCTGTAGCTGTTGTTGGAGATTCCATGGGTATAAACCGCCAGGGCCCTGGCCCGGTCTATTTTCATCACGCCGCTGTGGGCCATGTTCTGGAAACCATAGACGGAACGGAAACACTGGCTGCAGGTGGAACCCCCTATGGCGTACAGCACATTGAAAAGTTTTCCCGCCTCCTCATAGCGCTTTTTCTTATAGAAGGAATCAAACAGCGGTTCAAATGCCCGGAGGGCCTCAGAGGACATCTGCGTCATGTCCCGAAATGCCATCCCTGCCAGTACTTCTTCTCCGGCTTCCCCATTCAAATACTTTTCCGCGGTCTCCAGTTCCCCGCCGCCAAGCTGAAGCCCCTCCAATGCGCTGATGATTTTGTCGTTTTGTGTGCTCTCTGCTCTTAACATACTGCTCCTCCCATACTGTTTGACTCTATGTTATATGCCCCGATATGTAAGGCTTGCCATGTCGTAGGCCGTACGCTGGCGGCACAGCTGCACGTAAAGCCACAGCCTGCAAAACAGGTCCATGGTCTCCGCAGGCTGTTGTCTCATGCGGTGACGGGACCGGGACAACTGTTCTCCCAGCAGCCGCAGCCAGTCCGACAGAGTTGTCATACCATACCCCGCCCCCTGTCTCTCTGCCCGGGTCATGGCCTCCAGGGTGCTGTCCTGCACCGTGGCGCAGCCCACCTGGTAAATCTCCTGGAGCAGCCAGCTTACCTCCTCCAGATAGCTTTGCAGGGCCTGACAGGCTTCCCGGCGATGCCCCTGTATGCCCGGAGGGCCTGCTGCTACGCCCTCTGGGGATTCTCCTGTACCACGCTTTCCGGGATGTGCCTTTCTCCCGGGCCTTTTTTCCGCCGGGGCGGCTTCCTCCGGCTCCTCCAGTTCCTGGCGCTCCAGTACATCCACCGGGTAGAGACGGATCTGGCTTCCCTCCAGGTAGACTCTGCCCAGAAAGCAGGGCTGCTGCTTCTGTTTCAGCCGTTCCAGGTAGCGGATGGAAGCCTCCTCCCGTTTGGTATAGGGCAGTTCCACCAACACCTGGCGACCCTCCTGATCCCAGATGGGCAGTTCCAGCTTCTGGGTGATCTCATTGAACACCCCTTTCTCAAATCCCGCCGCCTGGGCAAACACCAGACCGGGGACCGTCTTTTCCCCCGGCCTGGGAATCTGCTCCTCAAAAAGTCGGTCATATCTGCGGTAATACCAGCCCTTCAGCTTCTCCGCCGTAAGCTCGCTTTTCCCAAGGATTTCTCCCCTGGTCTCCTGGCTGGAGGAAAGCCGCCCTCCAGCGTCACATCTGGCTCCCCGCAGCAGCAGGCGCACGCCGGCCAATCCTTCCAGAGGCAGGGACACCCCCCAGGGAGCAGGGACTTTTTCCTGATAGCCGCCCCGTCTTTTCCCTTCGTAAAACGTGGGACGGGCATTGGTGTAGGTGTACCAGTTTCCTGTGGAGATGTCCAGAAAATACACTGTATCTCCCTCATAACCGGAATCGGTGACAAAATGTTCCAGAGTGATCCCTGTCAGTTCCAGATCCCCCACTGGCAGATATTCCGAGCGGAATGCCCCGGCCAGAGCCTGAATCCGGGAGTTTATATTTCCCGCCGCATCAGGAGCAGAAACCATCTCCTTCCGGGCCAGGGCCTTCTCCTCTCGGGACAGAGCCTGTTCCGCCAGTTTTCTGAGTTGCAGGGTCTTACCGTACAGGCGCTGTAACTGCCCGGCCAGTTTTTCCATGGTCTGACCCGCCGCCCGGCGCAGATATTTCTCATAGCCCTCCGCCAGGGCCCTGATGTCCCCCTCCCAGCCGGGCAGGCCCGCATTGTGGCAGAGGATGGCCAGACGTTCCAGTTCCTGTGCCTGCTCTGTTCCGCTTCTGGCAAGCCCGGTCTCCAGCAGATGCTCCAGACAGTCCTTGACCTGTGCCGCCGTGTTCCCCAGTTCCCGCAGGTCAAAGGAAGGCTCCCGTTCCAGTTCTCCCGCCAGTTCTTCCGATGTCAGTTGTTTTTCCAGATACTGGCACCAGAGAATGGCCTCCGCCTTGTGGCTGCACAATTCTTTCCTGTGACAGGTACAGGTACTGTATTCCAGGGGGGAGAGCAGCTTAACCGTCATATCCTGCCCGGGAAGCCGCACATGCACCACCGTGCCCCGTTCCACTTTGGGCGCATTCCCTGCCTCCATGGCCGCCGTCATCCGCCGCAGGCCCTTGTTGCCCAGCGCCCGTAGCAGCGGCTTTCGGGGCTGGGTCAAAATCTCCTGCCACACCTGCTGCCCCAGGCTGCCAGCACTGCGGCTGGGTACGTCCCCGGCAGAGGCGACTCCCGTGCTGCCCGGCTTTCGGCCGCCCTCGTCATGGTTCGCCCCGCCTTGACTCACCCCGCCTTGGTTCACTTCATCGTGATTTCCCCCGCCTTGGTTCACACCGCCTTGGATCGCCTCGCCGTGATTTCCCCCACCTTGGTTCGCCTCGCCGTGA
>JAAWKU010000110.1 GCA_022797535.1 Lachnospiraceae bacterium | reverse complement strand
CCCTGCAGTATCTCACGTTTTCCTTGGCCTCCACAATGGTCTGGGCCAGGCGGCCCACCTTGTCTTTGGGCATATTGATCAGATGAAACGCAAGGCGCTGGGCGGATTTGCCGCCGATCCCCGGCAGCGCCGCCAGTTCCTCTATTAACTTATTAATATAGCCGCTGTATAATTCCATCAGAACGGGAAGCCTCCCAGACCCCCGGTCATCTTGCCCATCATCGCCTCATTGGCCTCGTCCGCCTGTTTCAGCGCCTCGTTGGCAGCCGCCACAATCAGGTCCTGCAGCATCTCGATATCCTCCGGATCCACCACCTCCTCGGTGAGTTTCACCCTCAGCACCTCTTTTTTGCCGGACACCGTGACCTCCACTGCCCCGCCCCCGGCAGAAGCCGTGAACTCCCTGGTCTCCAGTTCCTTCTGTCCTTCCTCCATCTGACGCTGCATGCGCTGCGCCTGCTTCATCAGATTGTTCATATTGCCCGGCATCATACCGCCGGGGAAGCCTCCTCGTTTTGCCATAACTGCCTCCTGTTTTATTCTTCTACTTCAATCTCCATATTGACGCCGGAAAAGCCCTTACGCAGGTCATAATAACTCTCTTCAGCCTCCTGCCGGTCCTTCGCCACCTGGATATCAACTTCTATCTCCTTGCCGATATAACCCCCGATCAGGTTCTCAAGCTGCTCCCTGTTCTGGGGATGCTGGGTAAAATAGTCCGATGCCACACCGTCCTCCAGCACCAGCATCAACCGGTTGTCCCCGCCCAGGCTGGGAATGGCTTCTTTCAGATATATTTTCATGGGGTTTCCGGCACTTCCCAGGATGGCTGACCAATGGCTGACCACTTCCTTCACATCATCGGGAATGGCTGGAGGCCGGGGAGCTGCTGTCCCTGATTTCGCCCCCATTCCCTGCCCCTGGGCGGATGCAGCAGCCTCCTGGCCCGCCCCATATCCTCCGGGCAGCACCGCCACGCCGTTCTCCACCTTTTCCTCCACATCCCGGATTCGGTCCAGAAGGGCCTCCTGAGAGGTCTCCATGCTGGGCCTGCACAGCTTAATCAAAGCGATCTCCACCAGGATCCGCTTCTGGCTGGCATACCGAATCTGCCCGGACAGTTCCGAGAAAATACGGATGTAACGGATAATTCGGTTCATATCCATCAGAGCCGCCTCTTCCTTGAGCCGGGCCAGGTTGTCCGAGGACATGTCGATCACGTCCTCCAGATTGTCCGAGGATTGTACCAGCAGCAGATTCCGCATATACCAGGTAAAATCCGTTACAAACTGGGTCAGTTCCCTGCCCTGCATGACGATCTCCTCCAGAAGCTGCACGCATCCCAGCACATCCTGCTCCAGCACGCAGCGCAGCAGGCGGCTGAACACCTCCGTGTCCACCGCCCCCAGCACGTCCATCACCTTGTCATAGGTGAGTTCGTTGCCCAGATGAAAAGCGATACACTGATCCAGCAGGCTCAGGGCGTCCCGCATGGAACCGTCCGCCGCCTTGGCAATATAGCGCAGCGCCTTCTCCTCCACCTGCACCTGCTCTACCTCTGTAAGCTGCCGCATCCGGGCAGCGATGGTGTCAATGGTGATGCGTTTGAAATCATAACGCTGGCATCGGGACAATATGGTAATGGGCAGTTTATGCACTTCCGTGGTGGCCAATATAAAAATCACATAGGAGGGCGGTTCTTCCAAAGTTTTGAGCAGGGCGTTGAACGCGCCTATGGACAACATATGCACCTCATCAATGATGTAAACCTTGTACTTCCCTTCCGCAGGAGAGTAGGATACCTCCTCCACGATCTCACGAATATTGTCCACACCGTTGTTGGAGGCGGCGTCAATCTCGATCACGTTCATGCTGGCCCCGGCCGCAATGGCCCGGCAGATGCGGCATTCCCCGCAGGGACCCTCCTGAGCAGGGTTCTCACAATTCACCGTCCGGGCAAAGATCTTGGCCACAGTGGTCTTACCCGTCCCGCGGGTTCCGGTGAACAGATAAGCGTGTCCGATGCGGCCCGCCCGGATCTGGTTTTTTAAAGTTGTCACAATATGGTCCTGCCCCTTCACGTCCTCAAAAGTGTCGGGGCGGAACTTACGATATAAAGCGGTATACGACATCTGACTAATCTCCAAAACTGATGCCCAGCAGCTTGGCTTCTTTCACGATGGCCGCGTCGGGAGCCACGGTTTTCAGCTTGCCTGCCACTTCCTCCAGGGGGACGCGCACAATCTCCCTGTTCTTATAACCCACCATAAAGCCATACTGGCCGTCCAGAATCATCCTGCCTGCCTCCGCGCCCAGACGGCTGGCAAACACCCTGTCATAAGGGCAGGGGCTGCCGCCCCGCTGCATATGGCCGGGAACGGTCACCCGGACCTCCCGCCCCGTTTTTTCCTGGATCTTGGCCGCCACCTCATAGGAGACGGAGGGGTAAGGGTACTTTTCTTTCTTTTTCTTGTATTCTTTCTTGGAAAGTTTCGCGTCCTCCCTGGAGATGGCTCCTTCGGCCACTGCAATGATGGTGAAGCGGCTGCCGTTCTTGTCTCTCTCCTCGATCTTGTCAATCACTTTGTCGATATCATAGGGAATCTCCGGCAGCAGAATGATGTCCGCGCCGCCGGCCATGCCTGCGTTCAGCGTCAGCCAGCCCACCTTGTGTCCCATCACCTCCACGATGAACACGCGCCCATGGGAAGCAGCTGTGGTGTGGATGCAATCAATGGCGTCCGTGGCGATGTTCACGGCGCTCTGGAAGCCGAAAGTCATATCCGTGCCCCACAGATCGTTGTCGATGGTCTTGGGCAGCGTCACCACATTCAGCCCCTCCTCCCGGAGCAGATTGGCCGTCTTGTGGGTGCCGTTGCCGCCCAGAATCACCAGGCAGTCCAGCTGCAATTTATGGTAGGTCTGCTTCATGGATTCCACTTTGTCCACGCCGTTTTCATCCGGATCATGGATGGTCTTGAAAGGGGTACGGGAAGTGCCCAGAATCGTGCCGCCTTTCGTCAGGATGCCGGAAAAGTCCCTGCCTGTCAGCATCTGAAAACGACTGTAGATCAGCCCCTTGTAGCCGTCGAGGAAGCCGTAGATTTCCACCTTCTCCTTGGAATTCGCCAGGGTCTTGACAACCCCCCTCATGGCGGCGTTCAGCGCCTGACAGTCGCCGCCGCTTGTCAACATGCCGATTCTCTTCATGTCCCATTCCTCCGTCACTCTCTGATTAATAATTATAATTGATACTGCCTTGTATGAGTCAACAGGCTCATTATACCCCAATTCCGCCTCCCAAACAAGACTTATTGGAAAAATATCACTTGCCAAACGGCCCGTTATACTATAGAATAGGAAGAGTAAAAATACGGAGCCGTATCGAAGCGGTCATAACGGGGCGCACTCGAAATGCGTTTGCCCTCCGGGGCACGAGGGTTCGAATCCCTCCGGCTCCGCTTGTAAAATCCTTGAAATCTAAGGCTCTTGCAGACTGTCAAAAAAGGTCGGCAGGAGCCAGCTTTTTTTGACGAACAGACCTGCCCGTCCATCAGGAACGGGCAGGTCTGTTTTGTATATCTTCCTATTGCTCAGTCTATCTTCAAGATCAGTTCCAGTACCCTTCGGGCGCATACTTCCATCTCACTGCGGGCAAGCGCTCCTGCTTCCATGGCCTCCAGAAGCCTTTCCGGGAAGCCGCTGGCCATCTTCATATCATTGCCCGCTTTTACTTCTTTGTAATGCTCTCCCTTAGTCCACCAGTCCGTAGTCACCATGCCTTCGAAGCCCCACTCGTCCCGCAGGATGTCCTCCAGCAGTTCCCGGTTCTCGGAAGCCCTGCGGCCGTTGATGATATTGTAGGAGGACATAATACTCCAGGGCTTTTCCTCTTTTACAATGAGTTCAAACGCTTTCAGATAAATCTCCCGAATGGCCCGCTCCGACGCCCGGGAGTCGCTGTCCCTGCGGTTGGTCTCCTTGTTGTTCAGGGCAAAATGCTTCACCGTGGCCGCCACATGGTTGGCCTGAATGCCCCGCACCATACCTCCTGCCATCCTGGCCGTCAGCAGGGGATCCTCCGAATAATACTCAAAGTTCCTGCCGCACAGAGGGCTTCTGTGGATATTTACCGCCGGCGTCAGCCATGCACCGATGTTGTTCTCCTTTACTTCCGCGCCCCCGGCCTCTCCTACCTGCTCCGCCAGTTCCGGATTCCAGGTGCACGCCAGCAGCGTGGCGCAGGGCCAGGCGGTGGTGCATACGCCGCACTGGGGCGCGATCCGCAGGCCGGCGGGGCCGTCCGCCGTCATAATATTGGGAATGCCGTACTCCGGCAGATTGCCGTAGCCGAAGGTATTGGCCACCCCTGTGTTGGGCTGTCCCCCCAGCAGCCGGGCCAGATCCCCGTCGGATAGTTGGGCCAGAAATTCCTCCATGGAGACGCTCCCCTCCGCCAGGTCTGTAAGGGTATATCCTTTCTTCTGCTGCCCCCACAGCTTGTAATGGTGCCGGAAAGGAGTCACCGGAGCCATGCCGTCGGCTTCCTCTTCCGTCTGGCGCTTCAGAACATTGGCGTCAGTATCCACGGGCTCACCCATGGGAAGGGCCTCATAGCTGCCGTCCGGCAGCATCCTCTTTTCCAGCTGGACCGGAGCCATTTTGGTCCGGCACTGCTCCGTGACCACATCCTCCTCCAGTTCCAGGCAGAAATCCGTCTGAACGGTGTCTCTGACGGAAGTTCCCACATGGAAACGGTAACAGCCCTTTTCCAGCACATAAGCGGCTCGGATCACTTTTCCCAGATCATCATAGGAGGCCATGGCGCTCACCGGGAAAGACAGCGTCACCCTCTGGGTCTCTCCCGGCAGCAGCAGCCTGGTCTTGCGGAAAGCTGCCAACTCCCTGGCTGGCTTCCCCAGCCTGCCCTGGGGAGCGTTGTAATAAACCTGCACCACTTCCCGGCCGGCCACGCCGCCCACGTTGCACACCTCCACTGTAATCTCAATGCTGTCCCCCTTTTTTTCCGCCACAGGCGCGGACAGGGCAAAGGTAGTGTAAGACAGCCCGAAGCCAAAGGGATAATTTACTTTCTCCGCCGCCCCCGGTATGGTCTCAAAATAGCGGTATCCCACATAGATGTCATCGGTGTAGTCCACATACCCCTCCGACTCATGGAAATTATAAGTGGAGGGATAGTCCTCCAGCCTTCTGGCAAAGGTGTCGGACAGCTTGCCGCTGGGATTGCCCCTGCCGGTCAGCAGTTCCGCCGCTGCAAGACCGCCCTCCATGCCTCCCTGCCAGGCTATGAGCACAGACTGGATCCTGTGGTCCCGGGCAAACCAGTCCGTGTCCACCATTCCGCCCACGTTCATAACCACCACCACTCTGTCAAAAGCTGCTTTCACAATGTCAATCATGGCCCTCTCGCTCCGGGTCAGGTAGAAATCCCCCTCCTCAAAAAGGTCTGCCGACATATTTGTCATATTCTCGTCACTGCCTGTCAGTTGCTGTTCCTTCGCGTCTTTTATACTCCTGTCCCAACCCTCTCCCGAAAAACGGCACAGGGATATCACCGCCGTGTCTGCAAAAGCCCGCGCTTTACGCAGCAGTTCCTGAGGCACCTCGGGTTCCGCCGTCATGCCCGGCACTCTTCCCCCAGCGTACTGCTCCTTCACATTGTCTCTGTAAAAACAGGCCAGTTCCTCAAAGATGCTCACCGCATCTCCCAGTTCCTTGAAACCCTCATAAAGGTTGCGGGTGTAGGACACGGTCACATCGCCGCTCCCACCGCCCCCTTTCACATAGTCAAAGGTGGCCTTGCCGAACAGGGCAATCTTCGTCCCTTTTCCCAGGGGCAGCACATGGCCCTCATTTTTGAGAAGCACCATGCCCTCTTTGGCGGCATCTTTCGAAAGTTTGATATGTTCCCCGCAGGCCGTGACCCTGCGTCCCTCTTTTCCCAGCGGCAGCACTGGCTGGTATTTGGCCCTCGCCCATCTCTCCATGACCCAATTCCTTTCCTTATATAGAATTTGTTCAGACAATTACGAAATCCCCGGAGCGTGTTTGAAAATTGCTTTCTGCCAGATGTACGCCACAATTTGTGGGAGTTTTGGCCCAAATAAAGGAGGCACAGCAGGCTATGTTGACTGAATATGGACCAAAATCACGCAAAGTGAGGCGTGCAGATGGAAGGAAGGAATGATCGAACACGCTCCAGCCAATTTACCCCTTCCGAAATTCCCTGCATCAATGTATCAGATATTGATATTATACCGAATTCCCGGTACAAGTTCAACCTCAATCGGATGATTGCCATTCCCTCTGCCTGATGTTATAATTTGTCCTGGAAGCCCGTTTAAATATGAAAGCATTTCTGGATGGACTTCTGCTTACCCAATACCAGAATGGATTTTTCTTTGTTGAGAATGGTATCTGGAGCGATGTCCATGTTCAGCCTGCCCCCTTCCCGCACGCCCAGTATGTTGATACCGTATTTTTTGCGGATATCCAGTTCCAGTATGGTTTTGCCATGCCAGTGGTCGGGGATGGTCAGTTCATAGATGGAGCACTCTCCGTCCAATTCAATATAGTCCAGAATGTGGTCTGAGGCACAGCGGATCGCCGTCCAGGCCGCAAGCTGCTTTTCCGGGTAGACCACCTCATCCGCGCCGTTGCGCAGCAGAAATTTCTCCTGCACGCCCCGGGAGGCCCTGGCGATCACCTTCTTTGCCCCCAGTTCCTTGAGCAGGGAAACCGTTTCCAGAGAACTCTGAAAATCGTCCCCTATGGTCACGATACTCACATCGTAATTGCGGATTCCCAGCGAGGAGAGGAACTCTTCGCTGGTACTGTCGCCGATCTGCGCATTAGTGACAAAGGGCAGCACACCGTTGACCCTCTCTTCGTCATGGTCCACCGCCATGACCTGATAATTCAAATCGTTGAGTTTCATGGCAATATGCTTGCCAAATCTTCCAAGCCCAATCAACAATACGGTTCTCATAATTCCTCCTGTTAAAGTTCTACCTCTCTCCGCGGCCACACAGCTCCGGCAATTCACAGGCAGCCGACGAATCACACAGGCCCGCCTTTACACCACATTCAGCTTTTCCTGGGGCAGCCTCTCCGTAACGCTCTTCTTTCCGGGCAGCGCCGCGAAGATCAAGGTCAGACCTCCCACCCGTCCGATATACATCAGCAGGATCAATACAAACCTGGACGCCAGGCCCAAATCGGGGGTGATGCCCAGGGTAAGACCCACAGTGGCCACGGCAGACGCCGCTTCAAACAGGCACTCCGACAGAGGCAGCCCTTCCATATGGCTGATGAAAAAGCCGCCCCCCAAAAACAGCACCAGATACATACTCAGCACAGCCATGGCGCTCTGTACCGTGACATCGTCAATCCTGCGTCCGAAGAAATGTACATGCTCCCTGCGGCGGAATACCGAGACAGCCGAGGAGAGCATCACCGCCAGAGTAGTGGTCTTAAAACCGCCGGCAGTAGAGCCGGGGGAGCCCCCCACCAACATCAGCAGAACAATTACCCCGATGGCATGCCCGCTGAGCAATCCCAAATCCACTGTATTAAAACCTGCCGTCCTGGGAGTCACCGCCTGAAACAAGGCGCACAGGACGCGCTGCCCCGGGGGCATATCCTGAAATTCATTCAGAAAAAAATAGACTGCCGGAGCCAGAATCAAAAGCGCCGTGGTAGTCAGAATCACCTTCGTCTGCATCCTGTATTTCCGAATACGGAACTTTTTGGTCCAGATGTCCTCCCATGTCAGAAATCCGATGCCCCCGATGACGATCAGACACATAATCGTCAGATTAATTGACGGGCTTGCGGCAAAATGGGTCAGAGAGGAATAGGGAGCCCTGTCTCCCATAAGATCAAATCCTGCGTTGCAGAACGCGGAGATGGAGTGAAACACGGCGTACCATATTCCCCTCACCGTGCCAAACTCCCGGCAAAAAGCCGGGGCCATGACTATGGCTCCCAGCAGTTCAAAGCAGACAGCGGCCTTGACGATAAAGCCCGTCAACCTGATAATGCCCCCCACATGATTGGCGGATATGGCCTCCTGCATGGTGCTGCGTTCCTTCAGACCAATTCGCTTTCCGGAGGCCACAAAGACCGCCACCGCAACCGTCACCACACCCATGCCTCCGATCTGTATCAGCAAAAGTATAACACCCTGTCCAAAGACAGTCCAGTAAGTAACGGTGTCCTGTACCACCAGACCTGTAACGCACACCGCCGAAGTCGCGGTAAACAGCGCGTCCATAAAGGACGCTCCTCCTCCGTCCCGGGTGGCAAAGGGCAGCATCAGGAGCAGGCTCCCCAAAAGGATTGCGCCTGCGAATCCCAGTATAATGATCCGCGAAGAAGATAAATTTTTACTGATCTTTTTCATGTAAGCCTCCCCGCCCGCAACAGGCGCCTTTGTAGTATGCGCCTTTCCGGGCAATCCTATCTTTTGACGGGATGGCATTTTTTACAACAATGTAGCCGTCAATTACTCGATCACGCGCTCCGGTTCCCCGGACTGCCTGAACATTCGTGCGATATCTCTGGAATGGTCCTCAATCATGGAACCTATATCCACAAGCTGGGTATTTTGATTCCAAATAGCCGACGCAATCTGCCCGTTGCACCACACCGTGTTTTCCAATTTCCGGTTCTGCTCCGCCCGGGCGGTGCCGATGGTTCTGACAACATCCAGGGATTTTCCGAGGATGGTATCATCTCCTGGATGCTGTGGAATGACTGGTTGAATACGGCGTTCTGCCCGTCCAGGCTGTCCACGCCGTCTCTGACCATGGCAGTGGCCTGACTGTCAGAACTTTGCCGGCGGCCTCCAGATCCCCCGCTATTTTCAACGCTGTGGACAGCACTTTCTCAATCCGGGCGTTGTTCTCTTCCACTTGATTTCCCTTAATCTTGATAAAAACATTAGCATTCCCTTTCCGCATTGCGGCCCGCCTTTATCGAATGATTCTTGTGTCCGTCAGTCACAGCAATTTTATCATTATATTTCGTTTTCTATAAAAAACAATGTACTATTTTACACAAAAATTGCCCCCCTGCCCGTTTCACATAGCAAGGGGGGGAATCTGTCAAAAATGATATAACTCCACTGAACCGGCGTGCCTACACCAGAGCCTGGAGAAAGATCAGACCCGCCAGAATCACAATGGACAGGCCGGCCAGCACAAAAGTGGCAATGGCCAGGCCCTTCTTACGGGTCTTGATGCCGCAGGCCGCGAAATAGAATTCCAACATATAAATTATGATTCCGTATGTAATGCCCAGCAGAGAGAGTAGCAGGCCAAAAATGGAGAGTACAAAACCAGCCACGGCCAACTTCTCGTGGGACTTGTTGGTGGCATTGGCAAAGTCCTCATAATTGCCGACAGGCGGTTGCGCGCCTGCGGAGGCGTCACTGGCATAGGGCTGCACATTATAAGGCACAGCGGGATTCCCTGTCCCCGGATGCGCAGGAGCTCCATTCCCCGGCGCGTTGTAGGAAGCCAATGTCTGAAAGAGAGGCGCCAGCGTCTGCTTGTAGGCGGATTTGGGCACGGATCCCGCAAAGCTGTCATCCAGCAGATAAGGCTTTTTATATTTTCCAATGTAGGCGTTAATGGTCACCATGCCGGGCTGAATGTAGTACTCAAACAGCCTCCTGCCGATGACAGGGTCATAATACTGGTAGTAGTGATTGCCGTCTTTTTCCTTCAGGTCGAACCCGTTGGCCCCCAGCCAGTTCATGATAGCCTGCTGGGCCAGATTAGGATCCACATTGATGTGAAACTGATAGGTGCTCTTCCCTTTTTTCATAAAATTCCCTCCTCCAAACTCTTGATCTCCGGCTGATGTCCTCCCTTTTATTATGGGAGCGGCAGGAAGTCCTCTGC
Organism: Lachnospiraceae bacterium; assembly: GCA_022797535.1. GTDB lineage: Bacteria > Bacillota > Clostridia > Lachnospirales > Lachnospiraceae > Acetatifactor. The sequence continues at coordinate 735 of JAAWKU010000110.1, read as the reverse complement.
CACTCCTGATGCCTGCACTGCGGATTATCTGAATTTTAACATGAATGCTTTGCCACCGTCAAGATAAACCACAGATTGTCCGTATTCTTCTGGCGCCTGTATCCCTCTTCCATTTTCCGGGAGCCTGCTGCCGCTCCTTTATAATTTGCTGAAGGCCAACAGCAGCAGAATCACACCTCCCAGCCATCCCAGAGACATGCTGAGACGCCTGGAAAGCCTCTCCCCCAGCCAGGAACCCAGCAGCAGTGTGAGCTGGTTGGCGGCCAGGGACGCCAACACCACCCCCGGAATGCTGGCCTGCCCCAGAGCCGCGCCGAATCCGGCCGCCGCCCCGTCCAGGGACAGGGCCAGAGCCAGCGACACCGCTTCCGCCAGGGAGATGGACTGGGAATGATCCAGGTCTACTGCTACAGGATCCGCATATACATGTAATACGAAACGCAGGCTGAACAGCGAGAAATCCAGCTTTCCGTCCAGGCCGCCATATCTGCGGATAGCAGCTCTGACAATGCCGTCCAGCAGTTTCACCAGACCCAGCGCAAACAGCAGTCCAAAGCACAGTCCTTTCTGCAGACTCTCCGAAAGAAAGCCTGCCACCAGGCTGCCCAGCCCCAGGGAAAGCCCCACAATGGCGCTGCAAATCAAATTGACCAGCAAAATGGACTTCCAGGACAGCCGGATCTGCCTGGTGCCATAGGCAAATCCGGCCACAAAGGCGTCCACGGAAAGCGCGGC
>JAAWKU010000109.1 GCA_022797535.1 Lachnospiraceae bacterium | reverse complement strand
GAGGAGGGAGGCGATGCGGTGGCATCGTTGACCGACGACAACGCGGCAGATGGAAATTCAGGCAAGTCATTTTGCGAAATGTGAACGGTACAGTACACTCGTGTGCGTTTGGATACAAGAATATAGTCCAAAGGAGTGAATCTCATTTTTAATGGAGTCACAAGAGCCATTGGGGAAGCGCTGATCCCAGACCTTACCCGGACTATATTGAAAGTCACTTTGCAGAAGCAGATACCGGTGCAAAACTGTAAATGGCTGTGGAAAACCCGTTTCAAGAGTTCCTGATGGGATGTGGCGCGGTAAGCAAATTGACAATCCACCCTCTTTTGGCTATAATATAAATCACTTTAATTATGAGAATTTGACGCCATTTCGCAAGGAAAGAAGGCTATTCCAGAATGAAGAGATTAACTACCCAACAATTAGTTCCGGGCATGGTTGTGGCAGATGATGTGATGACTTCTAACCATCAACTCATACTGCCCAAAGATACCGTACTTACGGATGCGCAGATCATGAAACTGGATCTTTATGGAATCCTGACGCTGCATGTGAAGGACGAGGTGATCGCGCAGCCCGGGCCTCTGCCCGTACACGCAGGGCCGTCCTATTTTACAAGGATCAAAGAAAGTCCTGAGTTTAAAGAGTTCAAGAAAATCTATGAAGCGGAAGTGGATTCCTTCAAAAATATGATCAACCAGGTTGTGGAAAAAAATACCCAACTGGACGTAAAGGAACTGCTGAACCGTTCCCTGGAGATGGTGACGGACACCGCCGGGCATACCAGCATACTGGATATGCTTCATAACATGAGGGAATACGATGACTCCACTTTTGCGCACTGCCTGAACGTGGGGCTTATCTGCAATGTATTCGCCCACTGGCTGCAGCTTTCGGACACGGAGGTGGAAATGGCCACGATCTGCGGTCTGCTTCATGATGTGGGCAAGCTGCTGATTCCCCATGAGATCATCACCAAACCGGGAAAACTCACAAACCTGGAATACTATCAGGTTAAAAAGCATTCATTCGAGGGGTATCAGCTGCTTTTGAAACAAAATATCAATGAGCATATCTGCAATGCCGCGCTGATGCATCATGAACGCAGTGACGGTTCAGGCTACCCCATGGGTCTCAAAGATGCCGAGATCGACACTTATGCCAAGATGGTTGCCATCGCCGATGTCTATGACGCCATGACCTCTGCCCGGGTATATCGGGCGCCTATCTGCCCTTTTAAGGTCATTGAGATTTTTGAGTCGGAAGGACTGCAGCGTTATGACGTTGGCTTCGTACTCTGTTTCCTGGAAAACATTGTAAATACATACATCCAGAATCGTTGCCGCCTGAGTGACGGCCAGGAGGGAACCATTATTTTCATCAACAAACCAAAACTATCCCGCCCTATCGTGCAATGCGGCGATAAATATGTAAATCTGTCAGAAACACCAGACCTGAGTATTGAAGCCTTATTATAAGGTATGCCGCCTGCGGTCCCCAGCCGCGCGGCCCCTTCCCCGCAAAATTCCTGACAGCCAGGGAATCACTGCCAGGCCGGGCGTTGGGGATATTGATACGAAACTTTCGATTAGGAGATATCATGTGCGAAATAACTCATATCTATGTGGGCAGGAACCAGCCATCCCCCTGTTTTGCCACTGTGGGGGCCGCCATTGAATACGCCGGCAGGGAATATTCTCCCCTGTCCCCCTCCTATCCTGCCCCTCATGAGGCGGTTTCTCCCGTCATCATCCATATTGCCCCCGGTATATACCGGGAAAAGCTGGTGCTGGAACGCCCCTATGTAACCCTGGAGGGAAGCAATACTGATACCACAGTACTGGTGTACGGGGATTATGCCCTGCAAACCCTGGAGGATGGCAGCAAAAGGGGTACTTTCCGTACAGCCACCCTGCGCGTCCACACCCATGATGTGACGCTGCGGCATCTGACGGTCCAAAACGACGCAGGCTGTGGCCGCCTGGCCGGGCAGGCTATAGCGCTGTATGCGGACGGGGACCGTCTCTGTGTGGAACACTGCCGCCTGCTGGGAAGTCAGGATACCGTGTTCACCGCACCCCTGCCCCTTAGAGAAGCCCAGCCCGGCGGCTTCACCGGCCCCGGTCAACATCTGCCCCGCACCATGGGCAGGCAGTACTATAGACATTGTCATATCCGTGGAGATGTGGATTTCATCTTTGGGGGAGCCATATGCTTTTTCGAGGAATGTGAAATCTTTGCCGCCAGGCCCCCCCTGGCTCCCCCGGAAAGCCCTGATGGGCATATGATCTATGGATATCTCACCGCCGCCTCTACGCCCCGGGAACAAAAATACGGTTATGTTTTCCACCGCTGCCGGCTGCTCAGTGACTGCCCGGCGGCTTCCGTCTATCTGGGACGTCCCTGGAGGGAGTATGCCCGCACTGTCTTTCTGGAATGTTTTATGGACGCCCACATCCACCCTGCGGGATGGGAGGACTGGGGCAAGGAACACGGCCTTTTCTATTATGGGGAATACGCCTGCCACGGCCCCGGAAGCGACACCAGAGAGAGAGCGGATTTCTCCTGCCAGCTGACGAGACAGGAAGCCGGGACATATGACATTGAGAGGGTACTGGATGGCTGGATGCCATCCTGCCATGATTCCTGAGAATCCTCTCCCTCACTGTTAAGAAAATGAATGCAGCCCTGCATCCTCTAAATAGGAGATGCAGGGCTGTTCTCACGCCTAATCGGTTATATTTTATTTTGCCAACAGCATCATGATGTCATTGCTTCTGGCAATGAATCTGGTCATGGCCTCCGGTGCAAGAGGCGCATGTTGGATCTTGGCCAGGTCGTACAGCTGCTCGCAGATCATCTCCACGTTCTCGCCGTCCTGGTGCTCCACCACGTACTGCACCAACGGGTGGCTGGCATTCAGCACCAGGGTCTCCCCCTCCGCGCCAAAGCCGCCCAGATCCATGCCGTTCATGGAGTACATCTTCATCATGTCCTGCATCCGCCTGCTTTCCTCGGACAGCGTAATCACGGAAGAAATCTTCTTGTTCTTCAGCTTCTCCACCTTCACCGTGATCTTGTCGTTCTTCAGGGCCTTCTTCATGATAGCTGCTATGGCTTCCGCCTGCTCCTCCATCTCCTTCTCGGCCTTCTTGGAAGTCTTGGCTTTCATGGATTCCGTCAGATCTGCGTCAATACGCAGGAACTTCACGCCTTCGTTCTTGGACTCCAGCTGAGAGATAAAGGGCTGGTCAATATTGTGGGTCAGGATCACAGCATCCATCTTGGCGGCCTTAAACATATTGATATACTGGCTCTGCTGCTGTTCATCCGTCACATAGTATATGATCTTCTCCTTTTTCTCCTCCTCATCCTCCGTATCCTCTTCTCCGGCCGACTCATCGGTGACAATCTCGGCTTCTACTTTCTCACCGTTTTCATCCACGGCGCTGCCGGTTCCCGTTGTCTCACCGCTCCCGTCGTTCCCATCGGTAGCGCTGTCGGTCTCTCCAGTCCCATCGTCCCCGCCGGTAACGCTGCCGGCCTCTTCTGTCTCATGGTTCCCGCCAGCGGCGCTGCCAGACTCCACTGTCCCGTCGCTTCCGCCGGCAACATTGGCAACATCCTCCGACTTACTCTCCCCGTCCGCTTCCCCGGCGTCCGTAGGCTTCACCTCCAGGCACTCCGGCAAAGTCAGATATTTGCCCTCCAGATTCTTGAACAGGATATAATCGTTCATTTTCTCGCAGAACTTGTCGTCTTTCAGGCAGCCGAACTTGATGAACGGACTGATATCATCCCAGTATTTATCGTACTCTTCCTTCTCGGTTTTACACATACCAGAGAGCTTGTCAGCCACTTTCTTGCTGATAAACTCAGAGATCTTCTTCACAAATCCATCATTCTGCAGAGCGCTTCTGGACACATTCAGAGGCAGATCCGGGCAATCGATGACACCCTTGAGCAGCATCAGGAATTCCGGAATGACCTCCTTGATATTGTCTGCGATAAACACCTGATTATTGTACAGCTTGATGGTCCCCTCAATGGACTCGTACTCCATATTGATCTTGGGGAAATAAAGGATACCCTTGAGATTGAAGGGATAATCCATATTCAGGTGTACCCAGAACAAAGGCTCCTTGTAGTCCTGGAACACCTTGCGGTAAAAGGCCAGATATTCCTCCCTGGTGCAGTCGTTGGGATGCTTGGACCACAGAGGCACGGTCTCATTGATCAGTTCCGGGCGTTTCCTGATCTTCAGCTTCTCCTCCCCGGGCTCTTCCGGCTCCTCGCCTTCCTTGGGTTCCTTGACCTCCGGATGAATCTCCTCCAGAACCACGTCGTCCTCCAGCTTTTCGTCCAGCGTGATGATCTGGGTCTCCTGGGTATTGGCTTTGGACAGGTAGATCTCGGTGGGCATGAAAGAACAGTATTTCTTCAGGACCTCCCGGGCCTTGTATTCATTGCAAAACTCCAGGCAGCCGTCGCTGAGGAACAGGGTGATGGTGGTACCCACTTCTTTCCGCTCTCCGTCCTCCATGGAAAATTCCGTGCCGCCGTCGCACTCCCAATGCACCGGGGCCGCGCCCTCCTGGTAGGAAAGGGTGTCGATATGCACCTCGTCCGCCACCATAAAGGCCGAATAAAAGCCCAGGCCGAAATGACCGATGATCTGATCCGCATTGCTCTTATCCTTATATTTCTCAATAAAATCCGTGGCTCCGGAAAAGGCGATCTGGTTGATATACTCCTCCACTTCGTCAGCGGTCATACCCAGACCGTTGTCGGTGAAAGTCAGCGTTTTGTTCTCCGGATCCACCACCACATCAATCCTGGCCCTGTAGTCATCCGGCAGGGCGTACTCTCCCATCATGTCCAGCTTTTTCAGCTTGGTGATGGCGTCACACCCGTTGGAGATCAGTTCCCTGTAAAAAATATCGTGGTCATTGTACAACCACTTCTTGATAATCGGGAAAATGTTTTCGCTGTTGATTGACAAACTACCGCTTTTTGCTGCCATACTTACCACATCCTTTTCTTTTTAATGAGTATCCCGTCATAGCTGCCTCAGACATCTCCCGCGCCTTTCCTCCCACAGAGGGGCTGCTTCCGGGGAATAAGGGGAAAGCCGGGGCATCATGACGATTTCCTGTCGCTAATGATTAGTGTAAAACTCTTGTCCGCAAATGTCAACCCATAATTAGCACTCATTTGCAAGGAGTGCTAACAATTTTTCAAAAAAAGCCGGAAATTACTGTTTTTCCGGCTCTTTTTCCAATTCTAAAATTTTTATGAACTGCTATTCGATGACCTGGGTTTGCTCATATATGACAAAAAAATCTCCAGTGGTCACCTCTTCATCATGAACCAGCGTAATCTCCTGCCACAGATCCTCATTCATGCTGCGGACCAGCGTCTCCACAAAGGCCTCATACTCCTGTCCGAATACTTCCCCCCTTCTCTCCTCCACAATCTTGCTTTTGTTGGCATCCGTCTCCTCCCGGTCAAAGGTACTGACACAGCGGAGCAAATGATAGCTGCCCTCCAGCTCCACCACCTCACTTACCTCCCCGTTTTCCAGCCGGAAAGCCACCTCCTCCAGCACAGGGGCGATTTCGCCCTTGCGGAAGGAATAGCGCAGATTCTCATCCTGGCTGTATTTCGCCGCCAGTTCCGCAAAATCTTCCCCGCCGTCCACCGCCCGCGCCCGCAGGTCCGTGATCTGCTGGTAACATTCCTTCTTCATGTTCTCCGGGTAGTCAATGCGTTTGCCCGTGCCGTCGGTGGTATAGGCGCGGATCAGTATATGTTCCACGGTAATGGTACGGGCCTCGTCATCGCTGATCTCCGGATTGATACCCTCTATGATCTGGTTATACAGCTTTTCCGCCATGGCATATTCGGTGTACAGCTTTCGTATGATTTCCAGATCCACCCCCAGGATCTGACGTTCCCGGTCCGTCAGGGAATCATAATACGCCTGTGCCGCCGCCGTCACCCGCTGCCGCTCTCCCTCGTCCAGTTCCACCTCCCTCTCCCTGGCCATCAGGTACATGGTCTTAATCTGGGCCAGCTTGGCCAGCACGGTATCTTTCACATTGTCTGCCAGCGTCACGCCGTCCAGTTCCACCTCCCAGATCTGCTCGCCGTATACGGCCTCATACTGGTTCTGGGTATTGACCAGATATACCATGAATTCAGGCAGCGTGCAGGTGCTCCTGCCGATGCGGAACACCTCGTCCCTGCCAAAGCCGGTGGTAAACACCACCCGGGAAAAATCCCACTCCCGGCTGCAGCCGTCCAGACACAGCACCGCCAGCAGCACCGCCAGCACCCCCCCCAGTATTTTATTAAAAAAACGACTTTTCCCTGGTTTTATTTTTTTCACTTTCCTATCCTCTTTTTTCCCATGGCGTCACCGTATAACTCCCTGCAGCATCTGTTCCTTATCTCTGTGCCCGGCGCAACCACATCTTTATATGCAGGCAAGCCTCCTTGCCCGGGTTCCCACCGGACTGCATTGTCATCGGCCAACGATGCCGCCGCATGGCCTCCCCCATTTGGGCCAAACACCCACAAATTGTGACATACATCTGACAGAAGGCACTGTTCGCCTCAGATTTCCAGCCTCACCCTGCTGCCGCTGCCACCCTTGTCCACCACCACCTGCCTGCGGATCCGCTCCTTCAGTTCCGGAACATGGGAGATGACGCCGATGAGCCGGTCCGTTTCCGCCAGGCTCATCAGCGTTTCGCAGGCCTGGTCCAGGGACTCACTGTCCAGCGCCCCAAAGCCCTCGTCGATAAACAGGGCGTCCACCCGCACGCCGCCGCTGGCCGCCTGGATCACATCGCTGAGTCCCAGAGCCAGCGCCAGAGAAGCCTTGAAGGTCTCGCCCCCGGAAAGAGTGCGCACCGAGCGATATTTACCCGTGTAGAAATCCAGCACCTCGATCTCCAGATTATCCTTGACTCTGCCGTCTCCCACCTCTTCCACCCGGTGCATCTCATAGCGTCCTCCGGTCATTTTGTCAAAACGCACATTGGCCGCCCGCAGAATCTCCTCAAAATACCCTGCCAGCACATACTGCTCAAATACCAGCTTTCTGCTGTTGTTGCCGGAGGCAATATTGTCCAGTTCCTTGACACTGCTGTACTCCCGGCTTTCCGCCTCGATCAGCTTCCGCTTTTCCCGCATAAGCCCATATACCCGTTTCAGTTCCGCATGGCAGCCCTCCCAGCTGCTGACGGCCTTCAGGGTCTCTTCCCGGCAAATCCTCTGCTCCTCCAGCTGGCCCCGCAGCTGCCGGTTATCCCAAGGATCCTCCTGGCTAATCTCCCCGCGAAGATGTTCCCGCAGGCTGGCGTTGGCAGCCACTCGTTCCTGGTAGTCCCGGATCTGCTTTTGCAGCGCCTCCCGTTCAGCCTTCTGCATGCGGCTGGCCTCATATGCCTGCCAGGAAGCCAGTCCGCTCTGGCTCAGCTGTTCCTCAAAAGACTGCCGGGCGGAAACTTCCATCTCTGCGGCCTGCCCGCGTTCCTTTTCCACCGCCTCGCGTCTGATTCGCTTTTCTTCCATTTGGGCTGTGAGGGCAGTCATCCGCTCCGTGCAGTCACGGAGCCGTCTCTCAGCCTGTTCCATAGACAGAGAGACCAGCGCCTGCAAAGGTTCCCGTTCCTGCTCCAGGATCTGCCTGCGCAGCTCCTGTCCACGCTGTTCCAGTTCCCGGGCCTGCTGCCCGGCGTCCTCCGCCCGGGTATTCAAAGCCACCACTTTTCCATGACACTGTTCCGCCGCCTGCCGCCTGCTCTCCCAGTCCCGTTCCAGGGCTTCCAGTTCTTCCTCAGACAGGATCTCCCCTTCCATCCGGGCCGGAGCAGGATGTTCCAGAGAACCGCACACCGGGCAGGGACTGCCGGGGCGCAGCTCCCTGGCAGCCAGGCCGATGGCCGCATGCCGCCGGGCCTGCAATGCCCGTTCGTAGACTTCCTGCGCCTGACGGCCGGCGTTCTCCATGGCCAGGTAAGCCTCTCTCCCCTGTTCCAACTGTTTCTCCAGTTCTCTCAGATTCTTCTGCTGCTGCTCACTCTGGGCAGCCACCAGGCTGTACTGCCCCATAGCCGCCACCAGCGCCGCCGCTTCCTCCCGCAGTTCCCACAAAGGCAGCAGCGTCTGTCGCTGCTTTTCCCCCTCCTGCATTTCCCTGGCCAGCAGAGCTTCCTCCTCCGTCAGTTTCCGGCACTGCTCCCTGGCCCGTTCCAGAGCGCCTGCCGCCGCCTCCACCCCCATGGCTGCCAGAGCTGCCTCCAGCCTTCGCTTCTTCTCTCCCTGATCCTCTCTCTGTGCCTCCAGCAGTTCTCCCTCCCGGCAGGTCTGCTGAAAGGATGTAATCTGCCGGTTCTCCTCTTCCCGGCGCTGTAGCAGTCCCTGCAGGCGCGTCAGTTCTTCGTCCTGCTTCTGAAAAACGCCGCGCAGATATTCCAGATGCCGCTCTCCCTCTTCCAGGAGCCGTTCCAGCCCCTCCTCTATGGCGTCATATTGCAGATATTCCGAAGAGAGCAACTCCCGCACACTCTGCGCATATACTCCCAGGCCGCACACTGATATCGTCTCCGCCTCTGATTCCCGCTCCGACTCTATTTTCAGCAGCACCGGGCCCAGACCCCGCAGCTGCTCCTCCAGCGCCTGCTTCCGCTGGGAAACCTGCTGATAGTATGCCCTGGCCCTGGCTCCCAATTCCGCAGTAAACCGTTCATAGATCCCGGTGTCAAAGATCTGCCGGAATATCCTGGTCTTATCCCTGGGCGGCGCAGTAAGCAGCCTGGCAAACTCCCCCTGGGCAATCATGGAAATCTGCTTAAAATGGGAATAGTCCAGGGCTAATATTTCCTGCAGCCTGGTATTGACCTCCTTGACCCCTTCCAGAATCTTACCGTCCGGCAGCCGGAGCACCGCATTTTCCTTTTCTCTGGCCAGCGCGCCCCCGCCCCCCTTTTTCCTGGGCCGCATATACTCCGGGTTGCGCCGTATACAGTATTCCCTGCCCCGGTGCTCCATCTCCAGTTCCACATAAGTGGGAGTCTCGGGCCGGGCAAAATCGCTGCGCACTCCTCCTCTATCCCTGTCCCGCGTCTCGCCGCTCAGAGCTCCGTACAAGGCATAGGTGATGGCATCAAAAAGGGTGGTTTTGCCTGCCCCGGTGGCTCCGGTGATCAAAAACAGGCCCTGGCCGCCCAGTCTGGCAAATTCCACAGATTCCACATCCTTATAGGGTCCCCACCCGCATATTTCCAGGCGAATCGGCTTCATGTTGCTCCTTTCCGTTCTTCACAGACTTTCCACCACATCCTGTACCAGTGCCTGCTGCCCTTCGGACAGCTTTTCCCCGGTCAGCATCTCATAAAATTCCCCAAACAATTCCTGCGGGCTGCTGGGCCTGCCCTGAATACGGCTTTCATACTTTTCCCCCTCAGTCTCCCCGTACCTCTGACAAAGAATCTGCATCACGTTGGGATACACGCTCCGCAGGGTGCCGATGGGATCAATCAGTTCCTCCCGGTCCGTCAAAGTGGCCTGGATATAGTCCTGGCTGGATACTCCTTCCGCCCCCACTGCCTGGGGACTCACCAGATCCTTCAGCTTCCCTTTGATGCATCGCATCTCATGGAGAGGCGTGAGAAATCTCCGCGTGACCGCAGCGGGGTTCCGGCCCCGCAGTTCCACGATATTCACGCTCTTCGCCCCTCTGGCTTCGGAAAAAGAATATTTCATGGGCGCTCCGGCATACCAGACCGATCCTGCTCCCACCTGCTGGCATCTATGAATATGTCCCAGCGCCACATAATCAAAGGTTCGAAAGAGATCCGACGGTACATTGTCTATCCCTCCCACATTCACACCTGTCTCGGAGTCCGCCAGCTGAGGGATCTGGCCGTTCTCCCCCGTGACAAAATAATGCGTTACAAGTACCTGGCGCAGAGGGATTTCCTCTGCGGATTCTCTGTCAGTCTCTCCTTCGCTTCCGGGTTCCTGATCTGCCTCTCTTCCACAGCAGCTCCCCTGGCCCTCCCTGTCAGGCAGCATCCCTTCCCGCCCCAGGATACGGGCCACCGCCGCCGCACTGGTGGTTTCCTCTACCTGGGCGGGCCTTACAAAGGGCAGGCACAGAAAACGCACCCGGGTCTCCCCGTCCGTTATTTCAACCCGGCGCAGACTGTTCTCGTAAATCCCGGCCATATGCAGGCCCTGCCTCTCCAGAATTTTTTCTCCGAACGAAATACGCTCCGGGGAATCGTGGTTGCCGCTGACGGCGATCACCGGGATATCCGCCTGGATGAGCCGGGTCAGAAAATTGTCCAGCAGTGTTACAGCCTCCGCAGGAGGCACGCTTCGGTCATACAAATCCCCTGCCAATACCACAGCCTGCACCCGCTCTTCCAGGGCGATCTCATAGATCTGCTCCAGGATATAGGCCTGATCCTCCAGCACGGAAGCCTCGAATAATCTTTTCCCGATATGCAGATCTCCGGTGTGCAGGAATTTCATGACGCCGCCCTCCTTATATTGTCCTGCATATCCCTTCTGTCACACAGCGCCGCCGCTCCCCCTCCGGCCTCTGGACGACCTCACGAAAAGCATTGCATCCTGCAGGAATATGCTGCAGCTTCCCCTATCTTAACTCTTCCTATATTATAATGGCAAGTCCGAAAA
>JAAWKU010000007.1 GCA_022797535.1 Lachnospiraceae bacterium | reverse complement strand
AATTTAAGCGGCGCAAGGCAGCGGCCCAAAACAAGTTGGAGAGTGAGAAGCAGAATCTGGTGCGGGTGACGGATATTCTCTCGGAACTGGAAAAACAGACCGGTCCTTTGGAGAGACAATCCGAGGTGGCAAAGGTATACCTGAAGAAAAAAGAAGAGTTAAAGACTCTGGATGTAAATGTTTTTTTGCTGGAGAATGACCGCCTGAAGAATCAGCTTGCGGAGGTGGGTGAAAAGCACCGAATTGCCGGCGGGGATCTGCGGGAGACCAGGGAAAAGTATGAACATATCAAGGAGGAATATGAACAGGTACAGTCCCAGATAGAGGAACTGGACAGAGCCATCGAGGAGGCCCGGGCCAGCCTGAGCGATGCGGGCCTTCTCCGGGGCAGGTTAGAGGGCGAAGTGGCGGTGCTGAAAGAACAGATCAACTCTGCCAGGGGCAACGAGACGCATCTGAGGAACCGTAAGGAGGCAGTGGAGGCACAGATCGCCGCCAAGGATCGGGACAAAGAGGAAATCCTTGACCAGAAAGCCCGGATCGACCAGCAGGCACAGGAACTTATCGGGATCAGGGATCAGGTAAGGGAGCAGCTTAAGGCGGTACAGGATAAAATCGAGGAACTCAACGGCCAGATTGAGACAGGAAAAAATGCCATCATCGGGGAATTGAACCAGCGGGCTACCATCAAGTCCAAGTTGGGACGCTATGACACCATGACCGAGCAGATCAATATCCGTAAGGCGGAATTGAATTCCCGGATTCTGCGGGCCAAGTCCGACGAGGAGGCCCGGGAAGAAACGATCCGCCAGCTGGAGCATCGTTTTGAGGAGATCACGGATAAGATAGGGGCGATGAACCAGGATGTGGCGGACAGAGAATCAGAACTGGGTGAGATTCGCAGCGGCCTGGCGGCTCATGATCAGAAGCTGCGGGACGCCCAGCAGAATTACCATCAGGAGAAGTCCCGCCTGGAAGCGCTGGCGGGACTGACGGAGCGCTATGAGGGCTATGGCGGCAGCGTCAAGAAGGTCATGGAGCAGAAGGATCAGGTAAAGGGCATTATCGGCGTGGTGGCCGATATTATCCAGGTGGAAAAAAAGTATGAGACCGCCATCGAGACTGCCTTGGGGGGCAATATTCAGAATATCGTCACGGATGACGAGACCACGGCCAAGAAAATGATCGCTTATCTGAAAGAACACAGGGCGGGCCGTGCCACCTTCCTGCCCCTCACCAGCATCACCCGTCCCCAGGAATTCAAAACCCCGGAGGTATTGAACGAGAAGGGGGTCATCGGTATGGCGGATCAACTGGTGTCTACGGATCCAAAGTACCGTAATGTGGCGAAAGCCATGCTGGGGCGCATCGTGGTGGCGGACAATGTGGACAATGCGGTGCGGATTGCCAGAAAGTATGATTACGGCATCAGGATGGTCACTCTGGAGGGAGAACTGCTGGTGCCGGGGGGCGCCATCAGCGGCGGCGCGTTCAAGAACAGCAGCAATCTGCTGGGCCGCCGCCGGCAGATGGAGGAACTGGAGAAGAAAATCGCAAAACTGACCAAGACCATCCAAGATACCAGCGCCGCCATTGAAGATATCAAGGCCCATAGAAACAAACTGCGTATGGAGATCGAAGCCATGAAAGCCGATATCCAGAAATGTTCCATTGAGCAGAACACAGTGCGGATCAGCATTTCTCAGGCCAGGGAACGCATGGCGGAGGAGGAACAGGGCTACGACTCCATGAAAAAAGAAGAGAGAGAGATCGAAGGCCAGATTCAGGAAATTATCAGCAGCAAGGAGGCCATACAGAAGGAGCTGGCGGCCAGCGAGGAAGCGGAGAAGGCCTCCCAGCAGCAGATCGCCCTGTGGCAGAAGGAATTGGAAGAGAGCCGGCGGGAGGAATCCGAATCCTCGGCCCATGTGGCGGAGTGGGATCTGAAAGTGGAGAAAATGCTTCAGACCCAGGAATTCCATCAGGTCAATGTGGATCGTATCGCGGGGGAGACGGAGCAGTCCCGCAGGGAATTGGAGGAGATCGAGGAAGCTCTGCTCCAGAGTCTGCAGGACGCGGAGGAGAAGAGCCGCCAGATTGAGGAGATCCGGCAGACCATCGCTGCCTCCCACGAAATCCAGTCCCAGTCCGAGGCAAAGCTGAAGGAAGACATGGAGAAAAAAGAAACGCTGGGCAGCCAGCAGAAAAATTTCTTTACCGCCCGGGAAGAACTGGCGGAGCGCATGACAGCTCTGGACAAGGAGGTCTACAGGCTTTCCGCCCAAAAGGAGCGCCTGGAGGAAACCGTGGAATCCCAGATCAATTATATGTGGAACGAGTACGAGATCACTCTGAGCGACGCCATGTCCATCCGCAATGAGGAGATGACGGATCTTCCCGCCATGAAGCGGGAGATCGGCAACTTAAAGGACCAGATCAGGAAGCTGGGGGATGTGAATGTGAATGCCATCGAGGATTACAAAAATCTGATGGAACGGTATACATTCATGAAAAACCAGCATGACGACCTGGTGGAGGCGGAAAAAACCCTGGAGGGTATCATACAGGAGCTGGACGGCGCCATGCGTCGACAGTTCAATGAGAAGTTCGCGGAAATCTGCAGGGAGTTTGACAAAGTGTTCAAGGAACTTTTCGGCGGAGGCAAGGGTACGCTGGAACTGATGGAGGATGAGGACATTCTGGAGGCGGGCATTCGCATTATTGCTCAGCCACCGGGCAAGAAGCTGCAGAACATGATGCAGCTTTCCGGCGGCGAAAAGGCCTTGACCGCCATTTCCCTGCTGTTTGCCATACAGAACTTGAAGCCCTCACCTTTCTGCCTTTTGGACGAGATTGAGGCCGCTCTGGATGAGTCCAATGTATCCAGATATGCCAAATACTTACATAAGCTGACTAAACACACCCAGTTTATCGTGATCACCCACAGGCGCGGTACCATGGAGCGGGCGGACCGTCTATATGGTATCACCATGCAGGAAAAGGGAGTATCCACGCTGGTGAGCGTAAACCTGGTGGACAAGGATCTCACGTAATATAGGATAGGAGACAGCGTATGAGCGAGGAAAAGAAAGGTTTTTTCAGCCGTCTGAAGGAGGGCCTCAGCAAGACCCGGAACAACATTGTGCGGGGCATTGACAATGTATTCAGCGGCTTTTCTGCCATTGATGAAGATTTCTATGAGGAATTGGAGGAAATCCTGATCATGGGGGACATCGGCGTCAACGCCACGGGAGAGATCGTGGAGCGTCTGAAGGCCCAGGTGAAGGAGCGGCATATCAAGGAACCTTCCGCCTGCAAGCAGCTGCTGATTGAAAGCATAAGGGAGCAGATGCGGGTGGACGATACGGCCTATGACTTTGAGCGGCAGAAGTCCGTTATCATGGTGATCGGTGTCAATGGCGTAGGGAAAACCACTTCTGTGGGCAAGCTGGCGGGCAAGCTGAAGGACAATGGCCTGAAGGTGTTGATCGCAGCCGCAGACACCTTCCGCGCGGCGGCTGGAGAGCAACTGGCGGAGTGGGCCAGAAGGGCGGAGGTGGACATGATCGGCGGCCGGGAGGGCACGGATCCTGCCAGCGTGGTGTTTGACGCAGTGAACGCGGCGAAGGCCCGCCATGCGGATGTACTGTTGATCGACACGGCGGGACGTCTCCACAACAAGAAGAATCTGATGGAGGAACTGAGGAAGATGAACCGGATCATTGACCGGGAGTTCCCCGATGCTCACCGGGAGAATCTGATCGTCCTGGACGGAACCACCGGACAGAACGCCATGGTTCAGGCCAGGGAGTTCGGCGAGGTGGCGGATCTCACCGGCATCATTCTTACCAAGATGGACGGTACGGCCAAGGGAGGTATTGCCGTGGCCATCCAGTCCCAACTGCAGGTGCCGGTGAAATACATCGGCGTGGGGGAGACCATAGAGGATCTCCAGAAGTTTAATTCGGATGAGTTTGTGAACGCGCTGTTTGATGTGGATCCCACATATGGACAGGACACAGAGGGATAAATATTTTTGCGGAACTCTCATCAGCATATTTCCTGTCAGCGCAGGGATCCGTGGATCCGGGGGAAGTTGTGGAATGAGAGTAGGCGGAACTTTCATAGGAGGAATGATATCATGATGACATTGGATCAATTTGAGGAAGCGTCCGAGATCGTAAAGCGTGTCACATTAGAGACTAAGCTGGTATACAGCGATTTCCTCAGCAGCCATACGGGGAACAAAGTATACCTGAAGCCGGAAAATATGCAGTTTACCGGAGCCTACAAGGTGAGAGGGGCCTATTATAAGATGAGCACCCTGACAGAGGAAGAGAGGGCCAAGGGACTGATTACCGCCTCTGCGGGCAATCATGCCCAGGGCGTGGCATATGCGGCTCAGTGTTATGGGGCAAAGGCCACCATCGTCATGCCTACCACCACACCTCTGATGAAGGTGAACCGTACCAAGGGCTATGGCGCGGAGGTGGTGCTCCATGGAGACGTGTATGATGAAGCCTGCGCCAAAGCCTATGAATTGGCAGAGGAACATGGATATACCTTCATTCATCCCTTTGACGATCTCACCGTGGCCACCGGCCAGGGAACCATCGCCATGGAGATCGTGAAGGAACTTCCCCTGGTGGACTACATTCTGGTTCCCATCGGAGGCGGAGGCCTGGCGGCAGGTGTCTCCACGCTGGCAAAACTCTTAAATCCCAAGATTCAGGTCATTGGCGTGGAACCGGCGGGAGCCAACTGTATGCAGGAATCTCTGAGAGCGGGCAAGGTGACTACCCTGCCCCATGTCAACACCATTGCGGACGGTACGGCGGTAAAGACTCCCGGCGGCAAACTGTTCCCCTATATCCAGCAGAACCTGGACGATATCATCACCATTCGGGATGAGGAACTGGTGGTGGCATTTTTGGATATGGTGGAAAATCATAAGATGGTAGTGGAGAATTCGGGCCTTCTGTCCGTGGCGGCGGTAAAGCATATGGATGTGAAAGACAAAAAGGTGGTGGCGATCCTCAGCGGCGGCAATATGGATGTGATCACCATGTCCTCCGTGGTGCAGCAGGGACTGATTTTCCGGGACAGAATATTTACCGTGTCGGTGCTGCTGCCGGACAAACCGGGAGAACTGTGCCGGGTATCCGGGGTGATTGCGGCCGAGAACGGTAACGTAATCAAACTGGAGCATAACCAGTTTGTTTCCACCAACCGCAATGCCGCGGTGGAACTGCGGATTACTCTGGAGGCTTTTGGCACGGAGCACAAGCAGCAGATCATGAAGGCACTGGAGGAAAAAGGCTATCAGCCCAAGCAGGTGCGCACCAATATATAGCCTTTTCCCGGCGGTATGCCGCCGGCCCGGGCAGTCTGGAAAAGAAGTATAATAAAGCGAGAATGCTGTATACTGATTATGAATCCGCATATGAAAATATGCGGATTTTTTATCCTGCAGGTATCCCAGGAAACTTCCCCTGTCCATTGGCTCAGTCCTTTGCGGGCTGTCCCGGGCGGCGCAGGGAAAAGATAAATTTGAAAAGGAGCATGTGATGAAAGAGAACCAACAGAAAGATATCCTCCTCAAAAAAGCGGGCGTAAAAAAGACCCTGGTCAACTATCTGCTGATCACAGTCGCCTGCGCGGTCTATTCCGCGGCGATCAGCCTGTTTCTTGACCCTAATTCCCTGGCTCCGGGCGGGGTCACCGGCATCGCCATTATCCTGAACCGCCTGATCCCGGTGGAGACAGGTACTTTGATGCTGCTGATCAATATTCCCATCCTGATTCTGGGGGCCTGGAAATTCGGTCTCCGTTTCAGTCTTTCCACCATTTATTGCACGGTGGTGATCTCCCTGTTCACCAACCTTCTCTCCGGCGTGAAGGTAGCCACTACGGATCCTCTGCTGGCGGCACTGGTGGGAGGCAGTCTGGCGGCGGTGGGGATCGGATGGGTGTTCAAGGCGGGGGCCACCACCGGGGGAACGGACATTATCATCAAACTCCTGCGGATCAAGATGCCTCATCTGAGAACAGGAGGACTGTTCCTGGCCATGGATGCCGTCATCGTGGCGGTATCGGGCTTTGTGTTCAAAAATACGGATGTGGCCCTGTATGCGGGCCTGACGGTGTTTGTGATCTCTCTGGTTCTGGATCTGGTGCTCTATGGCCGTGATGAGGCCAAGCTGATGTTCATAATCAGTGACAAGTCGGAGCAGATCACCCGGCGTCTTTTGGAGGAACTGGACCTCGGAGTGACTCATATGCAGGGATCAGGCGCTTTCAGCGGCAAGGAAAAACAGGTGATTCTGTGCGCAGTTAAAAAGTCTACAGCCCCCAAGACGGAGGTGATCGTAAAGGAGGAGGATCCCCAGGCATTTATGATTATAAGCAGCGCCACGGAGATTTACGGTGAGGGCTACAAAAGCTATTTCAGTGAAAAACTATAAAGTGTAAAGAAAAAATACTTGACAGCATAGACGGTGTGTTGTATGATGGCAAAGTGGGCATCGGCCTGCAGAACAGAATCGGAGGCAGGATCGCATGGAGAAAATATATCAGCAGGCGCTTTTGTATGATTTCTATGGGGAATTGCTGACAGAACACCAGCGCAGTATCTATGAGGATGCGGTGTGCAATGATCTGTCTCTGGGGGAGATTGCCCAGGAGAGAGGCATCAGCAGACAGGGTGTACATGATCTGATTCGGCGCTGCGACAAGGCCCTTCAGGAGTACGAAACCAGGCTGCGGCTGGTGGAGAAATTCGTGAATGCCCGGGACAAGGTGGAACGGATTATCACTCTGGCGCAGACAGAAGGGTTCAATGGGCGAGAACGGGGGGCTGCTCTTATGCAGGAACCGAAGGAGTCCGGCGCGCAGGAACGGGAGACCACCCTGGCGCAGGAATCGGAGCGGCACGCAGACAGACTGCGGGAGATTTACAGCCTGGCCACAGAACTGCGGCAGGAACTGTAAGGAAGGGGTAGAAGGGATTGGCATGGCATTTGAGAGTCTGACCGAAAAACTTCAGAACGTTTTCAGGAATCTGCGGAGCAAGGGACGGCTCACCGAGGAGGATGTGCGCAGCGCCTTAAAAGAAGTGAAAATGGCCTTGCTGGAGGCCGATGTGAACTTCAAGGTGGTGAAGCAGTTTATCAAGGCGGTGGAAGAGAGAGCTGTGGGCCAGGATGTGATGAACGGCTTAAATCCCGGCCAGATGGTGATAAAGATCGTCAATGAGGAGATGATCTCCCTGATGGGCAGCGAGACCACGGAGATTGCCATGCAGCCCGGAAAATCCGTCACCGTCCTTATGATGGTGGGTCTGCAGGGTGCCGGCAAGACCACGGCCACGGCCAAAATAGCAGGCAAGCTGAAGCTGAAAGGGAAGAAGTCTCTGCTGGTGGCCTGCGACATCTACAGGCCTGCCGCCATTGAACAGCTGCAGATCAATGGACGGAAGCAGGAAGTGGATGTATTCTCCATGGGCAGCGACCACAGGCCGGTGGAAATCGCCAAAGAAGCCATTGCCTTTGCACAGAAGAACGGGCATAATGTGGTGATTCTGGATACGGCAGGACGTCTGCATGTGGACGAGGACATGATGCGGGAACTGCAGGAGATCAAGGAGCAGGTGGCTGTTCATCAGACCTTGCTGGTGGTGGATGCCATGACCGGCCAGGACGCAGTGAATGTGGCCAAAGAGTTTGACCAGAAGGTAGGCATCGACGGTGTGGTACTGACCAAAATGGACGGTGACACCAGGGGTGGTGCGGCATTGTCCATCAAAGCGGTAACAGGCAAACCTATTCTGTATGTGGGCATGGGAGAAAAACTTTCCGATATGGATCAGTTCTACCCGGATCGCATGGCTGGCCGGATACTGGGCATGGGGGACGTGCTGTCTCTGATCGACAAGGCTCAGGCCAACCTTGACCTGGATGAGGACAAAGGCCGTGAGATGGCCGGCCGTATGAAGAAGGGTAAGTTTGACTTTGAGGATTATCTGGAGAGCATGAAGCAGATGCGGAAGCTGGGAGGCATAGGCAGCATTTTGAGCATGTTGCCCGGCATGGGGCTCAAGGGCGGCGAACTGGAATCCATGGTGGATGAAAAGCAGCTGGCACATATGGAAGCCATTGTGTTGTCCATGACACCTCAGGAGAGGCGCAATCCTAAGATTTTGAATCCCAAGAGAAAGCACCGCATTGCCAGGGGCGCAGGGGTGGATATCAGCGTGGTAAACCGTTTTATCAAGCAGTTTGAGCAGAGCCAGAAGATGATGAAACAGTTTGGCGGCGGCGGTAAACGCCGGGGCATGATGGGAGGTCTGCCCGGTATGGGAGGCGGGAAATTCCCTTTCTGAGCATGGAAAAAGATTCAATGGAAGATTTGTACTTATAAGTACTTATCCTATAAAAACAAAGCATATTACGGAGGTAAAAAAATGGCAGTTAAAATCAGGTTGAAAAGAATGGGACAGAAGAAGGCGCCTTTCTATAGAATCGTAGTGGCGGATTCCCGTTCCCCCAGAGACGGAAGATTTATCGAGGAAATCGGTACTTACGATCCTTCTACCGATCCCAGCACGTTCAAGATCAACGAAGAGCTGGCCAAGAAGTGGTTGACAAACGGCGCACAGCCCACGGAAGTGGTAGGCAAACTTTTCAAGATCGCAGGCATCGAGAAATAGTCAGCGATTTCTACTGCTGGAGGCACAGCGCATTGGCGCGGCATCGCATGCATATTGGGATTTGCCCAGCCAGCTCCCGGTCGAAGCAATATCCCGGGCGTGGCGTGGTTTAGCGTGGTCAGACCTCAGATATGCAGAGAAGAGGGAAGAATGAAAGATTTGGTTGAAGTGATTGCAAAGGCTTTGGTGGATCATCCGGATGAGGTTGTGGTGACAGAAAAAGAAGACGGCAGGAATGTGGTGGTGGAGCTCCATGTGGCGGCGTCTGATATGGGAAAAGTCATCGGAAAGCAGGGCAGGATAGCAAAGGCAATACGATCTGTGGTGAAAGCGGCGTCTTCCAGAGAAAACAAAATTGTGGACGTGGAGATCGTATAAATGTCCGTCTTATGTGGCAGATTGGCTGCTGACAGGCAGGGAGAGACTGGCGGAGCATGCGCTTACAGCATGTTTCGCCATATTTGCTTGCAGAGGAGAGAATGTGTATGGAAGAGGTACTGCAGGTGGGCATCATCACCACCACTCACGGGGTGCGGGGAGAGGTAAAGGTCTATCCCACCACCGATGACGCCAGGCGTTTTAAGAAATTGAAAGAAGTTATTCTGGATACAGGCCGGGAGAGAATTACTCTGGAGATCGAAGGGATCAAGTTTTTTAAACAGATGGTAATCCTGAAATTTAAGGGGATTGACACTCTGGATGAGGCGGCAAAGTACCGGCAGGCAGGGCTGTATGTGACCAGGGAGAATGCGGTGAAGCTGAACCGGGATGAGTATTTTATTGCAGATTTGATGGGTCTGGAAGTATGCGATGCGTCTGGGGAATTGCTGGGCTGTCTGGAGGACGTGATGACCACCGGGGCCAATGATGTATATGTGATCCGTATGACAGATGGGCGGGAATTGCTGTTGCCTGCCATTAAACAGTGCATTCTGAATGTGGACATGGAGCAGCGCCGGATGAAGGTGCATGTTCTGGAAGGTCTGCTATAAAAGAATCGAAGGATCTGGGACACGGAGGGTGTGCGGAAATTTGGCCTTGCCTGTCAGAGCGGGCGGATGGGAGACGGAATGAAATTCCATGTATTGACGTTGTTTCCGGAAATGGTGGAACAGGGACTGCGCCAGAGTATCCTGGGCAGGGCGGCGGAGAAAGGACAGTTGTCTTTTCATATGGTGAATATCCGGGATTTTACCCTGGACAAACATGGTAAGGTAGACGATTATCCCTATGGGGGCGGAGCAGGGATGCTGATGCAGGCTCAGCCTGTCTATGACGCCTATTTGTCCGTGACAGAGGGAATCGGAACTCAAAAAGTCCGTACGATTTATGTGACCCCTCAGGGCAGAACTTTTACGCAGAAGCTGGCCAGGGAATTTTCCCGGGAGAAGGAACTGATCTTCCTGTGCGGGCATTATGAGGGGATTGATGAACGTGTGTTGGAAGAGATTGTCACCGACTATATTTCTCTGGGAGATTATGTGTTGACCGGGGGGGAACTTGCGGCCATGGTGATGATCGATGCCATTGCCAGGCTGGTGCCCGGCGTGCTGCATAACGGGGAGTCTGCAGAGACGGAATCTTTTCACAATCACCTGCTGGAATATCCCCAATATTCCCGGCCGGAAGTGTGGCATGATAAACCCGTGCCCCAGGTGCTGCTGTCTGGTAATCATCGAAAGATTGAGGCGTGGCGGCTGGAGCAGTCTCTGGAACGGACCAGACAGCGGAGACCTGATCTGTTTGCTTTATATCGGACGCAACAGGACACTATTATAAAATTAGCCCGGAATAAACGGAAGCATATTCATCTGATGGAATGGATGGCCCGGGGCATGGCATGCATGGTGTGCTGTCAGGGGGAAAACCTGATGGTGAATGTGGAACAGACCCGGATATATGGGCTATATGTGGAATCTTCCCGGGAAGCCGGAAGGTTGGCAAGGGAGTATATGTCGTATGGGATTTCCGGTCAGGCACAAATTGATTTGGTGGTTTGCCAGGAAGCGGCGAAGGACTTGCTGACAGAGCAATATGGCTTTGTGGTTGAAGAAACCTGCTGTCAGGCCTGTTATACCCGAAGGGAATCACTGAGAGTGGAACACCAAAATATTCGGCCCCTGGGAGAAAACGATCTGGAATACGTGTCAATACATTATAAAAAATGTGATAAGACGTATATACACCAGCGCATAATAAGCGGCGCCATGTATGGCGTTTATGTATTAGATGGGGAACAAAACCGGCTGGCGGGGTTTATCGGCACGCACAGAGACGGCAGTATGGGAATGCTGTATGTGGATGAAGCATATCGGCGGCAGGGGCTGGCGGCCTCACTGGAAAGCTGGCTGATCAACCGGCATCTGAAACGGGGAGAGACTCCTTACTGTCAGATCAATGAGAACAATATTTCTGCCATACGGCTTCAGGAAAAATTGGGACTTTATCTGTGCAATGAAAGCATGTGGTGGCTAAGAAAGGGAATTTAAATTTTTTAAAAAATACTTGCATAATATTCCATACTGTGGTAAAATCTTAACGTTGCGAAAATGAGATGGTCCTCTGTTACAGATTGTATTAAGAACATCAAGTACATTTCAGGAGGTTTATGATGAGTGATATTATCAGAGAGATTGAAGCTGAGCAGATGAAAGCTGCCGTGGACGAATTTGCCGTAGGCGATACCGTCAAGGTATACGGCAAGATCAAAGAGGGAAACCGTGAGAGAATTCAGGTGTTTGAGGGCGTAGTCCTGAAGAGACAGGGCGGAAGCAGCCGCGAGACCTTTACCGTAAGGAAAACTTCTAACGGAATCGGCGTTGAAAAGACTTGGCCGGTACATTCCCCCAATGTGGAGAAGATCGAAGTGGTTAGAAGAGGTAAGGTAAGACGGGCCAAGCTGAACTACCTGAGAGACCGTGTTGGTAAGAAGGCCAAGGTAAAAGAGTTGGTCAGATAGGCCGCCGAAATGGGACAATTACTTTTTTGTAGTTGTCCTTTTCTATTTTAAAAGAATGTGCTATACTGTTAGGCAGGACATTACACGCAATATCTCCCGGACGGTTCCAGGCATGGAGCCAGAGGAGGAGCAGCTTCCGCAGCGGAACCATGGGGGGGATGCGGAGCACATATGTAGGAGGAATGGCAGTGCCGCACAATAAAGGTTTGAGCTTTTACAAGCGGAGGAAAAAGATCAGCCCCCTGGCTGTAAGGGAATTTTTTGTGGTGGTATTTGGCATGGTGGCCGCTGTGTTTATCGCGGTGGTACTCACCTTTTTTTTCGGGACCTACACCAACATGGTGGGGGCGTCCATGGAGCCGGATTTGTACAACGGACAGCGGGTGTACGTCAACCGCTTCAGCTATACCCTGTCAACTCCGAAGGTGGGCGATGTGGTAGTATTTCTGCCCAACGGCAATACCAATACCCATTATTATGTGAAGCGTGTGGTGGCCGGGCCCGGGGACACGGTGCTGATCCAGAACGGCGTGTTGTATGTCAACGGATTGGAAAGCCCCTGGGTGAAGATGAAAATATTGGATCCCGGAATCGCCGGGACAGAACTCACCATGGAACTGGGACAGTATTTCTGCATAGGGGATAATCCGGGCAGCAGCGAGGACAGCCGTTCCGCCAATATAGGCCCCATCCGGGAACAGGATATTATCGGGGAGGCGTGGCTGCGTCTGGGCGGTGACCAGGGAGGTGCGGGACTGATACACTGACAGCCATGCCGGAGTTTAACGGCGCAATCTGTGGCGCGCAGGAAAGAGGAGAATATGAATTATCAATGGTATCCGGGGCATATGACCAAAGCAGTCCGGATGATGCAGGAAAATATAAAGCTGATAGACCTGGTCATAGAGCTGGTGGATGCCAGGATCCCCCTGAGCAGCCACAATCCCGACATTGACAGGCTGGCGGCGGGAAAGTCCCGGATTGTGCTGCTGAATAAGTCCGATTTGGCAGATCCGGTATGTAACCGACAGTGGGTTCAATACTTTCAGAGGCAGGGCGCCCATGTGCTGGAGATCAATTCCAAGACAGGCAGCGGCGTAAAGTCAATTCAGGGACTGGTTCAGGAGGCTTGCAGGGAGAAGATTGAGCGGGACCGCAGACGGGGGATCGTGAACCGGCCAGTCCGGGCCATGGTGGTGGGAATCCCCAATGTGGGGAAATCCACATTTATCAATGCCTTTGCGGGAAAAGCCTGCACCAAAACCGGAAACAAGCCCGGAGTGACCAAGGGCAAGCAGTGGATCCGGCTGGGCAAGGGGCTGGAACTGTTGGACACTCCCGGTATCCTGTGGCCCAAATTTGAGGACCAGCAGGTGGGGATGCGCCTGGCATTTATCGGCTCCATGAATGATGAAGTGATCATTCTGGATGAACTGGCCTGCGACCTGATCCGCTGTCTGGGGCAGCTGTATCCCCGGGCACTGCCTCAGCGTTACGGGATTGAGGGGACGGGGGAACCCTCTTCCGTACTGGCCCGGGTGGCGGAGAGCAGAGGATGCTATGCCAGAGGCAGTGAACTGGATCTGGAGAAGGCAGCGTCTCTACTGTTGGAGGATTACCGCAGCGGCAGATTAGGCAGGCTTACGCTGGAAAAACCCATAGAAACTATATGAAGGTTGGATGAATGACATGAAGAAAGTAATGAGAGAAATATTGAGCACGGGGCTTTATCTGTTGATCGTACTTTGCCTGACCTATCTGGTTATTGCGTTTGTAGGGCAGAGAACCGAGGTGAACGGGGGAAGTATGGAACCCACCCTGAGCGATGAGGACAATCTGATCGTGGATAAGATCACCTACCGATTTCATGATCCGCAACGTTTTGATATCATTGTTTTTCCCTTTAAATACAAGGAAAAGACTTACTATATCAAGCGGATTATCGGTCTGCCGGGGGAGACCGTGCAGATTGACCAGCAGGGGAATATCTACATCGACGGGGAAATTCTGAACGAGAATTACGGGAAGGAAGTCATCCAGCCAGACCATATCGGCCTGGCCAGCCAGCCCATCACGCTGGGGGACGATGAATATTTTGTGCTGGGGGACAACCGCAACAACAGTACAGACAGCCGGGTGTCCCAGGTGGGGAATATCAAGCGGGATGACATTATCGGCAGGGCATGGGTCCGCATTTGGCCCTTTGATAAATTCGGCGTGTTAAAGCATCAGTAAAGGAGCCGGGCATGACAGTCAGGATCGGGGAAGTAAAGGCGCAGTTGCAGGCAGCTTGTGATAATGAGCTGCCTGCTTTTATAACACTGTATGAGGACGACGAAAGGGCCGGCGTCCGCAAATGTGTGGAAGCGGCCAGAAAGCGTATGGAATCACTGGAAAGAGAGAAGCTGCGGACAGAAAAGCTATGGGAATATGAGCGCAGCTTCAGCGGCTATACTTATATCTGCGGCATAGACGAGGCGGGCAGGGGCCCTCTGGCGGGGCCAGTGGTGGCAGGGGCCGTAATCCTTCCAAAGGATTGTGACATCTTATATATTAATGATTCCAAACAAATAACCGAAAAAAAGAGAGAGGAACTCTATACGGTCATACTGGAGAAGGCCCTGTGCTGGGGGGTGGGCTATGCCTCTCCCCAGAGGATCGATGAGATCAATATATTGCAGGCCACCTACGAGGCCATGCGGGAGGCCATTGGTAAGCTGTATCCCCAGCCGGATCTGCTTCTCAACGACGCGGTAACCATTCCCCAGGTATCCATACGGCAGATTCCCATCATCAAGGGTGATGCCAAGAGTATATCCATCGGGGCAGCCAGCATCATCGCCAAAGTCACCAGAGACAGACTAATGCGGAAGTATGACCAGTTGTTTCCGGGGTATGGCTTTGCAAAGAATAAAGGATATGGGGGCGAGGCTCACATTGAGGCGCTGAAAAAGTATGGCCCCACGCCTATCCATCGGAAGAGTTTTATCCATCGTTTCGTGTGAGGAGTCATTATGTGGATCAAGGATTTATTACAGTCAGGAAAACAGACCGGGAATGCCCAGAACACGCAGAATGCCCAGAACGCGCAGAATGCTCAGACATCGTGGAGGGAGCCTTCCCCCTCTATTCTGCAGAAGGAGATCCGGGCGCTGGCTCCCGGACAGGTGCTCTCCGGGCAGATTCTGGAAAAGACCGGGGAGGATCTGCGGCTTCTGGTGAATTTCCAGGGGAGCGAACTGGAAATTCAGGCCAGGCTGGAGCAGAGCATAGCCCTGTCCATGGGCAGGAACATTCTGTTTCAGGTGAAAAATAACGGCAGCAGCCTTTCCCTGAGCCCCCTTTTTGAGAATATGGGCATGGAGGCCAACGCTCAGAAAGCGGTGGAGATGGCTTCCCTGCCCGTCAACGACACCACCATGCAACTGGTGGGACAGCTGATGAAGGAGGGTATGCCCATTGACAAGGAGGCATTGCAGACTTTTTACCATGAGGTTACTGCATTTGCGGATGCGGAGGTCATGGATATTATAGACCTGCACAAGCTGGGACTTCCAGTGAATGAAGAGAATCTGGAACAGCTGCACTCTTATAAAAATATGACGCATCAGATTATGGGAGGGGTGCATGATATAGGCGCGCAGCTGCCTGGACTGCTGCAGGAGATGGCGGGACAGGGCCTTGAGCGGGAGATCGGCAGGCTGCTGGCGGCTCTGCTGCTGGGAGAGGACGGGAAGCCCGCGGCAGGGATCGGGGAAGCCGTCTCTTCTCAGCCGGAGGCGGGAATCCTGCCGGAGGCTCAGGAGACGGCGGAAACCCTGGCGGAGGTTTTATCAGGGAATCGGGACAATGCGCAGGGCCAGACGAAAATTGTGATTGCCGAGGAAGCCTTACAGCCGGAGGGAAAGGGAGTGGAAGCAGAACGGCTGCCTCAGGACATTCTAAAGGAGGCGGAAGCCGGAGAGGGCCAGCCGGCCCGGGAAATTCCGGTGAAGGGTCAGGCATTGCAGAGGGGCCAGGCGGCTTCTGATTTGCTGCGCCAGGTGGCCCGGGCGCTGGCGGAGGGAAAGCCGCTGCCCTTGAAAGAACTGGCTAAGTCCCCTCAATTTCAAAAGCAGCTGCAGGAGTATGTGAGGCAGGAATTGTCCCTGCGGCCCCAGGACGCCAGCAAGGAGAAGCTGGGTGAGATGTACAGCAGGCTGGGCAGACAGCTGGGAGCTCTGTCGGAGGCGCTGGGCAGTGCGGGACAGGAGGGAAGCGCGCTGGGCAGGACGGTGCAGAATTTAAGCCAGAATCTAAATTTCCTGAATCAGTTGAACGACATGTACTCCTATGTGCAGCTGCCCCTGAAAATGATGGATCAGGATGCCCACGGGGAGTTGTATGTGTACACAAACAGGCATAAGAAGGCGGTCCGGGAGGGAGAGGTGAGCGCGCTGCTTCATCTGGATATGGCGAATCTGGGTCCTATGGATGTCTATGTCCAACTGAAAGAGAACCATGTGGGAACCCGTTTCTATCTGCCGGACGAAGAGATGCTGGACTTTATCGCGGAGCATATTGATCTGCTGAACAGCAGGCTGGAACAGCGGGGATATCATATGAATTGCGCCTTCCAGACTAGGGAACCAGGAACAGGGAACACGGTGATGCAGGAATTGATTGAGGCCCGGAGCAACCGGCCCATGGGTGCTGACTACTCTTTTGACGCCTTCGCCTGATATGACATATTTTGGGATAATATGGGGATTCATGGAATCCCCCTTCCGGTATGGCATAGAAGGTATGGCAAAGAGGGTATGGAATAAAAGGTATGGAATAATAGGTATGGAATAAAGGGTATGGAATAAAGCAGAGGAATTTGTTCAGGCAGGGGCTTTATCGAAACAGGAGATTGACATGGCAGAAAACAAAAAACCAAAACAGGCCATTGCGCTGGAGTATAATCCACAGGAGGACGCTCCGAAGATCATTGCCTCCGGCAGGGGGAAGCTGGCGGAGCGTATCATTGAGAGGGCCCAGGAGAACGATGTGCCCATACACCGGGACGACAAGCTGGCGGATACTCTTTCCAGGCTGGAGATCGGAGATATGATACCGCCGGAACTCTACGAGGTGGTGGCGGAAATCCTGGTATTTGTGGACTCCATGGATAAGCTCAGAGGAAAGATCGGAAAAATCGGAGGCAAAGGATGAACAGACGCAGAGTGGGGGCAGACAAGGAAGGCCTGGCTGCCGCTTTTCTGGAAAGCCGGGGAGTGTCCATATTGGCGCGCAATTACCGCAGTCGCAGCGGAGAGATTGATCTGGTGGGCCGGGACGGTGAGTATCTGGTATTTATAGAGGTGAAATACAGGGCCAGCTCCTGCATGGGGCATCCTGAGGAGGCGGTGGGCTATTCCAAGCAAAGACTGATTTGCCGGGTGGCGGATCATTATCGCCTGGTCAGGCGGCTGCCTGCGCAGACTGCAATAAGGTATGACGTGATAGCTATAGAGGGGGAAGAGATTCGGTGGGTGAAAAACGCGTTTCCCCATCATTACCGTTAGGAGGAGATATATGGAACAGATCATCAGGGCGGCAGGCCGGGAGCCGGTGATGCGTCAGCGTGAGGTGGGACCGGTGGAGTATCTTACCTTTCCTCTGCTCTCTGCCCAGCCGGGAATCACTCATGGATTTTCCACCAGGAAGGGCGGTGTCAGCCGGGACATCTATGCCTCCATGAATCTGTCCTTCACCAGGGGGGACGAGGAGGACAGGGTACAGGAAAATTTTCGCCGCATGGCTGCGGCGCTGGGCACGGATGTGGGCCATATGGTATGCACCTTCCAGACCCATACCACCAATATCCGGCGGGTTTATTCCACGGACGGAGGAAAGGGAATTGTCTGTGAACGGGGCTATACCGACGTGGACGGCCTGGTGACCAATGAGAAGGAGCTGTGTCTGGTGTGCTTTTTCGCAGACTGTGTGCCCCTGTTCTTTGTGGATCGCAGGAATGGAGCCATCGGCCTGGCCCATGCCGGCTGGCGGGGAACGATGGCCGGCATGGGCGGCTGCATGGTACAGCGCATGGGACAGGAATTTGGCACCAGGCCGGAGGATCTAATTGCTGCCATCGGCCCTTCCATCTGCCAGAATTGCTATGAAGTCAGCGAAGAGGTGGCGGAGCAGTTTCGCCGGATGGAGGCGGAGATTCCGGACAGCCCTGGACTGCTGGCGGAGCTGGAGGCTCAAAGAGTCTATCCCCACACGCAGATTCTGAAGCCGGGAAAAGAAGAGGGAAAGTACCAGTTGGATCTGTGGCTGGCAAATCTGCTTGTGCTGCGGGCAGCGGGGATTCCCCTGTCCCGAATCCAGGTGACGGATCTTTGTACCTGCTGCAATCCCGGCTATCTGTTTTCCCATCGGGCCAGCCAGGGAAAACGGGGTAATCTGGCTGCATTTCTTATGATGGGGGATAGGGAGGCAGAGGATCCCAATAAATCCCATATCTGATCCCCGCTCTGTCCGAACGTTTTGAGGCAGGGCAGTATGAGGACACAGGGTGCGCCGGACTGGTATCCTGAGAGTTTAAACGGAGGGACATATGGCAAACATATTGGTATGTGACGATGACAGAGAAATTGTAGAAGCCATTGATATCTATCTGCGTGAGGAGGGATATCAGGTGTTCAGGGCATATGACGGGGAGCAGGCCCTGGAACTGCTGGCCCGGGAACAGATTCATCTGCTGATCATGGATGTGATGATGCCCAAGATGGATGGGATCGCCGCCACTTTGAAGATTCGGGAGAACAGCAGTATACCCATTATTATCCTGTCCGCCAAATCCGAGGACACGGACAAGATTCTGGGACTGAATGTGGGGGCGGACGATTATGTGACCAAGCCCTTCAATCCACTGGAACTGGTAGCCAGGGTGAAGTCCAATCTGCGCCGCTATACATCGCTGGGCAGTCTGGGGCAGGAGAAGATTCAGACCTATCAGGCAGGGGGGCTTATCATCAATGACGAAAACAAGGAAGTCACTGTGGACGGGGAAGTGGTTAAACTCACTCCCATCGAGTACAACATTCTGCTGCTGCTTGTGAAAAATCAGGGGCGGGTCTTTTCCATTAACCAGATCTATGAGAATATCTGGAATGAGGACGCCATTGGCGCGGACAACACGGTGGCGGTGCATATCCGCCACATTCGGGAAAAGATAGAGATCAATCCCAGGGATCCCCGTTACCTGAAAGTGGTATGGGGAGTGGGGTATAAAGTGGAAAAGCAGGAACCGTAATTTGTAAAGGCGCATGGGGATCGGAATGAAAGAAAAGAGAGTATTGGCGAGGCTCACACTGCATATCCTGCAGCAGCTTGCCGCCATTGGCATAGCGGTGATGGTGGGGATCATTGCCGTCAATTCCAATATTGTGGTGGACAATATGTACGGCGACCAGATCGGCTACCAGGTGGCCCTCATGGACAACGCGGGGGAGTTTGAAGATTCCCGGATTTTCACCGATATATTCCTCAACGCCATCAACGATATTACCAGGCTGGCGGTAATCAAGGGACAGGTGGAGACCAATGGGCGTTTTGACGGCGCAAAAGTCATTGACGTGACCAAGTTTGTTAACCGCGTCTCCCAGAAGAGCAAATGCCCGGTGAGCGCCAGCTATCAGCTGGACGAACTGATCCGTTGGGGCAAATACGGTCTGGAGATTCAGACGGTGACTTTCCAGAGCAAATTTGATTTTATAGCCTATTTTGGGTATGAGAGCATCTTTACCAGCTATGGATACGGCAGCGATCTGGAGCAGTTCGGCTTTTCGGAGGAGGAGATCTCCGATTTTATTGCCTGGGATATCCAGAACGAACTGGACAGGCCGGCGGCGGGGGAAACGCCAGACGACTCCCAGGAGGACAGCCTGGTGACGGAGTTCGACTTTATGGAGCAGGAGGAGGCCTACAGAACGGCAATGGATTATGTAGAGAGTTACTGGGGAATTGACTCTCTGTTCAATCGGATCACCACGGAGATGGCCATGCTGGGGAAGCAGGTGCTGCTCCTGGACCGGGGAGGTCAGGAGGTCATCAGCATGGAGATGCTGGCGCCCAGGTACGCCACCCTGACGGAACAATCCATTGCGGCCAGCTGCTCCAACTGGCCGGAGTACTGTATGCTGGAGGCCAACGTGATGGAGACGGTGGAGACTCTTGCCTACAATTATGCCCTGTACCAGAGGCAGAATGACCTTTATGCTCAGGGCAAGACCAATCTGCAGTTTTTTATCAGCACCACCACCAGGGACGGCCAGGAGTACTATACAAATATGGAAGAGTCTTTTGCGGGTCTGACAGATAGTGAGAAAACAGACTATTTCCGCCGTCTGGGCAAATATGTGGTGTATTTTCCCGACGCCATGCGCCTGGAATCCAACGCCAACATCACCGAGGAAGAGATGTTTGACAATGTGAGCGATTATGAGTATGCCTTTCCGAAAAATACCAAGTTGTGGATTGGTGTAAACACAGATTTCCCCATCCGGCAGGATCAGTTTTTCCTGGCTCAGGATACCTACAACAATATTATTCCCCATATCTGGATAATTCTGATTTTTTTCGGTATATTTTCATTGCTATGGCTGGGCATCGGGGGGTATGTCAGCTATACCACGGGCAGACCCAAGGAGGGGGATGCTTTCCCCACCCCCTATATTTTTGATCGTATTCCCACAGAACTGGTAATGATGCTTTTACTGCTTACCCTTCTGGGGCTATGGCAGCTATTTGAATTGATCTATGGGAATGTATACAGCTCTGTCTTTTACCGGAGCAACCGGGCCACGATACAGCAGCTGGCGGTGGCAAAGCAATATATGCTGATTATGTGCGGCGGGTTTGGGCTGCTTTCAAGCCTGGCGGCCTGTCTGTTCTGGTACAGTCTGGTGAGGCGGCTGCGATATGGAAATCTGTGGAAAAGCAGTATTTTGTATCGGATGAGCAGGGGAATAGGCAAAGGACTGAACCGTATGCTGGAAAATCCCAACGCCGTGATCCGCACTCTGATGCCCTACAATATTTTCCTGTTAGCCAATCTACTTTGTGTGCTGGCCATGTACGAATTGCGGGAAGCCCCGGGCTGGCTGATGCTGCTTCCTCTGCTTTGTATCGTATTGCTGGACGGGGGAGTGGGAATCTACATTTTCCGTAGGAGCGCGGAGCGCAGCGAGATTATCAGCGGCATTTCCCGGATCCGGGGCGGGGATATCAGCTATGTGCTGGACAGTGAGCAACTGCACGGGGACAACAAGGAACTGGCGGCGTCGGTAAATAATATGGGAGACGGGATCCGCAAGGCGGTGGCCACCAGCATGAAAGATGAGAGGATGCAGGCGGATCTGATCACCAATGTATCCCATGATATCAAGACGCCTCTGACTTCCATCATCAACTATGTGAACCTGTTAAAGCGGGAGAAGATTACCCAGGAGCCTGCCAGCGGTTATATCACTGTGCTGGATGCCAAGGCCCAGCGGCTGAAGCAGTTGACTGACGATCTGCTGGAGGCGTCAAAGATCTCCTCGGGCAATATTACGCTGGATTACAGCAGATTGGATCTGACGGAACTGGTGCGTCAGTCTGTGGGGGAGTTCTCGGAGAAGCTGGAAGAGAAAAAACTTCAGATCCTGGTCACGGAACCCAGCGGTCCGGCCTATATCTATGCGGACAGCCGCCGCATGTGGCGGGTGGTGGAGAATCTGTTCAACAATATCTGCAAGTATGCCATGGAAGGGACCAGGGTCTATGTGGATCTGGAGAAAGCGGAGGGAATGGTGACAGTATCCGTGAAAAATATCTCGGAGACATCGCTGAATTTCAGCCCGGACGAACTGACGGAACGCTTTGTCAGAGGGGACGTATCCCGCAGCAGCGAGGGGAGCGGCCTGGGCCTTTCCATTGCCAGGAACCTGACAGAGCTCCAGAAGGGAGAATTCCGGATCGTCCTGGACGGGGACCTGTTCAAGGTAATCCTGCGCTTCCAGGAGTATCAGGAACAGGCCGGGGCGGACAAAAAGGCAGAGGAATAAGGAAAGACCAGGGCGCTCAGTCCCTGGTCACAAATTCTCTGCGGCTGTTGTAGATTTCCACAATATTGCGGATTTTTTCCGTGGTGGCAGTGGCATTGGTCAGAGACACATCGTGGTTCATAAAGTCGATGATAGACGCCAGGAACTTGCTCATATCCGCCTCCACAAAATAGGGCCTGGTGTGGATCTCCGGGGGCAGATAGGTGAGATTGGTGGTAATCACCTTGTCAAAATGCCCCTGCTCGAAGGCGTGGTCAAAGGCTTTCAGACCGTCGGTGAACAGGCCGAAGGTACAGCAGATATAGACTCTCCGGGCATTCATCCGTTTCAGCTGTCTGGCGGTGTCCAGCATGCTGCCCCCGGAGGAGATCATGTCGTCTATGATGATGATATCCTTACCGTCGATGTTGTCCCCCAGAAATTCATGGGCCACAATGGGATTCTTGCCGTTTTCTATGGTGGAGTAATCCCGGCGCTTGTAGAACATGCCGGTGTCCACTCCCAGCACGGTGGCAAAATAGATGGCCCGGTCCAGGGCCCCTTCGTCGGGGCTGATGACCAGCAGATGTTCCTTGTCCACCACCAGATCCTCCTCCGCGCCCAGCAGGGCCCGCAGGAACTGATAAGGGGGCTGGAAGTTGTCGAAGCCGCTAAGGGGAGTGGCGTTCTGCACCCGGGGATCATGGGCGTCAAAAGTCACAAAATTGGAGACTCCCATATCCTGCAATTCTTTCAATGCGTAAGCGCAGTCCAGGGATTCCCGTCCGTTCCGCTTGTGCTGCCGGCCCTCGTACAGAAAGGGCATGATCACGTTGACCCGGCGGGCCTTGCCCTCCACGGCGGCGATGATCCGTTTCAGATCCTGATAGTGGTCATCGGGGGACATATGATTGGTGTAGCCGTTAAGCGGATATGTAATGCTGTGGTTGCACACGTCCACCAGCAGGAACAGGTCTTTGCCCCTGATGGACTCATGGAATACTCCCTTGGCTTCACCGGTGCCGAAACGGGGACAGTCTGCAAGGGTTAGATAATTGTTTTCGATATAGCCGTGAAAGGCGGGATCGTTTTTCACTTTTTCATTGTTGATGCTGCGGCGGAATTCCACCAGATAATCATTGATCCTGCGGCCCATCCGTTCTGCGGAGGGCAGGGCGATCAGCTTCAGAGGCGCCACAGGCATTGCGTTTTCCAACTCTCGTAAATTGGGCATGAAATTTCCTCCAAAAGTGTAGAAACAACTTTATACATTTAATTTATATCATTAAGGGAGTGGACACGTCAAGAATTTTCTAGTAAACTGGAGATAAAGTTGCTGGTCCTGCCCAGGCGGTTTTCGGGCCGGATTGCGGGAAAGCTCACATTTATTCAGGCAGGAGTAAACGGATATATGAATCAGAAAAAAGGACATGTGATCAGCAGGGTACTGCCGGGAAGCATTGCGGAGGAACTGGAGATTGCGCCAGGAGATAAGCTGCTGGCCATAGACAATACGGAGATCGAGGATATCTTTGACTACCAGTTCCTGATACAGGACACTTATATCGAGGTGGTGGTGGAGAAGCCGGACGGGGAGCAGTGGCTGCTGGAGGTGGATAAAGAGTATGATGAGGATCTGGGAATTGCGTTTGAAAACGGATTGATGGACGAATATCGGAGCTGCCATAACAAATGTATCTTCTGCTTTATCGACCAGATGCCCGGGGGGATGCGGGAGACCCTGTATTTCAAGGACGATGATTCCAGACTTTCTTTTCTGCAGGGGAACTATGTGACCCTTACCAATATGTCGGATCATGATATCGACCGGATTATCCGATACCATTTGTCTCCCATCAATATATCCTTCCACACCATGAATCCCCAGCTCCGGTGCAGGATGCTGAACAATCGGTTCGCAGGAGAGGCCCTGGGGAAAGTGGACAGGCTCTATGAAGCCGGGATCACCATGAACGGGCAGATTGTGTTGTGCAAGGGAGTCAATGACGGCGCAGAACTGGAGTACAGCATATCCCAGCTGACCCGGTACCTCCCCTGTTTGGAGAGCGTTTCCGTGGTGCCGGTGGGTCTGACCAGATACCGGGAGGGATTGTATCCTCTGGAACCCTTTGAACGGGAGGATGCCAGGGAGGTGCTGCGGATCATCCACGGCTGGCAGGAAAAGCTGTATAAAGAGCAGGGGACTCATTTTATTCATGCCAGCGACGAGTGGTATATCCTGGCCGGGGAGGAGCTTCCCGGGGAAGAGCGGTATGACGGATATTTACAGCTTGAAAACGGCGTAGGCATGACCCGGCTGCTTCTGGATGAGTTTGCCCGGGGACGGGAGGAACTGCGTCTGAAAAGGCAGATTCCAGACCTGACGGTACAGGAAGAGCTTTCCATGGCCACGGGCAGGCTGGCCTATCCTTATATAAAGCAGATGGCCCGGGAGATGATGGAGGACTTTCCGGGGCTGGAGATCCATGTATATGCTATCCGCAATGACTTTTTCGGGGAGAGGATCACAGTGTCCGGTCTGCTGACGGGACAGGACATCCTGGCCCAGCTTAAGGGAAAACCTCTGGGGAGCCGGCTGCTTCTGCCTCAGAATGTGCTGCGCAGCGGCGAATCCGTGTTTTTGGACGATTTGACGGTGGAGGAGATGAAAAACTCTTTACAAGCGGAGATTAATATTGTAAAATCAAGCGGATGTGACTTTATCAATGCGGTGCTGGGCAGGCATTGGAGTGGTTTGGAGACAAAGGAAAGAGGTACATTTTAAGTGGAAAATAGAAGAGGAAAACCCATTGTAGCGGTGGTGGGCAGGCCCAATGTGGGCAAATCCACCCTGTTTAACGCCCTGGCCGGGGAAAAGATTTCCATTGTGAAGGATACACCGGGTATTACCCGGGATCGGATCTATGCAGATGCCAGTTGGCTGGACTACAATTTCACCCTGATTGACACCGGCGGCATCGAGCCGGAGAGCAAAGACATTATCCTGTCCCAGATGCGGGAGCAGGCCCAGATCGCCATGGATACGGCGGACGTGATTCTCTTTTTGGTGGATGTGCGTCAGGGGCTGCAGGATGCGGACTCCAAGGTGGCAGACATGCTGCGCCGCTGTCAAAAGCCCGTGGTGCTGGTGGTGAACAAGGTGGACAGCTTTGAGAAATACATGGCGGATGTGTATGAGTTCTACAATCTGGGGATCGGAGACCCCCACCCGGTCTCCGCCGCCAATAAGCTGGGACTGGGCGACATGCTGGAGGAAGTGGTCTCCCATTTCCCGAAACAGGACGGGGATGAGGAGGAGGATGACCGCACCCGGGTGGCCATCGTGGGAAAGCCCAATGTGGGCAAATCTTCCATTATCAACAAGCTGCTGGGGGAGAACCGGCTGATTGTGTCGGATATCGCAGGCACCACCCGGGACGCGGTGGACACGGAAATCACCTACGCAGACCGGGAATATGTGTTTATCGACACAGCGGGACTGCGCCGCAAAAACAAGATTAAAGAGGAATTGGAGCGGTATATGATCATCCGCACCGTGGGCGCGGTGGAGCGGGCCGATGTAGTGGTACTGGTGATTGACGCGGTGGAGGGCGTGACGGAACAGGACGCCAAGATCGCAGGGATTGCCCATGACAGGGGCAAGGCGGTTATTATCGCGGTCAACAAATGGGATGCCCTGGAAAAGGATGACAAGACAATCTACCGTTTTACGGAAAAGGTGCGGAACACTCTCTCCTTCATGCAGTATGCGGAACTGGTATTTATCTCCGCCAAAACAGGACAGCGGCTTCCCAAACTTTTTGAGACCATCGACATGGTCAGCGAGAACCATGCCATGCGGGTGGCCACCGGCGTGCTCAACGAGATCATGGCGGAGGCGGTGGCCCTGCAGCAGCCTCCCACAGACAAGGGCAGACGGCTGAGGCTGTATTATATCACCCAGGTGGCGGTTAAGCCTCCCACTTTCGTGATATTTGTAAATGACAAGGAGCTGATGCATTTCTCCTATACCAGATATATTGAGAACCAGATCAGGGAGACCTTTGGCTTCAGAGGCACCCCGCTGCGGTTCATCATCAGGGAACGAAAGGAAAAAGAATCATGATAAGGGTGATATGTTTGCTGATCGGATATGTTTTTGGCCTGTTTCAGACCGGCTATTTCTATGGTAAGGCCCATGGAATTGACATCCGCCAGCACGGCAGCGGCAATTCCGGCACTACCAACGCATTGCGGGTGCTGGGCACCAAGGCGGGGCTCATCGTTTTTGCCGGAGACTGCCTGAAATGTATGGCGGCGGTGTGGCTGGTGCGGCTGCTTTTTGGCGGCAGCTATCATTCCATTATCTATCTGCTGTGTCTCTACACCGGGGCGGGGGCGATTCTGGGCCACAATTATCCTTTTTACATGCATTTCAAGGGAGGAAAGGGGATTGCGGCCACTGCGGGCATGGTGCTGTCTTTTCATCCCTGGTTTGTGGTGACAGGCGTAGTGGTTTTCTTTGCTGCTTTTTTTACCACCCACTATGTATCTTTGGGCTCCCTGCTGGTGTATACGCTGCTGATCATCCAGCTGGTGATCAGCGGACAGATGGGGCTGTTTGCGGAGATGACCCAGGGGCAGCTGGTGGAGATGTATGTTCTCTTTGGCTGCATGACGGCGCTGGCTTTCTGGAAGCACCGGGAAAATATCGGGCGGCTCCTTCATGGCACGGAGCGCAAGACCTATCTGACCAAAAAGAATAAGGTGGAGGACGGCAGCGGCCACCAGGCCGGCCAGGAGAGCGAGGGGCACTGAGGCGTCTTTCCCGGTTGTGCCCCCTTCGGGTAAAAGCGATGCGGGTGCGGCGAGAGATTGGCCTGTGGGAAAGAAAATTCTGAGAAGGAATTCTGAGAAGGAAAGGGGAGGGGTGTAGGCTATGGCAAAAGTTACGGTGATTGGCGGAGGCAGCTGGGGAATCGCCCTGGCGGTATTGTTACACAAGAACGGACATAAGATTACGGTATGGTCCGCTCTGGAGAAGGAGATCGAGATGCTGCAGACGCAGCATGAGCACAAGATGCTGCCGGGCGTGAAACTGGCGGAAGATATTCGTTTTACCCTGGAGGATCGGGAAGCTGTGGAGGGAGCCGATCTGCTGGTGATGGCGGTGGCCAGCAGCTTTACCCGCAGGACGGCGGCCAGGCTCTGTTCCCATGTGGCCCCGGGCCAACGCATCGTCAATGTGGCCAAGGGCATCGAGGAGCACACGCTGATGACCCAGGCCCAGATCACGGAGCAGGAGATCCCCCAGGCCCGGGTGGCGGTGTTGTCAGGTCCCTCCCATGCGGAGGAGGTAGGCAGGGGAATTCCCACCACCATCGTGGTGGGGGCCGGAAAACGCTCCGACGCGGAATATATTCAAAATCTGTTCATGAACGAGGTGTTTCGGGTTTACACCAGCCCGGACGTGCTGGGCATTGAACTGGGAGGCTCCTTAAAAAATGTAGTGGCGCTGGCGGCGGGCATTGCGGACGGTCTGGGTTATGGGGACAATACCAAGGCAGCTCTGATCACCCGGGGCATCACCGAAATCGCCCGTCTGGGAACGGCCATGGGAGGGCGTTTTGAGACCTTCTGCGGCCTTACGGGCATCGGGGATCTCATCGTGACCTGCGCCAGCATGCATTCCCGCAACCGTCGGGCAGGCATCCTCATCGGCCAGGGCAAGACCATGGAGCAGGCCATGGAGGAGGTACAGATGGTGGTGGAAGGGGTGTACAGTACCAAGGCCGCCATGGAACTGGCCAAGAAGTATGACGTGCAGCTTCCCATTATCGAGCAGGTCAACGCCATTCTTTTTGAGGGCAAACCCGCGGATGTAGCCGTGAGAGAACTGATGCTGCGGGATCGGAAGATTGAAGTGTCCGACGCTCTTTGGGAAGAGGAGTAAGGCAGAAATGCTTTGAGAAACAGGAAATATAAAATAGGCTGTTGCTGGATAAGGGCTCTTCACAATATATCCTGCAACAGCCTTTTTGGCGGACAGTCCCCCAGATTACAGGGGGCATATGGCTTCCATAATCTCCGCCGCCATCTTGGGTTTATTCATGGTATAGATATGAATACCGTCCACGCCGTTCTGCTTCAGGTCGATGATCTGGCGAATGGCGTAATCGATCCCCGCTTTGCGCATGTCCTCCGGCGAATCCCCGTACCGGGCGATCATGTCGGCGAAAGCCTTGGGAATGGTGGCTCCGGAGAGAGAGATGCTGGTGCCCAGCTGGCTGGCGCTGGTCACGGGCATAATCCCTGCGTGTATGGGCAGGGTAACTCCCCTGCGACGTGCTTTTTCCAGAAATTCATAGAAATAGTCATTGTCAAAAAACATCTGGCTGATCAGATCCCCGGCTCCTGCGTCCTGTTTTAATTTCAGGTAGCCCAGATCAGACTGCATGCTGAAGCATTCGTAATGTTTCTCCGGATAGCAGGCGGCGGAGATGTGCAATTCCGGATCCAGTTCTTTCAGGAAGGCGATCATATCGCTGGCGTGCTCAAAGTCCCGGGCGGCAAACTGCTCATCCGTCATATCCCGGGGACGGTCTCCCCGCAGGGCCAGCACATGAGTTACACCGGCATCTTTTAACGCAGCCAGCACGTTCCGCAGGGCCTCCCGTCTGCTGCCCACGCAGGTGATGTGAGCCAGGGCGGGGAGGCGCAGCCGGTTCTGTATGTAAGAGGCGATCTCCACTGTTTTTCCCGAGTTGCTGCCTCCCGCGCCGTAGGTCACGCTGATAAAGGCGGGAGCCAGCGCCCCCAGTTTGTCCAATGTGGCGAAAGCCGTCTGGAATTCCCCGTCCTTTTTGGGCGGGAATACTTCGAAAGAAATAGGGATGGATTTTCTGCTTGTGGTCATATGTTTTCAACCTTTCTGATTTAGAGTTCCGCATGTTCCCGAAATTTTATGGTTATGTACTTGCTTTTCCATGGAGAATATCGTAACATGTTAGTAGACATTTTTCAAGTTATATAGTATTGATTTAGCCAACTTGGCGGGAAATAAAAAACAGGAGAACAAGTTCGATGAGTGAAAACACAAATACTTTTCAGGGAACCGGAGAATATGTGGCCAGCGAGGAGTTGATGGCCAGTGTGAACATTGCCATGGCGCTGCAAAAGCCGCTGCTGATCAAGGGAGAGCCGGGCACGGGCAAGACCATGCTGGCGGAAGCGGTGGCCAAGGCGCTGGGCAAGCGGCTGATTATCTGGAACATCAAGTCTACCACCAAGGCTCAGGACGGGCTCTATGTGTACGACACCATTCAGCGTCTGTACGACGGACAGTTCGGGGTGGAAGGCGTAGATGATATCGCCCGATACATCAAGCTGGGCAAGCTGGGAGAGGCATTCGACAGCGAGGAACAGGTGGTGCTGCTCATCGACGAGATCGACAAGGCCGACCTGGAATTTCCCAATGATCTGCTGTGGGAGTTGGATCAGATGGAGTTCTATATCAATGAAACCAAGCGCACGGTGAAGGCTAAACACCGCCCCATTGTGATTATCACCTCCAATGCGGAGAAGGAACTGCCGGATGCTTTTCTGCGCCGCTGTATTTTCCACTATATTGATTTCCCTTCTAAAGAACTGATGGAGGAGATTGTGCGGGTACATTTTCCCGATGTGGAGGAACATCTGCTGAAAAATGCCATGGAAGTATTCTACAATATCCGGGGGATCCGTGACATTCGCAAGAAGCCCAGCACCTCGGAACTGATTGACTGGGTCAATGCCCTGCAGATAGGAGGCATCAGCGCGGACCGTATACGCGGCGCCCTGCCTTTTATCGGTGTGGTGGTCAAGAAGGACGAGGACTTGGAACTGGTGCGCCACGACGGCAGCCTGTGATGCCGGCTATGGATCGGGAATCTGCAACACCATAAATTTTGTTTAAATCTGTCAGCCGGGGCATGGCAATTTTGCTCCGGCTGTCTTTTTTTATGCTTATCTGAATCTTTTTCCTTTCTTTAGAAAATCTTCGGATTTCCATATCAGAAAACTTCAGAAGGACGGCTTATACTATCCTCAGAAAGCGATAGAACTTATATTGCGGCCAGGAGGCGGAGAGGATGTGAAGAACAATGAGAAAGCAGGTGCTACTGGTATTGACAGGTATCGGGATGGCGGCTGTGGCGGCGGCCCTGTGGTTTCTGTCCCGTCCGGAGAGATTGGGCAATATCAACCATTCCTTTTTCGATCCGGTGACAAATATTTCCACCCTGTCTTTCTGGGCCGGGGAAGGAGACAGGATTCGGTTTTACTTTGCGTCCAATGTGGAGAAGGGGGACCTGGATATAGTCTTGTACGACTCGGCGGGAAATCGGATAACGGAATTGGATCAGGCAAAGGAACTGGTCACATACCTGACCATGAGTTATGACGACACCTATACCCTGGCGGCGAAATATATGGATTTTGCAGGAAACTTTCAAGTGGACTTGTGTAAGGTTGACTGAAACTGACGATGCACAGGCGGACAAACATGGATCACGGGGCATGTGTGCTGTCCGGGAATCTGTGGAACTATAATCAGGAGGAAGAAGAAATGGACTATGCGGCAATTATAGATGTATTTACAAGGTATGGCACAATCGCCATCTTTGTGTTGGTATTTTTGGAGTATATGAATCTGCCGGGGTTCCCGGCCGGGATCATTATGCCCCTGGCGGGAATTATGGCGGCAGGCGGCAATATATCCTTTCCCTGGGTGAT
The DNA here is from genome assembly GCA_022797535.1 of Lachnospiraceae bacterium. Lineage (GTDB taxonomy): Bacteria > Bacillota > Clostridia > Lachnospirales > Lachnospiraceae > Acetatifactor. Next base: position 22,143 of record JAAWKU010000007.1, on the reverse strand, counting down.
GGTCATCACGGTGGCGGCGGGGCTGCTGGGCAGTATGGTGCTGTACGTGTTGGGATTTACCGGCGGGCGGTTCTTTCTGGAAAAATATATGAACAAGTTCCCGAAGCAAAGGCCCACCATAGAAAAATATCTGAACTGGGTGCAGGAAAAGGGCGGCATGGGTCTGATCGCCGCAAAGCTGATTCCCATGATCCGCACGCTGGTATCCATCCCTGCCGGAGTGTTTCGGATGCGGCTCAGCCAGTATGTGGTATGCTCCACAATAGGAATTTTTCTCTGGAATCTGCTTTTTGTGGGTGCGGGATATTTTTGCGGGGAACAGGTGCTGGGCTGGCTGGCAGCCGCCTGACGCCTCCTTCCATAAGAATGAAACAGAGAAGGGAACTTAGAGCGCGGCCTGCCGACGGGATGCACCAGAGAGTTCAGGCAGGAAATGTGAAACAGGAAACGGGACAAAGCTATGGAATCAGACAGAGGGGAGACATATATGAAAATAGCCATGATGACCAACAACTACAAACCTTATATCGGCGGGGTACCCATCTCCATTGAGCGCTTGACGGAGGCGCTGCGGGCGCAGGGACACAGGGTGGTGGTGTTCGCCCCCAAATATAAGCATCTGGGGAACGAACAGGAGCCGGAGGAGGATGTGGTGCGCTACAGCACCCTGAGTCAGCATTTTTACAGCGATACCGTATTGCCCAATCCCCTGGACCCGGTGCTGGAAGAAACTTTTGCCCGGGAGGAGTTCGATGTGATCCATGTACATCACCCGGTGCTCATCGGCAGGGTGGCGGCCCGTCTGTCTCAGAAATACAATATCCCGCTGGTATATACCTACCACACCCAGTATGAGCAGTATCTGGATTATGCGGGCCCCATCCACTGGCTGAGTCAGGGAGCGAGAAAAGATAATCTGCTGGGACGGCTCCGCTACCGGGGCAGCAAGGCCATTAAGCAGGAATTGGCGCCCTGGTTTCTCAGCGGTTTTATGCGGCGATGCCACACTGTCATCGCTCCCACGGAGGGAATGAAGAGGGTTTTCCGCTCTCAGTATGGTTATACTTACAACTGCCAGGCGGATCTGGCCGTGCTGCCCACAGGTCTGCCCCGAGAGAGTTACAGGGCGGATTCCCGGGCAGTGGGGGCGATCCGGCAGCAATATGGAGGCGGGCAGATGCCTCTGCTGGTCACGGTGTCCCGCCTGGGACATGAAAAGAATGTGCCTTTTCTGCTGCGGTGCATGGCCCGTCTGAAACAGTTTCTGCCGGATTTCCGACTGATGGTTATCGGAGACGGCCCTCAGAAGGAAGAGTTTATGGATCTGTGTGAACAACTTGACATCCGTCAGCAGATCTGCTTTCTGGGATGCCTGCCCAACCGGGAGATCGCGGCCCATATGGCGTCTGCGGACTGCTTTGTGTTCGCTTCCAAGACGGAGACCCAGGGAATCGTGATCCTGGAAGCCATGGCGGCCAGGACCCCTGTGGTGGCCCTGCGGGCGTCGGGAGTGGAGGATCTGGTGGAGGACAGCGTCAGCGGTTACCTGTGCCCGGAGGAGGAAGAGACTTTCACGGAACAGCTTCTGCGGGTGCTGCAGAATGAACCCCTGCGGGACGGCCTGCGGACCGGCGCATTTGAGGCGGCGCTCCAATATCGGGAAGATGCAGTTGCGGAAAAAGCCGTGAAGATATATACTGATACCTGTAGGCAGTATGCCATGACACAGGCAAACGCCCAGATCCATGTGTTCCGGGATCTGCGGGAGCGTCTGCGCCTGCCAGGCTGAACTGGGGGAGTCATCGGGGAGCGCCTGTCGGGCTGAACCATGGGAGTCATCAGAGAGCGTTTGACTCTGCCTGCAAATGAATGATAAGGGAGAGTAATGGGAATGAATCAGCAAGAGTACAGCATCCTGGTGGTGGAGGACGACAGAGAGATTCGGCAGGGAATAGAGATTTACCTGCGCAACCAGGGGTATCAGGTATTTCAGGCGGCCAATGGCCAGGAAGGATTGGAGATTGTAAAGAGCAGGGAATTGCATCTGGTGATTCTGGATGTGATGATGCCGGTGATGGATGGAATTACCATGCTGATGAAAACCAGGGATCTGGGATATGAGTTTCCGGTGCTGATGCTGTCGGCCAAGTCCGAGGAAGTGGATAAAATCATGGGGCTGAATATGGGGGCGGACGATTATATTTCCAAGCCCTTTACCCCGCTGGAACTGCTGGCCCGGGTGAATTCCCATCTGCGCCGTTACAGCAAGTATATGAGCGCCGTGGGCGGCGCGGCCAGAGAGCATATCTATACCCTGGGCGGATTGGAACTGAATGAGGACAGCGTGGAACTGACGGTGGACGGGGAGCCTGTGAAGCTGACTCCCATGGAGTTCAAGATTGTACAACTGCTGATGAAGAACCCCGGTCGGGTTTTCTCCGCAGATGAAATCTATGAGCGGGTGTGGAACGAGAAGGCTGTCAACACGGACACAATTATGGTTCATGTGCGGAATATCCGGGAAAAAATTGAGATAGATCCCAAGAACCCCAAGTACCTGAAAGTGGTCTGGGGCGTGGGATACAAGATGGAAAAGCAATAGGGAAATCAAGAGGTAAATATGGGGAAAAAACGGAAATCGGAGGTCGTGCAGCCGGGGATACAGGGGATTCCCGAGTTGAATGTGGACCCTGCACAAAAAAAGAAGAAAAAGTGGCAGAACATATGGCGGCTGGGTACGGCACTGTCCCTGGCAGGCGCGTTAATCCTGTTTACGCGCTATATGGATATCTCCGCAATCTATCGGACGGAGCCTTCCGTGACGGATTTGTACGGCGGCTTGGGCGCCTGTAACCGTTACAATTATGTGCTTTATCGCGATCTTTATAACGCAGTTAACGGCAGGCATCTCACCTTTGACCAGTTGTATGGCGTCTACGATGAGGATGCGTGGAACCTTGAACTGAGCGAGTTCCTGATCAGTCAGGGCAGATATATTGTGGAAGAAGAAATCGGCTCCGATGGCGGCGCAACGGCTGCCCGGGAGGAGACAGAGGCCGGCCTGGAGGACGTACAATGGCTCTGGGAAGGGGTAATGCGGGAATCTCTCACCAATGTATATGCCTATCTGGGGGAATGTCTGGAGAATCTGAGCCAGAATATGCAGGAGAAGATGGGCGCCTTCGACTATTGGATGCAGGATCATCAAACAGGGACTATTGTCACCAATACTCTGCAGACCGAAAAGGGAAAGGACTTTTCCAAGGAGGAATACTCGGTCTGGTTTCAGATGGATTATGACGATGGGGGTAATCTGCTGGTGAAAGCGGCTTTGGACAGCGATGTCAACACTCTGACCAGGACCCTTTATGACGGCTTTCGCCGGGGATTGTACGGGAGCTATGTGACGAACCTGGCAAGTTATGTGCCTGAAGCATTCAGGATCACGGGGGAGCAGTACGCCTATGTGGGGGACGCATGTTCGGATTCCTCTTTTCTAAATCAGCTGGAGGAGCGCGTCCGTGGCTATGGCGGCCCCAAAAACTGCACCGTTATCTACGGCATTAAACGAAGTCAGTGGGAAACTCTGGTGAGCAATTATCGGGCGCAAAACGATTTTATGGATGTTTACAGGGAATATGAATATGACGGTCTGCAGGGGATATTCCTGTTGCTTGCGGCGGTGCTCTGGGGCTGGGGATTTTTTTATGGAAATCCCCGCAGGGAAGAAAAAAGGCTTTTAAGGCACTTTCGGCGCGCTCCGGCAGAGGCGGTGATTGGGGGAACCCTGGCGCTGCCTCTGGTGGCGGCTCCCCTGGTATTGCAGTGGGCATCCAGTCTCTATATTACCAATAATCCTGCCTATTATCTCCGTACTGAGTGGTGGACCTGGGCAGACATACTGGCCTACGGGTTGAATCTGGCGGCGGTAACTGGACTGCTTTTTGCCGCCTGGTATGCGGGCTGCTGTCTGGGGGAGACCCGCAGACTGGGCGTCCGGGGATATCTGCATAAGCGCATGGTGTGCTCCCGGGTCTGGAGTTGGTGCACAGAACGGATCCGGCGTTACTATCAGACCCTGGTGAATCTGGATATCACCAGGGATTCCCGCAGGCAGGTGATCCGGCTGCTGGTTATCAACGGGATCGTGGTATTGCTGCTCTGTACCATGTGGGTGGCGGGTTGGTTTGGGGTGCTGATCTACACCCTGCTGCTGTATTTTGTGATAAAAAAATATATCAGTGATCTGCAGAAAAAATACAGTATTCTGCTGCGGGCCGCCAATGAAATTGCGAACGGCAATCTGGATGTGAAGATAACGGAGCACCTGGGTGTGTTTGAGCCCTTTAAGCCCCAGATTTATCGAATCGAAGAGGGATTTCAAAAAGCCGTGGCGGAGGAGGTGAAGAGCCAGCGCATGAAGACGGAATTGATTACCAATGTATCTCATGATTTAAAGACCCCCCTGACAGCGATTATCACCTATGTGAATCTGTTGAAGGAGGCCAATGTCACCGAGGAGCAGAGGATTCAGTATCTGCAGATACTGGAGCAGAAATCCCTGCGGCTGAAAGCGCTGATTGAGGATTTATTTGAGGTCAGCAAGGCCAACAGCAAGAATATTACCTTGAATCTGGTGGATGTGGATATCGTGAATCTGCTGCGACAGGTGGAATTCGAGCAGGAGGACCGGCTGGAGGAGAGAAATCTGGCCGTGCGTATGCGGCTGCCGGAAGAGAAGGTGGTGGTGCGGCTGGACAGTCAAAAAGCCTATCGGATCTATGAGAATCTGTTTGGAAATATAATTAAGTACGCCATGGAAGGCACCCGGATCTATGTAGATCTGGAGCAGACAGAACAGGAAGTTACTGTGCGTCTGAAGAATATCACGGAGCAGGAGATCACGGTGAGCGCCGAGGAACTGACGGAACGTTTTGTCAGAGGGGACGCCTCCCGCAATACCGAGGGCAGCGGCCTGGGCCTGGCCATTGTCCGCAGCTTTACGGAACTGATGGGAGGACATTTTTCCGTGACGGTGGACGGGGATCTGTTTACTGCCAGCACCACCTGGGTGCGGGAGCAGAGCCAGCCTCTTTCCTGAAGAATAATTGCTGTGCGCATGAGATGGCGATGGCATCGCATCGCCTTCTGCCGGCCCTCTATATTTCAGGGAAACTCCCGGGGAACCAGCCGCGCCAGGAACGCGCTCATGGCGGCCGAGGGTTTGACGGATCTGGGGTAGGCGAAACCGATGCGGCGCGGAGGGATAGGCTCTCTGATGGAACATTCCATCAGGGAGCCTTTTTGCAGTTCTTCCCGGACAAACTCGCCGATGACGCAGGCGATTCCCAGGCCGATGCGGGCAAAGTCGATGAGCAGGTCCATGGTGGACACTTCGATCTTGTGTTCCACAGAGATGCCCTGCAGAAGCATATGTCTGTCGATATATTGGCGGGTTACATTGTCCTTGTTCAGCAGCAGAAAGGTTCCCTGGGTCAGGATTTCCTGTTGATTGTTCTCCTCCGGACGGGTGTGGAGCTTGCGCAGATAGTCGGGAGAACATACAAAGATATCATGGATTTCCCGGATGGGCAGAAAGGTGAGGCGGCTTCCCTCCAGGCGTTCGCTTTCCCCCACCAGGCCCAGTTCCAGCGTGCCGTTTTCCAGGGCAGTGATGGTTTCGTGAGTGGACTGGCAGGACAGGGAGATTTTCACATAGGGATTCTCCGCTATATAGTCCTGTAAGCAGGGAAGCAGCACATATTTGCACAGGGTGGCACTGACGCCCATGGACAGGCTGCCCGCCCCCAGCAGATCGTTTCGACTGATCATCTCTTCTCCCTGACGGATGGCCTGAAAGGCCGTCTCCAGCTGTTTGTAGAGGAGCCTGCCGTTTTCCGTGAGGGTCACGCCCCGGGAACTGCGGACCAGCAGAGGAGAGGAGAAAGACTCCTCCAGGCGGGAGATGGACTTGCTTACGGCGGGCTGGCTGATATACAGCTTCCTGGCGGCGGCGGAAATATTGCCGCACTGGGCCACAGTATAGAAGATGTGGTACAGGTTGAGTGAATTCATAGCAGGAACCTCCGGAATAAATTATGAATTGCTTAGTTTGCCGCAATTTACGATAAATCTGCATTTTGTTTTCCACAAGGGTATTATAACATAATCTGGGGGTGTGACAAGGTTAAAAGTTTTCTTGGTGTAAAATAGTAATACAAAATATAGATTTTAATTATAGAAATCATGTGACAGAAAAACAAAAACTTGACAAAAGTAGTATTACAAGTTATGATATGTCTGATATAATTATGGATATATATTCAATATAGCATTGAAATATCAACGAATGTTATAAGAAAGAATGAATCCGGATTTATATCGCTTGATTATATTGCGTTAAAAGAGAGGAGTATTAAGATAGGTAAAAATTTTGGAAGCAAAATAATTGGATTTGCTTTGGGGAGTTTTCTTTTGCTGGGAAACGCTATAGTCGTTGATGCGGGTACCCCCATTTGCGGAGGTAATCACAGCTTCAGTACGGTAGGAAGCGCGGGTATTGATATGATACCGGGAACAGCAACAATTCATAACCACGATGGAAAATATCTTTGCCATACCTATATGTATTATGATAGATATCTCCAAAGATGCGCCTGTGGTGCAGAGACTGTGTGGGTGGATAAGAATTCTCCTAAAGAGCATCATGAAAAAATTAATTTAAATGAATAGGCTTATCTAATTGAACTGTAATCTATTAAACGCAAAGAGTTGGAGGCGCGGCGTGAAAAAGTTTTGTTGGTGCATTATATGTATGGCTGTTTTGCTGGCAGGATGTGGGAAAGAGGAGACACCCAGTGTTTGGGAAAGTGAGAATTTCCTGTCCATAGATGCAGACGGAGAAACAAAGTCATACATAGCGGAAATCTGGGATACAGGCATAACGCCGGAGCGTCAGCCCCTCTCAAATTCTTTTGTACTGACAGAAGATTTTTTGTATTATGTGGACAAGACAGAAGGCAGCCCCACCGAAATAGGTGGGGTATCTTTGTGGGAGCAGAGTCAGCCTCTCAAACAGATTATACAGTTGAAAGATGGCTATATCGAGGCGGTAACTCTGGCAGAGGAAACAGGGGGAGAGCGGTTTCTGCTGTTGGCGGGTATGGAAGAAACGGGGGTTCCTTTTCTGGCCGCCTATACCCGGGAGGGCAGTCCGTTGTGGAAAAGGCCCTATGAAAGGGAATCCCGGGAACAGATGGCCATTGATCTGGCCCAGGGCGGCGACGGTGGTTTTTTTGCCCTGTGCGCGGAACAGCTGCTGATATTTGACCCAGAGGGTGTTTACCAGGGCGCTATTTCCTGCCCGGGTGAATGCTATATTGATATTTGCGCCGTCCCGGCGGGGGATGTTTATGTGACTTACCGGGACGGACAGAGAGCGCAGCCTGTGCTGGCCGCAGTGGGGTTCCGGGAATGCAGGCTTGAGGGGGAACTATCCATACCTGGCAGCGGGCGCCTGGGGCCGGGCAGTGAAGGAAACCTGTTGTTCCTGGACAACGGTAATCTATATTCTTTTTCTCCTCAAAAACAGCGGGGGGAAAAGTTGACGGAACTTGCGCCGCATGATCTGACAGAAGAGCAGATACAGGCCATGGCGGCAGCTTCAACCGGCGAAGTGAGGCTGGTGAGCTGGGAGATCCTTTCCTATGACAAGCCCATACAGATGGCCCGGCTGAAAGAGACAACAGGAGAAAGGGCGACAGAGGACGGAAAACAGATCCTCACCTGGCTGGTAGCCGGCATCAAACCTGTTGACGCGGATCAGATCGTTGCGGCATTTAACCGGCAAAGCAGAGATTACAGGGTGGTGATAGAGCAGGTATCCCTGGCGGGTCTGCAATATTCTTCCGGGGCTACGCAGTTTGATATACAGGAAGGAATCTATATGTGTCTTAATACCCGGCTGCTGGCAGCGGAGAGCGCCGACCTGATTTCCTTTACTGCCTGTGAGGATATGGAGCGCTATTTGACCAGGGGTTATCTGGAGGATTTGACGCCCTATATTGCCCGGTCCGAACAGATAAAGCGGGAGGACTATCTGGAACAGGCGCTGGAATGTTACGCCAGCGGAGACGCCCTGTACAGTATTACTCCTGTATTTTATGTGGAAACCCTCATGGGAAGAGCCTCAGACCTGGGGGAGCAGCCCGGATGGACTGTAGAGGAATTGCTGGACTGGCTGGAGCAGCACCCGGATGCGGTGACGAAAGAGGGGATGACCCGGGAAAATGTGTTGGACTTCTGTCTGAGAGGGACGCTGGACGCATATCTGGACCGGGACGCCGGAACATGTGATTTTGAGGGGGAAGAATTTCAGAAGCTGATGGAGCGCATTGGCGGATTGACAACGGACAGCGCGGCACATTGGGAGGATTGGAGCAAGCAGTTGGAAGAGAAAAAACCTGTCCTGGAACAAAATGTTATCGGTGGCTTTTCCAGCTGTAATGCCTGGGAGAATCTGTATGGCGAGCCGTTGGTATATAAGGGATACCCCAGCCTGGACGGTACTCCCTGCTATTTTCTTGAGGGAGACGGACTGGGGATTCTCAGCCGAAGCGGTTGTAAAGAGGGGGCCTATGCTTTTTGGGAATACGATCTGCAGAGCCGTTCCCAGGGTGGAGATCATTATTATACGCAGAAGGAAGCCTATGCGGATAGCCTGGCCCGTGCGGCGGATGAACAGTATGCCTATACAAAAGACGGTAAAATGATGTATCGGAAACAGTCGGAGATCCAAGCCGAAAACGGGGAGGAAGAGGAGGAACTGGAATGGTTTTCCCAGATGAGTGACGAACAGCGGGAGAAGCAATTACCCCTGCTGGAGTATGCACGGATTGATACCCTGGAAAATCAGAAGATTCGCAACATGATTGGGGAGGAAGCGTCCGGCTATTTCGCAGGGGCAAAAGACCTGGCGGATACCTGCCGGATAATTCAAAGCAAGGTATCGTTGTTTTTGGCTGAAAATCGGTAGACTCTCGCACCAGCCCTCATTGGGGAGAGCGGCATAACTACAAGTTATGAAAAATATAAATTATATATATTTGAAGAATAGCAAAATGTATGATAGGATATAGGCAGACACGAAAGAAAGCACAGTGAAAGACATGGAAGCAGGAGGGAATACGCGATGGGAATGACAATGACGCAGAAGATTCTGGCGGCTGCGGCGGGCCTTGAGAAAGTGGAAGCGGGCCAGTTGATCGAGGCCAATCTCGACCTGGTGCTGGGCAATGATATTACCAGCCCGGTAGCCATCAAGGAGATGGACAAGATGAAAACCCAGGGGGTGTTTGATAAGGATAAGATCGCCCTGGTGCCGGATCATTTTGTGCCCAATAAGGATATCAAATCCGCAGAGCACTGCAAATGTGTGCGGGAGTTTGCCCGCAAAAATGAAATTACCAACTACTTTGAAGTGGGAGAGATGGGTATAGAGCATGCGCTGCTGCCTGAGAAAGGGCTGACAGTGGCGGGGGATGTGATCATCGGCGCGGACTCCCATACCTGTACATACGGGGCGCTGGGCGCGTTTTCCACCGGTGTGGGCAGCACGGATATGGCGGCGGGCATGGCCACTGGCAAAGCCTGGTTCAAAGTACCGGCTGCCATCAGATTTAATCTGACGGGCAAGCTGCCCAAGTGGGTCAGCGGCAAGGACGTGATTCTGCATATCATCGGTATGATCGGCGTGGACGGCGCTCTGTACAAGTCCATGGAGTTTGTGGGGGAGGGCGTTGCCAGCCTGTCCATGGACGACCGGTTTACCATCGCTAACATGGCCATCGAGGCGGGGGGGAAGAATGGGATCTTCCCGGTGGATGACAAGGCTGTAAGCTATATGAGGGAACACAGCGCCAGGCCTTACAAGATTTATGAGGCCGACGTGGACGCGGTCTATGAACAGGAGTACACTATTGATCTGAGCAGTTTGCGTCCCACCATTGCTTTTCCTCATCTGCCAGAGAATACTCATACCATCGACGAGATTCAGGAGGAGATCGCTATCGACCAGGTGGTGATCGGCTCCTGCACCAACGGGCGGCTGGAGGATCTGCGGACAGCAGCGGAAGTGCTCAGAGGCCGCCATGTACAGAAGGGAATACGCTGTATTGTGATCCCTGCCACCCAGGCCATCTACCTGCAGGCCATGGAGGAAGGGCTGCTGAAAATCTTTATCCAGGCCGGGGCTGTGGTCAGCACCCCCACCTGCGGTCCCTGCCTGGGCGGCTATATGGGCATTCTGGCGGAAGGGGAACGCTGTGTCTCCACCACCAACCGCAATTTCGTGGGCCGCATGGGCCATGTGACCAGCGAAATCTACCTGGCCAGCCCTGCCGTGGCTGCCGCCAGCGCCGTGACGGGACGGATTTCCAGTCCGGAGCAGTTGTAGGAGGGAAGCGCTGACGGACGAAAGGCTTCAGGCAAAACCTTCAATGGCATGGCAGGATGTTGAATGGGGAACGCTAAGGCAGGAAGCATTAAGAAAGTATGCGCCAAAAGAAGTGAGCGTTAAAGGAAGTAAGCGCCAAAGGAAATAAGCGTTAAAGAAAATAAGCATTAAAGAAAATAAGCGTTAAGGAAAGTAAACGTTAAAGGAATAAGCGTTAAAGAAAGTAAGCATTAAAGAAAAAAGCATTAAAGAAAAAAGCATTAAAGAAAATAAGTGTTAAAGAGAGTAAGACTCAAAATAGTAAGCGTTGAAATAAAAAGAAAAGAGGTAAATTATGAAAGCAAACGGAACTGTATTCCGCTACGGAGACAACGTGGATACGGATGTAATTATTCCTGCCAGATATCTGAATTCCTCAGACCCGGCGGAACTGGCAACCCACTGTATGGAGGACATCGATCAGGATTTTGTAAAGAGAGTGCAAAAGGGCGATATTATCGTGGCAGATAAAAATTTCGGATGCGGTTCCTCCAGGGAACACGCCCCCATCGCCATCAAGGCGGCGGGAGTGAGTTGTGTGATAGCGGAGACCTTTGCCAGGATTTTTTACCGCAATGCCATCAACATCGGGCTGCCCATCATCGAGTGCCCGGAGGCCAGCAGAGGCATAGAGGCGGGGGATCAGGTGGAGGTAGACTTTGACAGCGGAATGATCTACAACCGCACCAGAGGCACCCGGTTCCAGGGCCAGGCGTTCCCGGAATTCATGCAGAAGATTATCGCTGCGGAGGGTCTGATCAATTATATCAACAACAAGTAATATGGGATGGAAAGGCCGGGGAATATCTGCCTTTCCATTTTTTTACACTGACGCTTGTTTTTAAGAAAAAGAATAGTATAATGGTCAATGGATGGTAAAAAATTTAGCCTGGAGAATCTTATGGAAGAAACAACCGTAAAAAAGAACAAATATGAGATGGATATGTGCAGCGGCGCTCTGCTGCCCAAGATTCTGCTGTATTCCCTGCCCCTGATGCTGTCGGGCCTCCTGCAGCTTCTGTTTAACGCTGCCGATATAGTGGTGGTGGGGCGTTTCGCAGGCAATGACGCCCTGGCGGCGGTGGGTTCCACCAGTTCGCTGATCAACCTGCTGGTGAACGTGTTTATGGGGTTGTCCGTGGGTACCAATGTAATGGTGGCCAGATTTTACGGGGCAGGGCAGAAGAAGGAACTGGAAGAGATGGTACATACCGCCATTCTGACCTCCCTGGTCAGCGGCACAGCTCTGATTTTTGTGGGACTGGCCCTGTCCCGGCCCGCGTTATTGCTGATGGATACCCCGGAAAATGTGATTGATCAAGCCGTGCTGTATATCTGCATTTATTTTGTGGGGATGCCTGCCATGATGCTCTACAATTTTGGCAGCGCGGTGCTGCGGGCAGTGGGAGATACCAGAAGGCCCCTGTATTTTCTGATGATTGCGGGGGTGATCAATGTGGTGCTGAACCTCTTTTTCGTAATCGTCCTGTCCATGGGCGTGGCTGGGGTGGCGCTGGCAACCATTATCTCCCAGATCATCTCCGCCCTGCTGGTGCTGGCCTGCCTGATGCGGACTCACAGCGATTACCGGGTGTGCCTGAAAAAACTGCGCATCGTAAAAGACAAGATGTTCAAGATGATTGGCATTGGGCTGCCTGCAGGGCTGCAGGGGGCGCTGTTTTCCGTCTCCAATGTGCTGATTCAGTCCTCGGTGAATTCTTTCGGCTCTATTGCCATGGCGGGCAATACGGCGGCCCAGAATCTGGAAGGCTTTGTATATACATCCATGAATTCCCTGCACCAGACCTGTATCAGCTTTACAGGGCAGAATTATGGAGCCAGGCAGTACAGACGGATCGGGAAGATTCTGCTGATCTGCCTGGGCTGCGTCATTGCGGTGGGACTGCTCATGGGCAACGGAGTCTATCTGGCAGGGGGTACTTTGCTAAAGCTCTACTCCCCGGACCAGGAGGTGATCAAGTACGGAGTACTGCGGCTCTTTTATATCTGTACCACCTATGCCCTCTGCGGTATGATGGATGTGATGGTGGGGGCTCTGCGGGGCATGGGCTACGGCGTGATGCCCATGCTGGTATCCCTGACCGGGGCCTGTCTGTTCCGGGTGGTTTGGATTATGACGGTGTTCAGAGCGCACCACAGTCTGGAAGTGCTGTATGTATCCTACCCCATCAGCTGGGGACTGACCTTCGGCGCGCATCTGCTGTGTTTTCTGATTGTGTACCGCAGGATCCTCCGGCAAAAATAACTCTGAGAGGGAATAAACAGGTTTTCCGGAAAAAGGAAAACGAATGAAGAAGAATGAATCAGAATGAAATAAAAGTGAAACATAAAATAAACATAAGATGAAGCATGAAATCAAACATAAAATCAAACATAAAATGAAGCATGAAATCAAACATAAAATGATGCATAAAATCAAACAAAAATGAAGCATGAAATCAAACGTAAAATGGAACAAAAATAAGGAGGAACATAATAATGGCAAACTTCAGGGTTCGTTTTTACGCAAATTCCTTGAACAGAAACACCACTTTTGAAATGTATATTCCCAATGATATTCGAAGGGATGTACCCCGGGAAGAGACGGCCTATACCGCCCGGAAAACAGGAACTCTTTTTCTGCTGCACGGTTACACGGGTGACGCCGGGAACTGGGTTCCTGAATATATTGCGCAGAAATACAATTTCGCAGTGGTGGTTCCTAACGGCGAGAACGCGTTCTGGCTGGACGGCCTGTCTACAGGACACAAATACTGCACCTTTGTGGGAGAGGAACTGGTAGAATATGTCCGCAATACCTTTGGACTGGCCATGAGCACGGAGGAAACCTGTATCATGGGAATGTCCATGGGCGGTTTTGGAGCGCTGCACACGGCGCTGGCCTATCCGGAACATTTTGGCAAAGCGGCGGCCATGTCCTCGGCGCTGATCGTCCATAAGATCGCCCACATGAAGGAGGGTGATGACAATCCTGTGGCCAATTACGAGTATTATCGGGAATGCTTCGGCGATCTTGACAAAGTTCTGGAAAGCGACAATAATCCTGAGACACTGGTTCGCAAACTGAAGGAGAGGGGGAGCAAAATCCCTGAGATTTTCATGAGCTGCGGCACGGAGGATTTTCTGCTGGAAAACAACCGGGAGTTCCACCGCTTTCTGGAAAGCATTGACGTTCCCCATACCTATATTGAGAGCAAGGGGATCCATGACATGGTATTCTGGGATGAGTATACGGTAAAGTTCACAGAAATGATGTTCGGCTGATACAAGATTAAAAAATGCTTGAAACATATGTTCGAGTGTGCTAAAATGTAGAAATCAGTTCGGAAGGCTTCAGGAGGAGGGCGTATGTTTGCTTATGTCAAAGGAATTGTAGCGGATATAGCGGAGGACTGCTGCGTCATTGATGTGCATGACGTGGGTATAAACGTCCATATATCTGCCCAGACAGCGGCCAGGATGCCGGGAATCGGTCAGGAGGCCAGACTGTATACATACACCAGTGTCCGGGAGGATGCTTTCTGGCTATATGGATTTCTCTCCAAAGGGGATCTGGAGATGTTCAGGCACTGCATCTCCGTCAGCGGCATCGGCCCCAAGGGGGCCCTGGGGCTGCTGTCCGCCATGGATGGGGATCAGCTGCGGTTCGCCATCCTGGCCCAGGATGTGAAGGCTCTCTCCAAAGCTCCCGGCATAGGCAAGCGAACTGCGGAGCGGCTGGTGCTGGAACTGAAGGACAAGCTGGACTATGCAGCCGCCGATCTCTCCCGGGAAGCCGAGGCCTGTGAAGGCGGCCGCTTGCCGGGGAACCTGCCGGATCATCCCGGCAAGCGGGAGGCAGTGGAAGCCCTGGTAGCATTGGGCTATGGACAGAGCGAAGCCATGAAGGCCGTCAGTCAGGTAGAGGGGGCGGAGTCTCTGGATTCCTCTGTGCTGTTAAAGCAGGCGCTGAAAAAACTGTTTTAAGACGGCCGGGAGGAGCAATGATGGACTCAGCCCCAAGAGGGCTGTAAAAATAATGGGAAAGAACGTGAGCGGACAACAAAACTATGGCTAAGAGAATGATAGAGACCAACCTGACCGAGGAGGACATAAAGATTGAAGGTTCCCTGCGTCCCCAAGTACTTGCGGACTATATCGGCCAGTCCAAAGTAAAACAGACCTTGCAGATTTATATTGAGGCGGCAAAGCAGCGGGGGGACGCACTGGATCATGTGCTGTTTTACGGCCCGCCCGGTCTGGGCAAGACTACTTTGGCCTCCATTATTGCCAATGAAATGGGAGTACATCTGAAAGTGACCAGCGGTCCGGCCATTGAAAAACCAGGAGAACTTGCCGCCATTTTGAACAATCTGGAAGAAGGGGATCTGCTGTTTGTAGACGAGATTCACCGCTTAAGCCGTCAGGTGGAGGAAGTGCTGTACCCCGCCATGGAGGATTACTGCATTGATGTGATGATCGGCAAGGGCCCCACGGCCCGTTCCGTGCGTCTGGATCTGCCACGTTTCACTCTGGTGGGAGCTACCACCAGGGTGGGGCTTCTCACGGCGCCTCTGCGGGACCGATTCGGCATGATTCATCATCTGGAGTTCTATTCTGTGGAGGAACTGAAACTGATTATTCGACATTCAGCCAAAGTGCTGGGGGTGGAGATCGACAGCAGGGGAGCGGTGGAACTGGCACGCCGCAGCCGGGGCACTCCCAGGCTGGCTAACCGGATCTTAAAGCGGGTTCGGGATTTTGCCCAGGTCAGATATGATGGCAGGATCACAGAGGACGTGGCCCGGGAGGCTCTGGATCTGATGGATGTGGATAAACTGGGATTGGATCATATTGACCGCGGCATTCTGAATACCATGATTGAGAAATTTCAGGGGGGGCCTGTGGGGCTGGACACCTTGGCCGCTGCCATCGGGGAGGACGCGGGAACCATCGAAGATGTGGTGGAACCTTACCTGCTGAAAAACGGTCTCATCAACCGAACCCCCAGGGGACGGGTGGTGACAGAGTACGCCTACAGGCATCTGGGACTTGAACCCATCCTGTGACAGGAATTGCCAAAAATAGAAAAGATTTGGGAAATTAACGGAATGGGCTTGTCTGCCTGCCTGATCTGATATATAATAGAGACAATAGATATTGTGTTCCTATAGTACAAAGGAACGCATATATTGTAGTTATTTGTCGATTGAAAGGGTGGGGAATATGGCTTCCAAAACAGATACAGAGGTAATCATCGGCGGAAAAGTTTTTACATTGAGCGGTTATGAGAGCGAGGAGTATCTGCAAAAGGTGGCCTCCTACATCAATAACAAAGTGAACGAATACAGTAAGGTGGACAGTTTCCGCAGACAGCCGCTGGACACCCAGGGCGTGCTGTTGCAGTTAAATATTGCGGATGACTACTTCAAGGCCAGGAGGCAGATTGAACTGCTGGAGGAGGAATTGCAGAGCAAGGAGAAGGAGCTGTATGACTTAAAGCACGAACTGATCTCCTCCCAGATCAAGATGGAGAACATGGAAAAGGATTCCAGAGAGATGGAGATACAACTGCGGGAAAACGCCAAACAGATCGAGAGGCTGGAGAAGGAACATAAAAGCAAGAAGCTGCCGGTGTAGGGCAGCTTTTCTCTTGTGAGGGGAAGTTGTTCTATGAGGGGAAGCTATTTAGTGATGGAAAGTTATTATTCTATGAGCGAAAGTTATTTTTGTGAGGGAAAGCTATTCTCAAGAAGGGAAACTATTCTCGTGAGAGAAAGCTATTCTTATGAAGAAAAGATACTCTTATGAGGAAAAGATATAAGTCTTGTCAATGTCGGGATTGTGGCTGCTCAGGGGGATCCGAACTTGAAAAACGGACAGATGGGGAAGAGGAATGGAAAGACAGGAACAGGGAACAGATCGTGGAAAAAAGATAGAACTGCTGGCTCCGGCGGGCAACCGGGAAGCCTTTTACGGGGCCGTTCACGCAGGGGCGGACGCTGTCTATATGGGGGGTGAAAGATTCGGAGCCCGGGCCTATGCGGATAATTTTTCCAGAGAGGATCTGATCGAATGCATCCGCTACGGACATCTGTACGGCTGTAAGAGCTATCTGACCGTGAATACTTTGATGAAGGAGCGGGAACTGGCGGAACTGGTGGAGGAGCTGGAGCCCCTCTACCAGGCGGGACTGGACGGCGTGATCGTGCAGGACGTGGGGGCATTGCGGGTGATCCGGCAGTATTTCCATGGATTGGAACTCCACGCCAGCACCCAGATGACCGTTACCGGGCCCAGGGGAGCGGCGCTGCTTTCGGAACTGGGAGTATCCAGGGTGGTGCCCGCCAGGGAGCTATCCCTGGCGGAACTGGTAGAACTCAGGGAGGACAGCGGATTGGAGGTGGAGGCATTTGTCCACGGGTCCATGTGCTATTGCTATTCCGGCGCCTGTCTGTTCAGCAGTATTCTGGGAGGCCGCAGCGGCAACCGGGGACGCTGTGCGCAGCCCTGCAGGCTGGCTTATGAGACAGAAAGTCCCGGTGGGGCCATACACAGGAAAGAATATTACCCCTTAAGCCTGAAGGATCTGTGTGCTCTTGAGCACCTCCCGGAACTGGTAAAGGGCGGCATAGACTCTCTTAAGATTGAGGGGCGGATGAAAAGGCCGGAGTACGCTGCAGGGGTGACCGCCATCTACCGAAAATATTTAGACCGGTGTCTGGCTCATCCCCAGCGCCGGTTTCAGGTGGAAAAGCAGGATATGGAAGCCCTTTCCAGGCTGTATATTCGCAGCCAGAGACAGGACGGGTACTATTTCAGGCACAATGGCCGGGAGATGGTGACATTGGACAGTCCTTCCTACAGCGGCGGCGACGAAGTATATCTGTCCAAGTTGAGACAAAGGTATATAGATCAGAAAAAAAGGCTGGGTATATGGATGAGGGCCATTTTTGTCTGCGGAGAGCCGGCCCGGCTGGAAATGGGTATGGGAGGGTGCCAGGTCCAGGTTGTGGGAAATCTGGTGGAACCTGCTCAGAACCGTCCCATTACGGAGGAAGATCTTCGAAAACAGCTGCAAAAGCTGGGGGAGACCTGTTTTGTCCCGGAGCGTTTGGAAATCCATACAGACGGCATGGGCTTTTATTCTCTGAAGGAGGTCAACATTCTGCGCCGGGAAGCGGTGCGCAGTCTGGAAGACCGAATCATCACAGACCACGGGCTGCCCGTAAGCCGCATGGGGGATCGCCCTCTTTCCAGAACGGGAGATTGGATGGCACAGCAGGAGGGCGAAACGGCAGCGGAGAAGCCTCCGACCGGCAGCATTCGGGTCCATATTTCCACTGAGAGCCAGCTTCTTTACATGGCGGAAGCATTTGGGACGGGAAGCAGCAATGGGTCTGCCTGGCAGGACAGCCCCAAGATAGACCGGCTCTATGTGGAGAGCCGCCTGCTTCTGGCTGATCATGCGCCGGCGGGAGACGGACGGCGGGAGACGGAAAAGCCCGACAAAGAAAAGACGCGCCGGGCCCTGGAACGGCTGCGGGAAGCGGGGATCGCCCTGTGGGCCGCATTGCCCTATGTACTGCGAAGCAGAGACCGGCAGATTATGGAGCAGTCTCTGGAACTGTATCACCGGGGAAGAATACAGGGCTTTCTGGTGCGGAACCTGGAGGAGTACGGGTGGCTGCGCCAGGAGGAAGGGATTTGCCTGCAGCTGGATCACACGGTGTATGTATGGAACAGCCAGGCGGCGGCATTCTGGCGTGAAAGGGGCTGTGGTCTGACCTGCCCGCTGGAGTTAAACGGCAGGGAATGGGACGAACTTTTGAAAACCCTGCGGACTCAAATGGGAGAAGCGGGAAGGCCGGCGGACTACGGTCTGCCTGAAAAACTGGTCTATGGCCGCATTCCCATGATGGTGACGGCCAACTGCATTGCCAGAACCGCAGGAAAATGTCTGAAAGACCAGGGATGCCAGCGGTCTGAGGGAGCGCTGACAGATCGGTACCGGACCAGATTTCCGGTGGAAATCTGCTGTGACGTATGCATGAATGTGATCTATAACAGTGTCCCTCTCTCCCTGCACAAAGAGCTGGCTCGCTGTCACGACATATATCCCCGCCTTTCCTTTACCACAGAGAATGGCCGGGAGACAGGGCAGATCCTGGAATTTTTCGCTGGATGCGCCGCCGGAAAAACCGGCAGCCCGCCATACGGAGATTACACCACAGGCCACGAAAGACGGGGGGTTTTATAAGAATTTTATGGGTGAGGAAGAATCTGGCGCACATTTTTTTGATTTTGTGGTTGCTATTCCGGGTAATTTCGTCTATACTTACTTTAGTCATATGACACACCGTTTCGGAGGGAATTGCAATGATCGAAGCAACGAGCTGTGGTGGTGTGGTAATTTTCCGGGGCAAGATTTTACTCTTGTATAAGAATTACAGGAATAAATACGAAGGCTGGGTCCTTCCCAAGGGCACTGTGGAAGAGGGCGAGGAGTACAAGGAGACCGCCCTGCGGGAAGTGCTTGAGGAATCCGGCGCCAAAGCGTCCATCATCAAGTATATAGGAAAGAGCGAATATACCTTTGCGGTGCCGGAGGATATCGTGACCAAGGATGTACACTGGTATCTGATGATGGCGGATAGTTATTACAGCAAGCCACAAAAAGAGGAGTTTTTTGTTGATTCAGGGTTTTACAAGTATCACGAGGCATGCCATCTGCTGAAATTTGCCAATGAAAAGCAGATTTTGGAGCGGGCCTACAGCGAATATCTGGAACTTAAGAAAAATAACCTGTGGGGCAGCAAGAAATATTACTGATAGGGCAGATGTATGCGCCTGTGCGCCAGAATTTGTTCCGGGGAGGACATTCCCCGGGATTTTTTCTTTGCATATTTTTCGTTTTCATTTATCAATATTTGTGTTATACTAGGATGCATGAAAGATTTTCCATGGTCTGTAAAGGTGCTGCCGCCGCGCAAATCACCCTGCATCCGGCGTTTAGCCGGATTGATTTGTGGATGACGCGCCGGCACGGGGAGGGAACCATGCCGCAACTGGAATATTACCCCAGGCTCTATGTAAGTGAGGGCATAAACAGGGAAAAGCTGGAAAAACTAAAAAGAGACCTGGCATCCAGGCCTCATAAGGCAGAGGTGTTTCTGCTGACTCTGCCGGAGAATGCTTCAGATCAGCTCTCAATCTATGAGTCGAAATATCTGCGGCAGAAATATTATGACAGGCATCCGCTCTATGTGATTGGAATTGCGGACGGATACCCGGAGGCTGTGGATATCGTGGAACAGATCGTCAGGGAAGCCTGGGCCGCCAGGGGGGACGCCCGACTGCGGGAGTATCTGAAAGCGGGCATGGAGAGTGCAGATGTGGAGCTTGGCATTGAAAATACTTAGCATATTGGGGATCATCCTGCTTTGCCTGCTGATTCTCGGACTTATGGCGCTGTTGCTGGTACTGTTCTGCCCGGTGACATACCGGGGAGGAGGCACGACCAGCGGGGGAGAATACAGGGTCTGGCTACGGTTCCGGTGGCTTGGGGGACTGGTGCGGGGAACCTTTTCCTATCCGGGAGGCGGGGGGCTGCAAGTCAGGCTGCTGTGGAAAACCATCCGCGGCAGAAAGCGAAAGGAAGAGTCACCGCCCTCGTCAGACCTGGCACAATCCCAGGAAAGTCTGTCAGAACCTGACGATGTCCCAGAGAAGGGCGGGGAAGCGGCGCAAAATACACCGGAGCCGCCAACGGAGGCTGGAAGGGAATCTACGCCGGAGCCGCCAACGGAGGCCGGAAGGGAATCTGCTCCCCAGGCCGCCCCGGCCAGCGGGGAGTCAGGTCAAAAGACGGCGGATAGAACAATACATCAGGAAAACCCTCAGGAAAAGGCGGCGGGACAGCGGGGAATGAAAGAAAGGCTGGCAGCCTTTCTGGAACTGGTGCAGGACCGGGACAACCAGGAACTGGTAAGGCACGGATTATTCCGCCTGAGCAGGATTCTCAGAAGCCTGCGGCCCCGTTTTCTGCGGGCTCAGGCCCTGGTGGGGCTTGGAGAGCCGGATCTCACCGGGTATGTGTATGGAATTTATTGGGCCGTAAAGCCCTTTCTGGGAAAAAAATGCCAGGTGTCCGTCACCCCGGACTTTGAGCGACGGGTAATAGAGGGAGAGGCGGTTCTGGGAGGGAGGGTCATGGCAGCGGCGGTTCTGCATCATGTGGTCCGGGTGCTGCTTGACAGACGCCTGCGCCGGCTGATAGCCCGGTTGAAAACCATTTAATCAGGAATATATGGAACTCTAAATAAGCAGGAGGGTAAGAAGTGATGGCGGATAAGGAGACGAAAGGCAAGGAGATGGCGGAGCGGAAAGGATTTCCCGGGGTGGTGGAATCTCTGCTGCAGGGAATGGAAAGCGTGCTGTCGGCCAAAACCGTGGTGGGGCAGCCCGTGCAGGTGGGCGATGTAACGATCCTGCCCCTGGTGGATGTGAGTTTCGGCTTTGCGGCCGGTTCAGGCAATCATTCCGACAAAAATTCAGCCAGAAACGGCGGCGGTCTGGGGGGGAAGATGTCGCCCAGCGCAGTGTTGATTATTAAGGACGGCGCTACCAGACTGGTGAATGTGAAAGATCAGAGCACCATGACCAAACTTCTGGATATGCTGCCGGACCTGGTGGACAAATTTACGGGCAAAAAGGAGATGGGCATGGAGGACTCGGAGGCCGTGGACATTGCTTTTCCCGACCAGGAGAAATAAAGAGCGGGAATGTTTGTTCCGAAACGGGCGGCGGCTGCATATACTGGCATGAGAACTGTTTGTAGAAGGAACGGATATGAAACTTTTTAAACTGATCGGTCTTGCGGCTTTTTTTATCGCATTGGGAATGTTGATCATGTTGTTCATGAACAGCAAGCTGATGGGACTGTTTTTGATCGCTCTTCTGCTTTTGCTGGGGTATTGCTGCCTTTGCTGTGATCTGTAGGCAGGGCTATAAGGGACAATAGAGGTATGGGAAACGGGATAAACTGGGAGGAAGTCGATAAGGCGCAAAGCGAGGACGAGCTGCGGCGCATGAAGCTGTGGCTGTTCCAGGAGAATATCCGTCTCCAGAATGAGCGAGACGAGTTGGAGGACATGCAGGACAAGCTGTTGAAGGAGCAGGCCCGCTTCCGGGAGGAGATGGAGACTCTGAGCCGCCGGATTGCTCTGGAACAGAAGCGGCTGCGGGAGGAGAACCTTTTTTTTGACAAGAAACTGGCGATTCTGCAGGATGGGTTTCGGAAACTGGAGGAGGACAGGCAGCGTTTTGAGCAGGAGAGACGCAGGCTGGAGAGTGGACGACGCCAGAGGGAGAGCGTGGAACTGTTGGGACAGGGGGAGGATGTAGCCCATGTGCTGTTCCGCAGCGCCGGGAATCCTCTTACCCTGCGCAAACGGTACAGGGATCTGCTGAAAATATTTCATCCGGATAATTTTTGCGGTGACGCGGAACTGATGCAGTATATCAACCGGGAATTTCAGCGCCGCAGAGAAGACTAGTGTACTGTATCGTTGACTTTCAGTAAAATGACGCCGGATGAATTTTCAGTCTGCAAGGCGGAGGAGGGAGGCGATGCGGTGGCATCGTTGACC
>JAAWKU010000108.1 GCA_022797535.1 Lachnospiraceae bacterium | reverse complement strand
TTCTCAAAGGAGTCCTTATAAAGCATATATTTCAGGAACACGTTCTGAAACACGTCCTCCGTGTCATGCATGTTTTTCAGATGCACAAGACAAATCCTCCGTACCATGTCCGCATACATCTCCACGGCACGGTTCATTTCCTCCGGGTTCTTCAAGACTCTCCTCTTTCCCGCATATCTGAAGTTTGGTTTCGGCAAACTCCCCCTGCGCCTGCGATATTGCTCTCATCAGCCGAAATTCCCCTGTTTTGCATATAGGGAGTCTGGTCAGAACCAGACTCCCTATACATACCGGCGCCTTTGCATCGGCTTCTATCCGCCGCCCTGTATATTCTCAGCGATGGCAGCCCGACCTGTGGGACCGGCCGGAGTGATGGCCTCTGGAACCTCGGCCCCAGCCCTGCCCGTAGCCCTCGTGTCCCAGACAATTTCCTCCGTACTGGCAGACGCCGTACTCGTCACAGCATCCCTCCCCTATGCACACGCCGTCCTGATAGCAGGCCGCGTACTCCGGGTCACAGACATTTTGGGAGTGATGCCCGCATCTGGCATAAGCCACCTCCGACACGCCTCCTGCCAGCATGACTGCCGTGAGCAGCGCCGCCGATACCTTGATGATACCTTTCATGATCCTGTCCTCCTGTCTCAAATTGTCTCCATACAGCTTATGTATTCCCATATACTGTATGACATTTCACAAGGTATACGTTTCTCCCGGCCCGATCCTTTCAAGAAAATAAATTATTTTCTCTCCTCCAGATACAGCCGCACCCTGCTCTGAATCGCTTCCGCTGTCTCTACGGCCCCCTTGCTGCCCCCAAAGAAGGGAAGCGTCTCTTCATACATGAAAGACCTGATCTGCAGCGGTATATAGGGAGCAGGCCGACAGCTTTCCACAAAGTCCAGATATTCCTCCAGGTATGTGGTGCCGTCGGGCTTCAGCGTAAGGTCTGTGACCACTCGATTCTCCGTATCGCTGGAACGCAGCAGTCTATAGCACTCCATCCAGGGATCGTAATACACGCTGTCCTGAATGACGTCCATCCTTACGCTCCCCTCGTCTATCTGGAACTGGTTATCATAGTTCAGCAGCAGGGAGAAAAATTTACCGATCTCCTCCTTGTACGCCGTTCGGGCATTGACCACCAGATAGCCTCTGGCGGCGCTTTCCACATAGCTGCCGCTTCCTTCCTCCACCGGAAAACCTACGATATGGCCATACTCCCCCATCCGCTGCCTGTAATTGGAGTACCCCTTGAGACCGCCGGCAAACATGGTCTGTACCGCCACTTCTCCCTCCCGCATCAGTTCCAGACACTCGTCCAGGTCCAGAGCCCCTTCCAGCCTTTCCTCGAAAGTCCCTGTGGACCCATACTTTTTGCACAGCTCCAAAAGACGCACAAACTCCGGGCTGTCAAACCTGCAGCTTCCCTGCTCCAGATCCAGAAAGGAGGAATCACCCATAAAGACCAGATTGTGCAGCATCGAGTATCCGTCGACCCATACCCCATTGCTATGAAACGGGCACTCCCAATCCTCTCTGCTCTCCAGTACCCCCATCAGTTCTTCCAGATTCCATCCGTCTCCTTCCCATACCCCAAAGGGCGTGGCCATGGTTCTGAACTCCACCGACAGCACCAGTCCCACCAGCTGTCCGTCCACAGTGCCCAGTTCCAGAACGCCCGGAATCAGTACATCTTTAGTCTCCTGGGGAATCATATCAGACAGATCACAGAGCGCTCCCTTCTCCTGCAAAAGCACCATATCATCCTGGTTTACATACAGGATATCCGGCCCTGTCCCGGCCACCATCTCCGCCATTATACGATCTCGGTAATCTTCCTGATATTCCTGCCGGTTCTCCAGTTCCAGAGAGATGGGAATTTCTCCGCCGTTCTGTTTAAACCCTGCCGCCCGCCTCTGGATATAATATATGCCTGCCTGTCCCTCCAGGCTGACCAGCCGAATCTGCTCCTTCTGGGGCAGTTCCTCTTCGGTGAGCACATAGAGAGTGCCTTTCCCTCTCTGCAGCCTGCACAGCAGTATCTCCCCCTGCTGGTTGCGAATCAGGCCGCTGGCCTCCGCGCCGGGCTCCACCCCGTTTTCGTACATCATGAAAAGTTCCTCCCGGGTGTTCTTTTCCATATCCCAGCGCACCAGGCTGTTTCCCCCCAAATAATAAAAAGCATTTTCTCCGTCAGCCAGCAGACTGTTCACAAAGTCGCCCGGCAGTTCTCCCAGAGGGGACTCTCCCTCCTCCTGGTCCAAACGGGTCAGGGTAGACCTCTGGCCTTCAACGTCATAGCGGCTGAGAATGATTCTGCCGTCCGGCAGCCAAAAGGATTTTGTATCCTCCCAGAAGTCCAGATTCCAGGGATACCCCTCTCCAGGAAAGGATTCCAGCACCTCCAGCGTATTGCCCTCCAGATCTGTTTTTACCAGGAAATACCTGTCCTCTCCCTCCCACATCTTCAGGGACAGTTCCAGATCCGCCGTGAGATCGGCGGAATAAAGCCGGCAACCCTCATGCCCCTGAACCTGGGGGGTAATCACCTGCTGTGTCAGTTCCTTTTCTTCCACATCGTAGACCTGCATGCAGAGCCTGGCGGCATTGTCCGTCCCTCCGCTCTCCACCCGCAGCATATAGATCAGGGTGCCAATGATCCGATAACATGTATGATTCTCCGCATACCCCTCCTCCGGCTCCTCAAAATGCATGGCCTCCACGGCTTTCACAGTCAGAGTTTTCCCCTGGGACAGCTCTTGCGCCACAAGCAGCTCCTGGCCCTCTGCAGTATTCCCGGCCCCGGCGGGGTTATCATTTTCCTTTCCGCTGCAGCCTGCCAGCAGCAGACAGCACAGCGCCCATAGCAGCCAACTCTTTCTCATGCCTGTTCTCCTTCCCTGCAGAGAGTCCATGCCGCTCCCTGTCAGATTCAGAATAGCATATACGCCTGTGGCCGCTCAAGGTCCTTAAACAATTCTTCTGTGCGCCTTAAACAAATCTTAAAATTCCCCCGGAAATCCCCAATCTACCGAGTGGAGCCCGGCAGCTTCAGAGAGTAATCGCACCTCTCCAGGGTGAAATTGGGGTTGTAATAGGGATCCCCCTGCTCCAGCAATGCCTTCCACCTTTCCCGGAACCGGGCCGCCTCCTGCTCATAGCGGGCTGCATTTTGCCCGTGAAGATCATCCCCCCGGGACTCGGACTCATAGTGGTACAGCTCCGCAAAGGGAGTGAACACATTCAGCTTCCCCAGCTCCCGCAGCCGCAGGCAGAAATCCACATCGTTCAGAGATACGGCAAAGCTCTCGTCCAGTCCGCCCGCCTGCTCATACAGAGCCTTTTTGACCATAAGGCAGGCCCCCGTCACCGCGGACAGGTTCTGGGCGTAGCACAGCCGCCCCATATATCCCAGATCCCGGAAATTATGTTTATAATGGCTGTGGCCTGCCGTGCCATGGGCCCCCATGCCTATGACCACTCCCGCATGCTGAATGGTGTGGTCTCCGTAATACAGCTTGGCTCCCACGGCCCCCACATCCTCCCGCTGGGCGTACATCAGCATCTCTTCCATCCAGTCACAGGTAATCACCTGGGTATCGTTGTTCAGCAGCAGCAAATACTCGCCGGTGGCATAGGCCGCACCCAGATTGTTGACCCGGGAATAGTTAAACTCGCCCCCATAGGTCACAATCCTGACCTTTGTTCCCGCCTTTCCGGACTCCTCCGCGCACATGACGCCCATGTCATAGGATTCTCCCGAAGAAGATGCTTCCCCCCGGGCTGCCAGGGCCTGCTCATAGTCATATCCCAACAGTTCTCTATAATACTGTTTAATCTCGGGGGAAGCGCTTCCGTTTTCCACGATCACCAGTTCAAAGTTGTCATAGGTGGATCGGTCCAGAATGGAATTCACACAGCGTTCCAGATCCTCCCGATGATCCCGGTTGGGGATGATGACGGAGATCCCCGGATTGCCCTCCACCCGGTAGCGGATGCGGAATATGGTGGGAAAGGCCCTGGTACTGCTGATCTGGAAATCCCGGAAGCCGTGCTTTTCCAGGTGATCCGTCACCGCCCGCCTGGCGGCTTCCACCGCATAGGGCTTGGCCTCGATATCCGAGGCCACGCTGCCCTCATGACTTCTCCAGTAGTACAGGAGTTTGGGAATGTGATGTACTTTCCCGGCCCGGTCCGTGAGACGCAGAATCATATCATGATCCTGGCTGCCGTCCAGGCTGGTGCGAAACAGCTCCGTGTCCTCCTCCAGCAGATGGCGGGAAAACACACTGAAATGGGTGATATAGTTGTTCCCCCGCAGGGTATCCGGCGCATAGTCCGGCTTAAAATGCATGTTGACCAGATTGTCCACACTGCCGTCCCTGAAGGTAGACTCGTCACAGTATAGGAAATCCGCCCCGGTCTCGTTGATGGCCCTGGCATATTCATACAGGGCGCAGGGATGCAGCACGTCATCATGGTCAAACAGGCCGACATAATCCCCTGTGGCCAGACGGTAGCAGGCATTGGTGTTCCCTGCGATTCCCTGGTTCCTCTCCAGCTTATGGTAGACGATTCGTCCCCCTGCCTGCGCCGCATACTCCTGACACACCCGGTCCACATAGCCGTGCTCCCCGTCGGAGCCGTCTGCCAGACAGAGTTCCCAATTCTCATAAGTCTGTCCCAGGACGGACTCTATCATATCCCGCAGAAACTGTTCCGGCGTATTCCACAGAGGCACCAGTATGCTGAATTTTACCTTCCTGAGAAAAGTCGTCTCCCTCTGGGCCCGGGCCGTCTCTGGATCCGGGAAGCTGGCCGTGCCAAACTGCAGGCTGGCCTGTCGCTCTCTCTTCTTGTATCGCAGCTTTTTAACCAAATCCCGGGGATGCATCACTCGTCTGACCCGGGCAGCCTGCCGCCGGCAGAAGTGGATGGCCCTGCGGAAAGGCTTACTCATTTTCCAGAAGGCACTGTTGTGTATGAAATCCAGGCTGGCCTGCAGAACCTCCCTCTCCTCCTCCACCTGAGACAGTCTGTCCGCCAGATAAGCGCTGCGCCGTTTCTCCTTCTCATAGGCTTCTTTATAATCCAGATCCGTCATATACCATATCCCCCCTCGTCAGAATCGCCGGTCTGCTCCGGGACCTCCTTCCCCGCAGCCCCCGGCAGCAGCTCCGTCTCCGTCCACAAAATCATCCGCCTCCGACCCATTCTGCTGCGGGCCTGAAAGCCGATTCGATAGCCCTCCTCCGGCAGAAATCCCTGTTCCAGAATCACCCGAAAGCCGCACAGAGCCACATTGGGCTGCTCCTGCATGCCATACTCAGCCTCCCGGCTGTACTTTCTCTCCAACGGGATGGCGTAAACCTCCCCCTCCCCTCCCTGCAGCAACAGGGATCTGTCATAGCAGGCATTGTTCTCCCACTTCACCACCAGATATCCGCACAGGCAAATCCCTTCCCGGCTCCGGGAGACCTCCAGTTCAAAGGCCAGATTCTCCGGCTCCCGTTCCGGGCACTCTCCCAGCCGCCGGCACTTTGACACCTTCTGGTATCCGATGCGGGTATCCAGATAAACTCCGTAAATATGTGTATCCCCCAGTTCCATACACAGAGGTTCCGGGTAATAGGGGTCATAGTCTAAGTATGCAGGATGCCTGCGGTACAGGGTCTGTTTTTCCCGGCGAAGCCGCTCCATCTTCTCCCGGGTCAAATCGCCGCCGCGGCTTAAGGACTCATGATGGCTGGCATGGAATCGGTTCAGCACCACATTGTGCCAGCCGGCCTCCCGCAGCCGGAAGCACAGTTCCACATCGTTGTAGGCCACCTGCAGATCCTCCGAAAAGCCCCCGGCCTGCCAGAATCGATCCCGCCGTATCATGAGACAGGCCCCGGTCACCGCCGTCGTATTGCGATCCAGGCTGCCGTATCCGTAATCCTCCTCACCGTCCCGGGTGAATTGCAGCTTGTGCACCGGCCCCCCGGGCAGATTAGTGATGCCCGCATGCTGGATCATGGTGGAATCCGGATAATAGAGTTTCAGTCCCACCGCCCCCACATAGGGCCGCAGCGCCCGCTCTGCCATGGCTTCCAGCCAGCCATCCGCACACACTGTGATATCATCGTTGAGAAAAAGCAAAAGTTCTCCGGTGGCCTCCCGGGCGCCTCGGTTACACATTTTCGAGAAATTAAAGGGCATGGGCTCATAAATATATCCCATGCCCCGGGTCAGCTTTTCTATTTCCGCCCTGTTTTCAGGGCTGCTCCCGTTGTCCACCACCAGAATCTCCCAGGGGCAGAGCCCGCTCTCCATGCTGCCATGCCCCCAATCTGCCGTAGCACCGGCCCGGAAGCGGGCCTCCCAACATTTTGTCAGAGATTCCAGACACTGCCCCAGGACTTTGGGATTATCCTTAGAAGGAATGACAATGGACAGCGTGGCCGCCGGCCGGGAAGTCCACACCTTCCCATCAAATCCATCTTCCCGACGGTATGCGGCCTGAGCGCCTGCCTGCACCCCCTCATGGCTCATGTGGAACAGCATGCCCGGCAGACGGTCTATGGAAGCGCAGCCCCGTTCAAAACCTCCCGCCAGTTCCAGCAGTTGATGCACCAGCCTCCGCACCTGCCCGGGTTCCCGGAAAAACAGCACTCCTTCCCTGTCCCGGGGCCACATCCCCGAGGGCAGCTTTTCCGCCAGTTCCTTCCGCAGGGCCACCACACTGCCCGGATAGAAACAGGAAAACCAGGTATCCGGAGACCATTCCGGCTTAAAATATGGGCTGTGCCGATGTTCCCCGGTTACGTCCAGGGCATCCTCATCCCCATACAGCAGCCGGGTCTGAGGATGCGTCTCAAAATACGCCGCGATCCGGGCAAAGGCCTCCGGATCAGGATAGCCCTGCTCCTGCAGGATCAGCCATACCCCATGGTCCTTCAGCAGGGCAAGTCCCTGCTCCAGCGCGTCGCCGCACACCTCTGCCAGAGACCGGGCATTCCCCGGCTGCGCTTCCCCCCGTTCCCGGTGCACAAGGCCCGGGCAATAGGAAGATTCCCTCTCGCCTTTGGTTTCCTCCATAAGTCTCAGCCATGCCTCGTAAGAAACGCGCCGCTTTGCTTCGGCCAGCCTGTGGGCATAGCGCCTGTTCAGTTCTCTCTCCAAGATCCCCCGCAGCTTTGCCTTGATCTGCAGTCCCATGTGAGCTTCCTTCCCCCTGTTTTCCACAGGTTAAACCCATTTCCTAACCGCCCCGGCCAATTCCTCCGACATGGAGAGGGGCAACAGCCTGTATTCCATCCGAATATACAGAATATTCACCTCACCCGGCTGCAGACGGCTGATGTCAATATCGATATTGGGATCCGGGGTGGGATATACCACCGTCAGATGCCCATCCTCCTCGCCCCTGGTCCTGATCCGCTTTCCATTGACTGCCAGCGCCCTGGGGGCATTCAGCGGAATCTCCTCCCCGTTGAAGCGCAGTTCCAGAATCCTGCAGATTCCGCTGTCCATGGCGGGGTCAATCCGCATTCTGCGCACATTACCGGGAAACTGGAGTTCCAGTTCAATCTGTCCGCCATCGTCATAGAATCGGTCCAGAAAGCGAGAGCATTCCTCCCGATAGCCCTCCCCCGTATCCTCGTACACCTGGATCCTGGTGAGACGTTCTCTCTCTTCCTGATCCCTCACCAGTTTCCCGGGATCCCGCAGTCTCTTCCCGATCCCTTCCCACAGCGCCGCCATGGACGCCGCCTTGCCCTCCACATAATGCTGGAACTTCAATTCCCGGTCCTGGTACTCCTGAGCCTGCTCCTCCGTAATCTCCAGAGTCCGCAGCACTCTGTCCAGGTCCAGCCGGCCCCTCTTCTCGTTTTCCAGCAGATAGCAGTACACCGCCCGGAAAGCCAGTTCCCTGGCCTCCATGGCCTTTTCAAAAGTCCACTCATAGTCAATCAGCGTCCACTTGTCTCCGTCTGCCAACAGATTGGAGAACACCAGGTCAAAATCCGTCACCGGGTATTCTTCCCCATAACTGATCCTCTCCAAATACTGATCAAAAAGGCGCCAGAAGCCCTCCTGATCCCCTTTTTCCAGACATTCATCCAGCAATTCCGCCAGGGACCGGCCCGCCACATATTCAAATGCCGCATGGAAATCACTGCCCTGCCCTTCCAGTCTGCACCTATTTACGCTCAGGGCGCTGCCCTGATAGCGCTCCGTCAGCTTTTCGCAGGCCCAGGCCATCCGGCGCACATGCTCCTCTGCCTCCTGGGTCAGGGGATATTTACGCACTGTTTTCCCTCCCTGGCCGTCCCGGCAGATCTCTGTACGGATCCGGAACTCCCTGGCCCGGTCGTTGGAGTACTTTACATATTCCACGGGAAAAGGCGCGCCGATCACAGCCATGTAGGAATTGGCGAACACAGGAAAGAGCCCCTCCTCCACTATACCGTCAAACGCCAGCTTTTCATCAAAAAGCATCATGCGGTCCCGGTCAAAATTCCGCAGATTATTGGATAGCTCCCCCCGGCCCGGCAGGCGCTGGTCCGAATAGACGGCGGTCATGAACTTATAGTCCGGGTAGGGATAGTAAAAGCTGTATTCCTCCGCGCCGCAGCTTTGGAGAATTCTTTCCAGTCCCTTGCGTGAAAAGGTTCTGGCGATGCCTCCCTCCTGGTAATTCTCGATCCCGGCAAAGTAGCTGCCCAGATGATCTTCCTGACAGCCCGCGAAATATTTCAGCCCGTATTTATTCTCAATGGCGATGAGAATCCTTCCCCCCTGGGCCAGATGGCTCATCAAAATCCGCAGAAATTCCTCATAGGGATGCTCCCCGCCTATATAGCCCCTGCCGTACTCAAACACGCCGATAAGGCAGATATAGCTGTAGTCCCGGGGCAGCCCGGGTTCGATGTCCTGAAAATTGCCCACATGGATGGTGATGTTGTCATAATCGCTGTGTCGGCAGGCGTTGATCATACTGCGCTTTTTAGACAGGTCCACACAGGTGACGCTGCCGGCCTTCCGGGCCAGGGCGCCGGTGATGGCGCCGCACCCGCTGCCCACCTCCAGCACCTTATCCTGCGCCGTCATGGGCACGAAATCCACAATGTTTTCCCTCAGAGGGGATAAATGATACAGGATGGGCCAGCTTTTCCGCTGTTCGATCAGCTGGGGATATTCCACCCTGGAATATTTTTTCACAATTTCCAGCAGTTCGTCCTCCACCGTGCCGTCACAGTAGAGATCCTCCCCCGGGTATTTGCTTAAATCCAGTGTGATCTTCCCGATTTGCTCCGTCATATTTTACAGGTCCTCCCTTTGGATTCCGGCACATCCTGCCTCTATTTCGCCGCTCCGGGCGTCTATTCCAGATCCCTCACCGTGATCCGTGAATTCATATCGTAGTATCCTACGGTGTTCTTGTCCGACACCACGGTAATGTTCAGCGCGTCATACAGGCGATGGTATACCTGGAACATATCGCCCTCGTAGCCCGTAAGCCCCAGGGACAACAGATATTCCCCTCCCTGCAGATTCATCTCCTGGGTAAAGGTGATCTCTTTCACCTGTCCAGGCTCGCCGCTGTCCAGATAAGCCTTTTCCACCATGGTATTGGTGCCGGTGATCTCCACGCCGATGATGTTTTTCACAGAATAGGCAAAGATGGGCGCTGGGATATGTTCGTGGAAGGCCACCTTCATATGGATGGAAAAAACAGTCCCCTTCAGAATGGCATTGGCCCGTATCCCCCGCTCGTCCGTGAGATATACTTCCAGTATCTCCGCCTGGTGGGTTCCGTATTCCAGCAGTTCCGGGTTCTGCCCCGCCTCACCGCCGGTTCCCTGCTTCTGATCCTCCCCCTCCTCATACTGCCCCACCAGCACCTGCTTGTAAGCGTCTATCATCTTCTTGGGCGTGCCCTCCCCCAGAAGAACACCCTGGTTGAGCAGATACACCCGGTCACAGTACTTGCTTACGCTGCTGAGATCATGGCTGACAAATACGATGGTCTTGCCCTTCTTCTTGAATTCCTCAAACTTTCGATAACATTTGGCCTGGAAAAATACGTCTCCCACGGACAGGGCCTCATCCACAATCAGGATCTCCGGATCTATATTGATGGCCACCGCAAAAGCCAGCCGCACAAACATGCCGCTGGAATAGGTCTTTACCGGCTGGTGCACATAATCCCCGATATCCGCGAACTCCAGAATTTCCGGCAGCTTGGCCTCAATCTCCTCCTCGGAGAAACCGATCATGGTACCGTTGAGGTACACATTTTCAATGCCGTTGTATTCCATATCAAAACCGGCGCCCAGCTCCAACAGGGCGGAGATGCGCCCGTTGACCTGAACCTGGCCGGAGGTGGGGTTCAGCACTCCAGTGATTATCTTCAGGATCGTGGACTTACCGGAGCCGTTGGTTCCGATGATGCCCACCGTCTCCCCCTGGCGGATCACCATGTTCACGTCCCGCAGCGCGTAATGCTCCCGGTACTGCTTTCTGGACAGCCGCAGCGCCTCCCTGAAACGGTCCGATGGCTTGTCGTACAGCTTGTATACTTTGTTCAGGTCCCTGACCTCAATGGCCACCTCCCTGATATCCTTCTCTTCCATTGCGTCCTCTTCCCTGCTTTCTCTTTTTCTATATTACATCTTCTATATTACATCCGCGAAATGCACCTTCAGCTTCTTGAAGATCGCGGCCCCCAGCAAAAACAGCGCTGCCGTCACCGCCCAGAAATACAGGGTCCCGGAGAGATCTTCAAAAAACCAGTGATGTCCGTACACCGAGTCCCGATAACCATTAACAATGTAAACCAGGGGATTCAGCTTCAGCAGCGTCACCACCACGGGGTTGTGAATAGAGTCCAGGCTCCAGAGAATGGGAGTTGCCCAGATGCCCACCTGGAGACAGATCGAGATGATCTGGGACAAGTCCCGGAAAAAGATCACCACGGCGCAGGTAGTATAGGACATGGCCAGCACCAGCAGAAAGAGACACAGGCCATAATAGACCACCTGCAGCAGGTACACACTGGGGTAATAGCCGTATATGCA
>JAAWKU010000107.1 GCA_022797535.1 Lachnospiraceae bacterium | reverse complement strand
CCCCCGGGAGAATATTCGGCTAAGGGAGCCCATGTGCAGGCACACTACTTTTCGCATCGGGGGAGAGGCGGACTGCTTTGTGGAGATTGAGAATGCGGAACAGCTGATAAATCTCAGGCGGTATCTGAAAATGGTGGAAATACCCTGTATGGTGCTGGGCAATGGCAGCAACCTGCTGGTCAGCGACCGGGGTTACAGGGGAGTGGTGCTGCATGTGGGTCCCCGGATGCAGCAGATTCAGGTGCAGGGGGACCGTATGGTGATCCAGGCGGGGGCGCTGATGTCCCAGGCGGCGGCTGCTGCCTGTGAGCAGGGACTGACGGGCCTGGAGTTTGCCTCCGGGATCCCCGGAACCCTGGGCGGCGGCGTGATTATGAACGCGGGGGCCTACGGCGGGGAGATCTCCCAGGTGGTCACCATGGTCAAGGTGGTGGATCGGGAAGGCAGCCTGCTGGAACTGGACAACGGCACTATGGAGTTCGGCTACCGGACCAGCGCCATCAAGCAGCAGCCTTTTACTGTGGTGGAGGTGACACTGCAGCTTGCTTCCGGGGAGCGGGAGAGCATACAGGGGCGCATGGAGGAGCTGGCAGCCAGGAGGCGGGAGAAACAGCCCCTGGAATATCCCAGCGCGGGCAGTACTTTTAAGAGGCCCGAAGGGTACTATGCAGGAGAACTGATTATGAAGTCGGGCCTTCGGGGGTACCAGATCGGGGGGGCCAGGGTATCGGATAAACACTGCGGTTTTATCATCAATACGGGGAAGGCCACCTGCGAAGACGTGCGGGATCTGATCGCCCATGTGCAGGAACGGGTGAAGGACTGCTTCGGGGTGGACCTGGAGACGGAAGTGATATATGTGGAATAATGCCCGAGGCGGGACAACGTGGAAGGAGCGGACTAAAGATGCGCTTTGTGGTAGTGACGGGAATGAGCGGCGGCGGTAAACGTACCGTGCTGAAGATGCTGGAGGACGCAGGATATTACTGTGTGGATAATCTGCCTGTGACGCTGGTGCGGAAATTCGCCGAACTGATCACCATGCCTGGCAGCGAGATCACAAAAGTGGCGCTGGGACTGGACGTGCGGGCGGATCAGAGTTTCGAGGACGCCACCAAGGTATTGCAGGAGCTGAAAAGCAGGGATTACAATGTGGAGATCCTGTTTATGGAGGCGGGGGATGATGTGCTGATCAAGCGGTACAAAGAGAGCAGGCGCGTACACCCCCTGGCTCTGGAGGGACGGATTGAGGACGGCGTGCGCAGAGAGCGCAAGGTGCTGCAAAAGATCCGGGGGCAGGCGGATTATGTGATTGATACCACCAGTTTGCTTACCAGGGAGCTGAAGGAGGAATTGGATCGCATATTTGTCTGCAACGAAGAATACAACAGCCTGATGGTGACAATTATGTCATTTGGCTTTAAGAACGGTATTCCGGCGGACGCAGACCTGGTATTTGACGTCAGGTTTCTGCCCAATCCCTACTATATCGACGAGTTGAAGCACAGGACCGGCAATGACCGGGAGGTACAGGACTATGTGATGGGCTTTGAGGAGTCTCACGCGTTTATGGACAAGCTGGAGGACATGATAAGGTTTTTGATCCCCAACTATGTGAAGGAGGGGAAGTATCGTCTGGTGATCGCCATCGGCTGTACCGGCGGAAAGCACCGCAGCGTCACGCTGGCCAATGGTCTCTATGGCCGGCTGAAGGAGCAGGGAGGCTATGGGGTAACGCTGTATCACCGGGATGTGAACAAGGTCGGCACATGAGTTTTGCCTCTACGGGCGCGGACAGGGTACGGAAGAGGCGGGGAGGAGGATGGAAATGTCTTTCTCAAGGGAGGTAAAGGAAGAACTGGCCGGGCATATGGCCAGTGCAGGCCATTGCCGGGCGGCGGAACTGGCGGCGATGATGAACCTGGCCGGACAGTATGGAAGAGACGGGAAAGGGCTGTATACCATTGGTTTTCAACTGGAAAATGAAGTTGTATTAAGAAAATGCTTTACATTGTTGAAAAAAACATATAATATAGAAAAGAATGTGGGGATCTCAGAGGAGGAAATGCAGGCATTTTACCAGGATTTCGGGGATCTGCAGGAACCGGTGGACTTTCAGTTTATCCGGCGGCCCTGTTGCCGCAGGGCGTTTCTGAGAGGGGCGTTTCTGTGCGCAGGCTCCATCAGCGATCCTGAGAAGGGGTATCACCTGGAATTCGTCTGTACCCGGGAGTCCAAAGCCAGGCAGTTGCGACAGGTCATCCAGGGATTTGGCATAGAGGCCAGGATTGTGCCCCGCAAGAAGTACCATGTGGTTTACATCAAAGAGGGCGCGGGAATCGTGGATCTGCTGAATGTGATGGAGGCCCATGTGGCGCTGATGAATCTGGAAAACCTGCGGATTGTGAAGGAGATGCGCAATTCCATCAACAGGAGGGTGAACTGCGAGACGGCCAATATTACCAAGACAGTGAACGCCGCCAGCAGGCAGATCGAGGACATCCTGTTCCTGCGGGATCATTATGGCTTTCATAAACTTCCCCCTGCCCTGCGGCAGATGGCGGAAGTGAGACTGGAATATCCGGACGCGCCCCTGAAAGAACTGGGGGAACGCCTGGAGCCGCCTGTAGGCAAATCGGGAGTGAACCACCGACTCCGCAAGCTGGGAGAACTGGCGGAGAAGGTGAGACAATAAAGGTGAGGAACGGCCCGTAGGGCGATGTATTAAGGAGGAGCAGATATGAAAAAATCTACGGTTGAAATCAAGTTGCAGAATGGACTGGAAGCCAGGCCCGTGGCCATGCTGGTGCAGGTGGCAAGCAAGTATGAGAGCATCATTTACCTGGAATCCATGGGTAAGAAGGTCAATGCCAAGAGCATTATGGGGATGATGAGCCTGGGCCTGGACAACGGTGACCAGGTGACGGTGACAGCGGAAGGTACGGACGAGGGAGAGGCAGTGGACGCCATCGAAAAGTATCTGCAGGGGGCGGCATAAGGCTGCATGACATAGAGAGATAGATACGCCTGATTGGTACAGCCGGCAGAAAAGCTGCTGATAGCCGGTCGGGCGTTTTCGCTTCAGACAGTTGGAAACGCGGCGCCCGGCGAGCGGGCGGATGGGAGTGGAATGAAAAAGAGGGCTCTGTTTGTATATAACCCCAAGGCGGGCAAAGCCATGATCCGCAGCAGGCTGTCCGGTATCCTGGAAAGGCTGGAACTGGGAGGCTATGAGACTCTGGCGCGCCCCACCACCCAGAGGGGAGACGCCTGCATGTATGTCAGGGAATGTGCCCCGGAGACAGAACTGGTGGTGTGCAGCGGCGGGGACGGCACTCTGGACGAGGTGGTCACGGGCATGCTGGCAGGCGGCAGAAACATTCCTATCGGTTATATTCCCGCAGGCAGCACCAATGATTTCGGCATTAGTCTCCGATTGCCCAAGAACATGCTCCGGGCGGCGGAAACAGCGCTGACGGGAAGGGATTTTCCCTGCGATGTGGGGGCCTTTAACCAGGATATATTTGTGTATATCGCCGCCTTCGGCCTTTTCACAGAGGTGTCCTACGAGACGGATCAGAACGTAAAAAACGTGGTGGGGCACCTGGCTTACCTGCTGGAGGGGGTCAAGCGCCTGTCCTCTATCCGCAGCTATCCCCTGAGGCTGGAGTACGAGGGCCAGGCGGTGGAGGACGAATTCATCTTTGGTATGATTACCAACTCGGTATCGGTGGGAGGATTTAAGCAGATCACAGGCAAAAACGTGCTGTTGGACGACGGCGTTTTTGAGGTGACGCTGATCCGCAGGCCCAGAAATCCCATGGAACTCAATGGAGTCATAGCGGCTTTGCTCAACCGGGATATCAATGCGGAATGTATGCTCTATTTCCGCACAGGCAGTCTGACCATAGAGAGCCGGGACCCCATTGCCTGGACTTTGGATGGAGAGTACGGCGGCGCCCATCGGCGGGTGGACATCCGCAACTGCCACAAAGCCATCACCATGCGGGTGAAAAAATGATTGCAGAAAAATATTTTTGCTGATTCTTTCACAAAGTTATTCCATTTTAGGAAAAAATAGTTTATACTTTCATTTAGAAAGACGTTGGCGGGCATGCTCCTGAAGAGCCGCTGTGCCACGCTAAAAAACTATATATGGAGGGTAAAAATATGTTAGTTTCCGCAACTGAGATGCTGAAAAAGGCAAAGGCAGGCCACTATGCGGTAGGCCAGTTTAACATCAATAACCTGGAGTGGACCAAGTCCATCCTGTTGACTGCGCAGGAGTTAAACAGCCCTGTTATCCTGGGCGTGTCCGAGGGCGCAGGCAAGTACATGGGTGGCTATCACGCCGTAGTGGGCATGGTGAACGGATTGCTGCAGGACCTGAATATCACTGTTCCCGTGGCGCTGCACCTGGATCACGGCTCTTTCGAGGGCTGCTATAAATGTATTGAGGCGGGCTTCTCCTCCATAATGTTCGACGGCTCCCATTACGCCATCGACGAGAATGTAGCCAAGACCACGGAACTGGTGAAGGCAGCCCACGACAAAGGCCTGTCCATTGAGGCGGAGGTGGGTTCCATCGGCGGTGAAGAGGACGGCGTGGTAGGCATGGGCGAGTGCGCTGATCCCGACGAGTGCAAAGCCATCGCGGATCTGGGCATCGACTTCCTGGCCGCGGGCATCGGCAATATCCACGGCAAGTATCCCGAGAACTGGAAGGGTCTTAGCTTCGAGACTTTGGACGCGGTTCAGCAAAAGACCGGCGATATGCCTCTGGTGCTGCACGGCGGCACGGGCATCCCTGCCGACATGATCAAGAAGGCCATCAACCTGGGCGTAGCCAAGATCAACGTGAACACCGAGTGCCAGCTGGCATTTGCCGCCGCCACCAGAAAGTATGTGGAGGAGGGCAAGGACCTGCAGGGCAAGGGCTTCGATCCCCGCAAGCTGCTGGCTCCCGGAGCGGAAGCCATCAAGGCAACTGTCAAGGAGAAAATGGAACTGTTTGGATCTGTGGGACAGGCATAAATACAAACCAGAAAGTATATGAGATCGGAGATGGCCATGGCGCTGTGCGCGCCATGGCTGTTTGCTGTTTATTATAACGACCTGTTTGTCCT
The DNA here is from genome assembly GCA_022797535.1 of Lachnospiraceae bacterium. Classification (GTDB taxonomy): domain Bacteria; phylum Bacillota; class Clostridia; order Lachnospirales; family Lachnospiraceae; genus Acetatifactor. The sequence goes on along the minus strand of JAAWKU010000107.1, from coordinate 15,126 downwards.
GGCAGGGGAGCTGAACATGGGACGGGCAAAGAGATTTACCCCCAGAAAGGGAGGATGCCAAGGGAATTGCTTCCCTTGGCATTATTATGAAAAAGTTTTATTGTTAAACAGATAACTGTGTCTTTCGGTGTTTTTCCTTTGTTTGATTATAGTATATGGGATAGAAATGTACAAATCATGAGTAGGATTTGAAAAAAAATTAAAGGATTTGTAAACAAACTATGAACAGAGAAATTACCGCTCTGCCAGTTTCTCAGGCTCCGGGTATTCTACGCCGAAAGTGTCCACGGTGACGCTCTTCATGACCTGGTTTTCATAGGGTCTGTCGGAAGCGCTGTCGGTGGATGTTTCAGCTATGCTGTTTACCACCTCCATGCCTTCGATGACTTTTCCAAAAGCCGCATAAGCGCCATCCAGATGGGGGCTTGTCTTATGCATGATGAAGAACTGGGAACCTGCGGAATCAGGCATCATGCTTCTGGCCATGGAGAGCACGCCCGGCGTGTGCTTCAAATCGTTGGGAAAGCCGTTTTGCGCAAATTCGCCCTTGATGCTGTAACCGGGGCCGCCCATGCCGTTTCCGTCGGGACAGCCGCCCTGGATCATAAAGCCTCTAATAACCCTGTGAAAGATCAGACCGTTATAAAAGCCTTTGCGGATCAGGCTGATAAAATTGTTTACAGAACCAGGGGCGATTTCGGGATACAGCTCCGCCTTGATCACGCCGCCGTTTTCCATAGTGATGGTTACAATGGGATTTTGTGCCATATTTTTCTACCTCTCTAAATGAAATTTTGTTATAATGAATCTAAAAACAATATTAGCTTAAAATTCTCCGGACGTAAAGCCCTTTTTGGAAAAAGCATGGTGAAGCGCGGTCTGCCCGGAGGGGAAAGGGGATGCGGTGAGTGGGATTGTACAGGGAAAATATTATCTGAAAACATGTATTATAGTGCTTCGGACGGCGGAGCAGATGCCTGCGCTGATGCCTCTGTGCCAACGGTTGGTGGAGTCGGGCATTAACTGCCGGGCGTTGTTGTCCGAGGAAGTGATGGAGTCGAGCCGGGACTGTAAAACGCTGCTGTGGGAGGAATTGAATCAGGTAAACTCCCTGTGTGCTCGTCAGCAGGAAGCGACAAAGCATTCCGGCCCGGAGACGGAAGGGGTATTGTATCTCACGGATGACCCCCGGATTTATGCCGCTCTGGCTGCCACTGTACCGCCGGATTCCGCCGCCCTGCAATCGGATGGCGTGCCCAGTGCTCTGCAATCGGATGGCGTGCCCAGTGCCCTGCAATCGGATGGCGTGTCCGGTGCCCTGCAATCAGATGGCGTGCCCGGTGCCCCGGGAAGATCTGCCTGCTGCCAGCCCTCAGTGCCGCAGCCCTCTGTACTGGTATATCTTCACTCGGGCAACCGAGACGGGGATTTTGGCGACGCCCGCTATGCCCTGGAGGAGCCGGAAGAAGTGGAGCCGGAGTACCTGGAGCGGGTCTATCGGCGCTGCCATAATCTTCCCTGGGAGATTTTGGGCACAAAGCGCTGCTGGCTCAGGGAGACGGTGGAGGAGGATGTGGACAGTTTTTGGAAGATGTATCAGGATGCGGAACTTACCCGGTACACGGAAGGGCTATATCCCACTCCCCAGGCGGAGCGGAAGTATGTTCGGGAGTACCGCAGGCTGGTCTATTCTTTTTATGAGTTTGGGGTGTGGACGGTGTTGGACCGCCGGAGCGGTGCCGTGGTGGGCCGGGCGGGCCTGAGCGTTCGGGAGGGCTATGACTTGCCGGAACTGGGCTTTGTGATCGGCAGAGAGTGGCAGGGCCGGGGACTGGCGGAGGAAGTATGCCGGAGCATATTGGAGTATGCCCGGAGCCTATTGGGTTTTGAACGCATTCAGGTGCTGGTGCACCAGGAGAACGTTGTATCCCTGCATTTGTGCCGGAAGCTGGGTTTTCGGGAGCAACCGGTTCCCAAAACGGTAGAAGAGCCCCAGAGAGCACAGCAAAGCCTGGAGAAGGATGCCTGCCCGAACTGCATGGTGGAGATGGAACAGAACGGGCAGCGGGAACAGTTTGTCTATATGATATATGAGGCGGCCTTCGCTGTGGAGGATACCTGAAGTAATTTCCCCTGAAGTAATTTTAGATAAAGGAGTAGACTTGTATATCATTTTGTAGTATAGTTTACAAGTGGTATAGTTTACAAATAGAAATGCTCCATATATATGATTAAAATACAGTAAAAAATAAAACGGATTTACGCACACAAAATTATTTTATTCTGTCTCATTTCCGGCCGGTTTACGCTTCCCCCCTATTGATAAAGATTGTGCAAACAGGGATTGCCGGGATTGTAAACGAAGCCCCAGGAGGCTGGAACCAATAAAGTCCGATGCGACACAACAGAAGGACCACCCGGAGGTAGTAAAAGCGTCATGGATGCACAGAAGATTAATTTGCAAAAGGAAAATGCCATTACAGAGGGCGTGATCTGGAAACAGATCCTGCTCTTTTTCTTCCCAATTTTGTTCGGCACTTTCTTTCAACAGCTGTACAATGCGGCAGACGCCCTGATCGTGGGCCGTTTTGTGGGGAAGGAGGCTCTGTCTGCGGTGGGAGGCGGCACCGGCACGGTGATCAATCTGCTGGTGGGATTTTTTGTGGGGCTGGCCAGCGGGGCCACGGTGATCATCTCTCAGTATTACGGGGCAAAAAGAGGGGAGATGGTGGGCTACGCGGTACACACGGCCATGGCCTTCAGCCTGGTGGGCGGACTGGTGATGACTGTATTCGGCCTGTTGGCCGCGCCTGGAATATTACGGGCCATGGACACTCCGGCGGATGTGCTGGAACCGGCCACTCTGTATATACGGATATACTTTCTGGGAATGGTGGGCAACCTGGTTTACAATGTGGGGGCTGGTATCCTCCGGGCAGTGGGAGATTCCCGCAGGCCCCTGTACTTTCTGATTGCGAGCTGCCTGACCAATATCGTGCTGGATGTCCTGCTGGTGGTGGTGTTGCACATGGGGGTAGCGGGAGCAGCCCTGGCCACCATCCTGTCCCAGTTACTCAGCGCGCTGCTGGTGATCCTGGTGTTGATGCGCACAGAAGATATGCACCGTTTGGAAATCAAAAAGATCCGCTTTGACGGAAGGATGTTTAAGCGAATTATTCGCATCGGTTTTCCCGCAGGACTGCAGTCCGTTATGTACAGTCTGTCCAATATTATCATACAGACCGCCATCAATGGAGAAGGAACGGACACTGTGGCGGCGTGGACCGTATATGGCAAGCTGGATGTGGTGTTCTGGATGATTGTCAGCGCTTTCGGGATTGCCATCACCACCTTTGTGGGACAGAACTATGGCGCGGGGAAGATAGAGCGTGTGAGAAAAGGCATCCGAAGCTGTCTGGGCATGACATTGGTATCCACGGTGGTGGTGTCTGCCTTTTTATATCTTACCTGCGGAAAGATCTATACATTCTTCATCGACGATGGAGAGGTACTGCGGATTGGAGTGGAGATGACCCGGTTCCTGGTGCCTGCTTATATTACCTATATCTGTATCGAGATCCTCTCCGGTGCTCTGCGAGGTGTGGGTGATTGCTGGATTCCTACGCTGATCTGTCTTACCGGGATCTGTCTGATCCGCGTGGTATGGATCATGGCGGCAGTTCCCCGCTTTCCCGGTGTCAACACTATTATTTTCAGCTATCCTCTGACTTGGGTGATTACCACGGTGCTTTTTGGGGTATATTACTGCTTTTTCAGCAAGATCAAAACACGGACCGGGCGGTAAACCGTTCGGTCCGTGGCATTTCTGTATATATTACAAAAGCCTTTCGTTTTTATTTTCTTTTATCTTCCATAGAAAATTTCCGCAATAGGGGAATCCGGGGAGAGGATCACGGTCTTGTTGCCGCCGGTCATGGAGGCTTTCAGAGCGTCCAGGCTGCGCACAAAGGAGTAGAACTCAGTCTTGGACTGGTCTGCATAGGCTTCCGACAGAATCCGCATGTATTCGGCTTCTCCCTCTGCAATTAGAATCTCAGCCTCCTTTTCCGCCTCGGACAACATCACGGTGACTTCCTTGTCTGTGGTATTGCGGATAATCTGGGCCTCGGAGTTTCCCTCTGCCGTATAGGTGGCGGCAATGTTGTCACGTTCGGAAATCATGCGCTCGTATACGGCGGCCTTGTTGTCACTGGGCAGATCCAGCTGCTTGATCTCAAAGGAAAGGAGTTCAATCCCGTACTGGCTCAGCGTATTGCCGATGTTGGCGATAATGGCGTCGGAGAGCGTGCCATTGCGGCCGGAGATCACTTCATCCTGGGTGGTACTGGAGATCACGTTTTTGGTGGAGTTGTAGACCACGGTGTCCAGGCGGCTCTCAGCGCTGCCGATGGAAGAATTCAGGGTCTGGGCAAATAGCTGGGGATCTACAATGTGCCACAGGATATAGCTGTTGCAGATCATGGTCTTTTTGTCACTGGTGATCACATCCGAGGAGGACAGATCATACAGCAGAGTTTCCTTGGGCAAAGTGTCCACACTCTGGATAAAGGGGAGCTTGAAGCTGACCCCGGCCTGGTCTATTACATAATCTATCTTTCCAAATCGGCGGATCAGGCTGTATTGGTTTTCGTTGGTGATCACCAGGCAGTTGGCTCCCACGATCAGCAGGGCCAGAACCGCAATGATGATGGTTGCTCTTTTGGCTATTTTCATAGTTACCTCTTTTCCGCATGCAGGTAGTCTGGTTTGCCCCAGGCTACTGCAATGCCTGTGATAATGCAATAATGGGTTCACTGTTCCGCGTGTGCGGGGCATTTGGTTCCTATTCGCCGGTGGTGCCTGTGTCATGCCCCTGAACCGAAGGCGATGGTTCCGCTGAATTTTCTACGAGACTGTCGGTCTGTCCGGGATTCGTGAAAGAGTCGATGGGGTAGATGGTCTGCATATCGCCGTTGGGGCTCTCGATGATGACCTTCAATCCCGGCAACACTTCCTCCATAGCCTCGAAAAACATACGTTGCCTGGTTACGACGGGGTTCTTCACATATTCCTGGTACATGGCATTGAACCGCGCTACCTGGGCGGTAGCCTCATTGATGCGCTCGGTTTTCCGGGCCTCGGCGTCCTTGATGATGCCGTCCACCCGTGCCTGAGCCTTGGGAAGCTGTTCATTGCGGTATTTGTTGGCATTGTTTAGAGCGGTTTCCTTGCCCTGCTTGGCAGTCTCTACAGCCTTAAATGCTTCCATGACTTCCACAGTGGGAGGCTCTGAGTCTTGAATGGTGATGTTGACAAGCTGTATTCCCAGATCTTGTTCATCCAGCTGTTCCACGATCATGGACTTGATGGCGGCCTGAATCTCGTTTTTGCCGGTGGTCAGCACATCATCCACAGTATAGCTGCTGATAACGGTTCGGATGCAGCTCTGGGATACGTTTTTGAGGATATTCACCGGATCCCGGGAGGCGTACAGCGCCTTGACGGGATCGGAGTATCGGTACTCCACGAAAAAGTCCACGTTCACGAAGTTGTAATCCGAGGTGATCATCAGGGACTCCTCTGCGCCGGAGGCATTGTAATCGCTGTCATAACCGATGGAAAATCCCTGGATCGTAGTGTTGACTTTACGCACCCTCTGGATGAAGGGGATCTTGAAATGCAATCCTGGCTCGGTGACTGCCTGTGCCCGTCCCAGGGTGATCAGCACTGCCTGTTCCTGCTCCCGGATCTGGTAGGTAGCCCCGAAGGCCAGGATCAGCACCAGGGCCGCCAGGGCGCAGAATCCAAGAATTTTGCCCGTGGATCCTCCGGGCTTTGGTATCCCTCCTCCGCCCGGAAGATGCCCACGGCGGAAACTGTTTTGTTATGTGTTCTGATAGATACATTATACAATAAAATAGTTCTGTCTACAACAACGGAAGCCGCACGTTGAATGCAGATATAGTGCAAGGGGATATCCCCCTCCTTTATCTTTGGGACAGTATCCTTCACTGTATTGATTTGTTTCTGGGGCAGAACGGAAAGGCAGGGATAGTTCCCGGCGGGAGAGGCAGGAGCTTCAATTCCTGTCGTAGGAGTGATTATCCTCGGCGATAAATATGTGCATGGCGGATGCCTGCCGGGTGTTTGATGGTCTTATTATAAGCGCATTTTGGAGAAAAGACAATGCATGCGCCGTATTGTGTTCTTCTTTTTCGTATGCTATTATGGAATTGTTCGGATATGTGGAAGGGAGTGGGGGAATTATGAAACTGTGGATGCCCATTGGCAACCTTAAAGAAATGGTTGCGCGGCGGGGCCTGTAACGAAAGGATGTGCCGAATGCAATATATCAGTCATTATCAATCACCTGTGGGCAGGATTCTCCTGGCGGCCGACGAAGCCGGTCTTATCGGGCTATGGTTTGAGGGGGCAAAATATTTTGCGGATCAGCTGGACCCGGTGCATGAAGAAAAAGACACACCGGCGCTGGAGATGGCAAAACAGTGGCTGTCCCTCTACTTTTCGGGAAGAGAGCCGGACTTTATGCCCCCTGTACATCTGAAGGGCACTCCTTTCCGCCTTGCGGTCTGGGAAATCCTGCAGAAAATACCTTACGGAACAACGTTGACTTACGGGAAGATCGCAAAGGATATTGCTCTGCTGAAGGGGCTTCCCCGAATGTCTGCGCAGGCGGTGGGCGGAGCGGTGGGGCATAATCCGATTTCCATACTGATCCCCTGTCATAGAGTGCTGGGAACGGATGGAAGCCTGACCGGATATGCGGGAGGGGTAGACAAAAAAGCAAGGCTCCTGGCGCTGGAAAAGGCGGGGCAAGGGTGGAAAAACAGGGAGGGCGTTTCAAATGAGTCTTAACGCAGTTATTTTCGGACGGCGCAGCAAAGAGTATATCCAGGAGTTTCTGGATCTGCCGGAACGGATCTATGCCCGGCATGAAATGATGCAGAATAAGGAGGAGGAACGGGCGATTCTGGAGTGCAGGCATGCCCTGAGCCATTATTTTACGGCCACTCCCATCTTGATTTATGAGGACGGGCGGGCGGTGAGCCGGGGCGTGGTCACCATCTACCCGGAGGATGACACAGCCTATCTGGGATATTTCGAGAGTGAGAACAACGGCGCTGCCGCAGGGCTGCTGTTTCATACGGCTTTTGGGATTGTCAGGGATCTGGGAATGAAGGGCATCGCCGGCCCTATTGACTGCTCTTTTTGGATCAGATACGGGCTGAAAACCAACCGTTTTGGAAACCCATACACCAGGGAGCCTTATAATAAGGATTATTATCTTCGGCTCTGGGAAGAGAACGGCTTCCAGGTGTGGGAACAATACATCTCCAATCATTACATGCCGGTGAGGAACGATAAGGATTGTGAGAAGTACATGGAGAGACTGGCCAAAATGCAGGAGGCGGGTTATGTGATCAAGAGTCCCGGGCCCCGGGAGTTTCGCAGAATTCTGGGGGAGGTCTACGGGCTGTTGATGGAACTTTACAGCAGCTTCCCGGGTTATAAGAGGATTACTGAAAAGGAATTCCGAAAGCTGTTTAAGTATCTGAAGTCCATTCTCAACTACAGCATGGTCAAGATGGCTTATTATGAGGGGGAAGCCGTGGGATTCTTTATCTCCGTACCCAATTTCGGAAATGAAGTGTACGGGAAAAACAACCTTTTGAAAATACTGAAAATTCACTCCCGGAAAAAGAAGCCGGAGAGTTATGTCATGTTGTATATGGGAGTGGACTCCCGACATCAGGGACTGGGTAAGGCATTGGCCGAGGCGGTCCGTCTGGAACTGAAGGCCCAGCAGGTTCCCTCCGTGGGCGCTCTGATCCGTGAGGGGAACAGCGGCAGGGAGTATGTGGGGCATTTGATTGAACATGAGTACGAGTATGTGCTTTTGGAACGGCAGGTGTAGAAGGCCGTGTATGCGGCAGAATAGAGGTACATGCATATGAGAATATATCAGGCATTCCCCGGCGGCAGGGCCAAGGCGCTGACCATGAGCTATGACGACGGCAAGCTGGCGGACGAAAGATTGGTGGAGATTTTTAACAGATACGGCATCAAAGGGACTTTTAACCTGAACTATGGTCTCATGGACATGGAGATCCGCCTGAAGCCGGAGCAGATACCCCGGTTGTACCAGGGACATGAGATCGCCACCCATACCATGACTCACCCCACCATTGCCAGGTGTCCGCTGGTACAGGCGGCCAGGGAGATTCTGGAGGACCGGGAGGGATTGGAGCGGATCACAGGGGGATTGGTGCGGGGCCATGCCTATCCCAATGGTTCTTATAATGAAGAGATCAAAGATCTGTTTCAAAAGCTGGGCATTGCTTATGCCAGGGTGGTGGAGGAGACGGAGGGGTTTGAACTGCCCTCGGATCCCATGGAATGGCATCCCACCTGCCACCACAACCATCCCCGCCTCCTGGAGATGGCGCGGTGGTTTGCGGATTTCCCCAAACAGCAGTACCTGAAGCTGCTGTATGTATGGGGGCACAGCTACGAGTTTGACGCGGACGGCAACTGGGACCGAATAGAGGCCTTCTGCCGGATTGTGGGGGGCAGGGAGGATATCTGGTATGCCACCAATATTGAGATCATCGACTATCTGCAGGTGCTGCGGAATCTGCAGTACTCTGCGGACGGCACGCGGGTATACAATCCCTCGGCCCAAAGTGCCTGGCTGGTGGTGGAGGATCTGCGCGCCGTGGAAGTGCCCGGCGGCGGGTATGTGAAGCTGTAGGCAATATTGCGGGGGATGGGAAATTTTTACATTTGCAGTATGGGGAGAATAGAAAGATATGGAACAATACATTATGGCGCTGGACCAGGGAACCACCAGTTCCCGCTGTATCCTGTTTGATAAGGCGGGCAATATCCGCTCCATGGCCCAGAAAGAATTTACGCAGATCTATCCCCGGCCGGGATGGGTGGAGCACAATCCCCGGGAGATCTGGTCCTCTCAGCTTGCGGTGGCCACGGAAGCCATGGCCATGGTGGGAGCCGGGGCGGAGCAGATCGGAGGCATCGGCATCACCAATCAGCGGGAGACTACCATCTGCTGGGACAAGGCCACCGGGGAGCCGGTGTACAATGCCATCGTCTGGCAGTGCCGCAGGACCTCCGGGATGATAGAACAGCTTAAGAAAGAGGGGTATTACGGCCTGATTCGGGAGCGGACCGGGCTGGTGCCGGACGCCTACTTCAGCGCCACCAAAATCGCCTGGATCCTGGAGCATGTACCGGGGGTCAGAGAGCGGGCGGAGCGGGGAGAAATCCTCTTTGGCACCGTGGATACCTGGCTGATCTGGAATCTCACCAGGGGCCGGGTGCATGCCACAGACTACACCAATGCTTCCCGGACCATGCTGTATGACATTCACAGGCTCTGCTGGGACGAACAGATATTGGAGAGGCTGGGAATTCCGGCCTGTATGCTGCCGGAAGTGTATCCCTCCAGCCATTTGTTCGGGTATACCGCAAGTTCTCTGCTGGGCGGGAAAATCCCCATTGCGGGGGCAGCAGGGGACCAGCAGGCGGCACTGTTTGGACAGGGATGCTTCACGCCGGGAGAGGTCAAGAATACATACGGCACAGGCTGCTTTCTGCTGATGCATACAGGAGAACGGGTCGTGACCTCCGGGGCCGGGCTGTTGACCACCATAGCGGCGGGCTGCAGCGACCGGGTGGAATATGCCCTGGAGGGCGGCGTGTTCGTGGCCGGGGCCGCGGTGCAGTGGCTGCGGGACGGCATGCGGCTGGTACACAATGCCTCCGACACCCAGGAGAGAGCGCGCAAGGTGGAGGATACGGCGGGGGTCTATGTGGTTCCGGCCTTTGCGGGCATGGGCGCGCCCTATTGGAACCAGTTTGCCAGAGGCACTGTGGTGGGCCTTACCCGGGGCTGCAGCCAGGAGCATTTTATCCGGGCCACCCTGGAATCCATCGCCTACCAGACGGCGGACGTGCTGTGGGCCATGGAACAGGATCTGGGCAGGCCGCTGCAGGGGCTGAAAGTGGATGGCGGCGCCAGCGCCAACGATTTTCTGATGCAGTTTCAGGCGGATATCGTGGGCAGTAGTGTACAACGGCCCCGCTGCATAGAGACCACTGCTCTGGGGGCCGCTTATCTGGCGGGACTGGCTGTGGGATATTGGCGGGATCTGGAAGAGATCCAGGAGAATTGGCAGCTTGGCAGGGAATTTCTTCCCCGGATGGAGGAGCGGCGCAGGCTGGAATTGAAAAAGGGCTGGAAGCGGGCGGTCCGATGCGCTCTGGCCTGGGCGGAGGATCAGGAGGACTGAGACCTGGAATTGGTATGATGAATATAGGAAAAACGAACCATAGGATAAAACGGATATAGGATAAGCGAACCATAGGATAAAGCGAATCATAGAAAGACGAATGATAGGAAAAAAGGTCATGGGAAAAACGAACATGGAAAAAACGAATCATAGAAAAAGCAACCATAGGATAAAACAGATATAGGAAAAGCGAATATAGGCAAAACGAATATATAAAGAAAAGAGGAAAAAGAGATGATCGTGCAGAAATACAGGGATATGTTGTCAGGAAAATCCGTGATCCGGCAGTTGTCGGAGTTCGCCACGGCCCGGGGGGCGGAAATCGGCTATGAGAATGTTTTTGACTACAGCCTGGGCAATCCCTCTGTGCCTGCTCCCCGGGCTTTCACCGAGGAGATGATACGGCTTCTGGAAACCAGGGATCCCATGGAACTTCATGGATACAGCCCCAGCCTGGGTATTCCTTCTGTCCGGGAGGCGGTGGCGGCGTCCCTGGCCAGGCGTTTTGGCATTCCCTATGAGGGGAAGCATATCTTTATGACCTGCGGCGCCGCAGGAGCCATTGCCCACGCCGTGCGCTGCGTGACGGAGCCGGGGGACGAGGTTCTGACCTTTGCTCCCTTTTTCCCGGAGTACCATCCCTATATTGACCTGTCGGGGGCGGTGCTGAAAGTAGTGCCGGCCCAGGTGGAGGACTTTCAGATCAACTTCCAGGCTTTTGAGGAAATGATCACCCCCAAAACCATGGCGGTGCTGATCAACACCCCCAATAACCCTTCTGGTATCGTATACTCCCCGGAGACCATACAGCGGCTGGCGGACACCCTGCGCCGCAAGTCCCGGGAGTATGGGCATGATATTTTTATCATTTCCGATGAGCCTTACCGTGAGATCGTGTTTGACGGAGTGATAAATCCCTGTGTGTCTGCATATTATAGTAACACTCTTATGTGTTACTCTTTCTCTAAATCCCTGTCCCTGCCCGGGGAGCGCATCGGCTATGTGGCGGTGAACCCGGCGTGCGGGGAGGCTGAGACTCTGGTGAATATGTGCGGTCAGATCTCCCGGGGCATCGGCCACAACTGCCCGCCCTCCATCATTCAGCTGGCGGTAGCCCGGATACTGGATCAAACGGCGGATTTGTCGGTCTACGAGACCAATATGAAGCTGCTCTATGACACGCTGGTGGAGTTGGGCTTTACAGTGGTAAAGCCGGGCGGTACTTTTTATATCTTCCCCAAAGCCCTGGAGGAGGACGCCAAGGCATTCTGCCAGAAAGCGCTGAAGTATGATCTGGTACTGGTGCCCTCAGACACCTTCGGAGTGCCGGGGTATTTCCGGATGGCTTACTGCATCGACACGGAGAAGGTGCAGAGATCCCTGGAGGCGCTGCGCAGATTTGTACAGGCGGAATACTGAACCGGCGGAAGGGAATATGCGGTATAAAAACAGCATATTTTCGAAAAGCGCACTGATTCTCGTGGAGACGCCGCGGCGGCCCGATGGGAATCACAGGAAAATTGTGGCTGAAGGAAATACGCGGAATTAAGATTAAGAAAGGAATACAGATCATGTTGGAGATACTGAAAGCTATACTTTATGGAATTGTGGAGGGCATTACGGAGTGGCTGCCCGTCAGCAGTACCGGGCATCTAATCCTGCTGGAGGAGCTGATACCCTTTGCAGGCTTGAGCGAGGACTTTTTCGACATGTTTGACGTGGTGATCCAGCTGGGAGCCATCCTGGCAGTGGTGGTGCTTTTCTGGAATAAACTCTGGCCCTTCGCTTTTAATGCCCGGGCCCGGGAAAAGAATCCCGGCAATATCCCCTGGCTGCGAATGGATATTATGACCATGTGGTTTAAAATCCTGGTGTCCTGCGTGCCTGCGGCAATCATCGGCGTGCTGTTTGATGATGTTCTGAACGCTCTGTTCTACCACTATGAGGTGGTGGCGATGGCGCTGATTATTTTTGGTGTGGCTTTCATTATCATAGAGAACTGGAACAAGGGCAGAAATCCCAGGATCAACAACCTGGCAGAGATCACTTATCAGACAGCGCTGCTCATCGGGGTATTCCAGGTGATTGCGGCTGTTTTTCCAGGGACTTCCCGCTCTGGAGCCACCATCGTGGGGGCGCTGCTCATCGGCGTGTCCCGTACCGTAGCGGCGGAGTACACCTTTTTTCTGGCTGTGCCCGTGATGTTTGGCGCCAGCCTGCTGAAGCTGGTAAAATTTGGCTTTCACTTCACTTCCATGGAACTGGGAGCTCTTTTGGCGGGGTGCCTTGTGGCCTTTGTAGTGTCCGTCTTTGTGCTGCGCTTTCTGTTAAGCTACATTAAAAGGCATGATTTTAAGATCTTTGGATGGTATCGTATCCTGCTGGGACTGGTGGTGCTGGTGGCTTTCAGGTTCTGGCTACATGCGTAGGTTGTAATAATGCTATCCTGAACGCAAAAAAACGTTGTAATTATGCCCAAGATTATTGATATATGAAGGCTTTTAGGAGGCAATATGGCAAATTTTCTACAAAAAGTTGACAGAATAGAAAAAAAGGAATAAACTGAAGCGTAACAGGGATGACAATAGGAAATTCGGCACATATAGGACCTTGTAAGGCGCAGGTGGAGTATGGATCGAGGAGTTTCAGACCGGATGATCTGAGGGGGAAGATATATCTCCACGTGATGTTGTAACAAAATGTTTTATGGCATATAATGAAGGGAGATAAGCATTATGGCATCAGCTAAGAAGAACGTAACTGTTAATAAGGAAGATACCAGCCCTGTGGGCAAGGCGTCTGTCAAGGAGGAAGCTGTCAAAGCGGAGACTGTGAAAGTAGAGCCCCCCAAGGCGGAAGAAGTGAAGGCAGAGGCTCCTAAGGCTGAAAAGAAGCCTGCGGCTGCCGAGAAAAAGAAACCGGGCAGGAAGCCTGCGGCTAAACCTGCTGAGAAGAAGGCTGCAGAGAAGAAGGAACTGAAGTCCGAGATCACGGTGCAGTTTGGCGGCAAGTCTTATACCCAGGAGGAACTGGTGCAGATCGCAAAGGACGTGTGGAAGTATGACCTGAATCAGAAGGCTTCTGACCTGGCCAGCATCGAGCTGTATGTAAAGCCCGAGGAGCATGTGGCTTATTATGTGATGAACAAGGAGTTCGCCGGCAGCTTCTACTTATAAGACAGGAGCAGCACGGATCAAGGATACGAAAAAGGCGCAGTTTTGGGGCGGATGGATGTCCCGGCTGCGCTCTTTTTCTGTTTACGGACCGTTTAGAATTATTTTAGAAATAATTTTTGGGAAAGCAGTTGACAATATGTGGGGTAAGTGCTATTTTAGTTCTAGTAAGTGTTAGCACTCCACTCGATCGAGTGCTAACAACGAGCGGAAGGCAGGAGGATGAGGATGCAGTTAGACGAGCGAAAGACAAAAATATTGCAGGCCATCATCCGCAACTATCTGGAGACGGGCGAGCCGGTGGGCAGCAGGACGATCAGCAAATATACGGATCTCAACCTCAGTTCCGCCACCATCCGCAACGAGATGGCAGATCTGGAGGAACTTGGCTACATCGTCCAGCCTCATACTTCCGCCGGGCGGATTCCTTCTGACCAGGGTTATCGCTTCTATGTGGACTGCATGATGGAGCAAAAGGAGCGGGAAGTAGTAGAGATGAAGGAGATGCTGCTGGAGAGGCAGGACCGCATGGAAAACCTGCTGAAGCAGGTGGCCAGAGTGCTGGCCAAGAACACCCAGTATGCCACCATGATCAGCGCTCCCCAGACTCACGGCAGCAAGGTGAAGTTCATTCAGCTGTCCCGGGTGGATTACAACCAGATTCTGGCAGTGATTGTGGTAGAGGGCAATGTGATCAAAAACAATATCCTGCATGTGACCCAGGAACTGGACGATGAGACATTGCTGAAGTTGAATATTCTTCTGAATACTCATTTGAACGGTCTGTGCATGGAGGAAATCAATCTGGGAATGATCGCCGCCATGAAGCAGCAGGCGGGCATCCACAGCGACATTGTCAGCGATGTGATTGACGCGGTGGCTGAGGCCATCAAGGCGGACGAAGATCTGGAGATCTATACCAGCGGTACCAATAATATTTTCCGATATCCCGAACTGGCAGATCAGCAGAAAGCCAGCGAACTGATTACCACCTTCGAGGAGAAGGAACTGCTCAGCGGATTGGTACAGGAGACTCTGTCGGACAGCACAGGCACGGGAATCCAGGTATATATCGGGGAGGAGACGCCCGTCAGGGGAATGAAGGACTGCAGCGTAGTGACGGCCACCTACGAATTGGAGGAGGGCATGAAAGGCACCATCGGGATCATCGGTCCCAAGCGTATGGACTACGACAAAGTGATAGGGACCCTGCAGACGTTAAAGCAGCAGTTGGATGAACTTTATAAGAAGTAAAAGGCGGATCAGGGACTTGAATATAGGGACGGGCACGTTCTAAAGAAAGGGATGATGGCATGGCAGATCAGGAAAAGGATATTTTAGAGGAAGAGATGGAAAAAGAGAAGCCTGTGGAGGAGCAGGCCCCGGAGGAAGCCGGAGAATCGCAGGGGGACGCGGCAGGAGAGAACGCTGCTGAAACGGAGCAGGACGGCGGTGAGACGCCGGCGCAGGACAATGCAGAGGAGCAGGCCCCGGAGGGCGAGGATCCCAAGACCTGGGCTGAGAAGCGGGCCGCCAAGAAGCAGGCAAAGCAGGATAAGAAGGCGGATGCCGCCAGGGAGAAGATCGCAGAGCTTGAGGATCGGGTGAAGCGTCAGCTG
>JAAWKU010000106.1 GCA_022797535.1 Lachnospiraceae bacterium | reverse complement strand
AGTTTACAGCGGAGCAGATCGATCAGGTGGTGGAATTGATCGGCCAGGCCAGGCGTCCCTATATCTATCTGGGCGGCGGCGCGGTGAGTTCCGGCGCTTCCCGGGAGGTGGCCCGGTTTGCGGAACTGGTGGATGCCCCGGTCTGCGATACCCTCATGGGCAAGGGCGCGTTTGACGGCAACAGCCCCCGTTATACCGGTATGATCGGTATGCACGGTACCAAGACCTCCAATCTGGGAGTGAGCCAGTGTGACCTGCTGATTGCTCTTGGCGCCCGGTTCTCCGACCGGGTAACAGGCAATCCCAAAAAGTTCGCGGAGGAGGCCAGGATCATTCACATTGACATAGACCTGGCGGAGATCAACAAAAATATCCGGGTAGATGCCTCTTTGATCGGGGACCTGAAGGATGTGCTGGCTGCCATCAATGAAAAGCTGGAACCTCAGACCCATTTTGAGTGGATGAAACGGATTCAGGATCTGAAGGGCAAATATCCCCTGAAATATGACAGGGAAAAGCTGTCCTGTCCTTTTGTGATAGAAGAGATTGACCGGATCACCGGAGGCGAGGCCATTATCACCACCGATGTGGGGCAGCACCAGATGTGGGCGGCTCAGTATTATCATTACACCCAGCCTCGCACCTTTCTTTCTTCCGGCGGCCTGGGAACCATGGGATACGGCCTGGGGGCCTGTATCGGCGCCCAGGTGGGTCAACCTGACAAGATTTGTGTCAATATCGCCGGAGACGGGTGTTTCCGCATGAATATGAATGAACTGGCTACAGCCAGCCGCTACAATATCCCCATCATCCAGGTGGTGATCAACAACCATGTGCTGGGGATGGTGCGCCAGTGGCAGACATTGTTTTATGGCAAGAGATATTCCCAGACGGTGCTGAACGACAAGGTGGATTTCTGCAAAGTGGCGGAGGGGCTGGGCTGCAGCGCGTTCCGGGTGACTTCCCGGGAGGAACTGGCTCCTGCTCTGGAGAAAGCGCTGGCCCTGAAAGCGCCGGTGCTGATCGAGTGCGTGATCCCGGAGGATGACAAGGTATTCCCCATGGTCCCTGCCGGGGCGCCCATCAGTGAGGTATTTGACGGGGATGACCTGTAGGATGGTATCGTGAGGTGCTTTTTCAGGATTTAATGGGTTCCTGGAAAAGCACTGAAAGGGCGGATACAGCATACTAAATAAGGAATAAAACTGTGTATCCCGGGCTGGCATGGGATATACAGGCGGGAACGCCGCAAAGGCTTTGATTATTGCGGCGTGATGGTGATCTGCAATGAAAAAAATGCTTCGCATATGCCTGTTGACTATTCTTTGTATGACCTTTGTGACGCTGGGCGGTTTTCTGGCTTTGACCTGGTATTATGGCAGAACTTTTGTGGTAAATACCTGGATTAACGGCATATACTGCACCGGGATGACAGTGGAAGAAGTGAACGGTGAATTGGTTCGGGCTCTGGAGATCCCGGAACTGACCATCATAGACGGACAGGGGCAGAACTGGATACTGGACTTGTCCCTGACCGACTATCATGTGGACTATACGGAGAGCCTGCAGATTTATCTCAGACGCAGGGGCCAGGCTTCCTGGCTGAACCCTGAGGAGACGGCGGAGCATCATCTGCTTCCAAGGACCGACTGGGATCGGGAGAAGCTCAGAGAGATGGTGGCAGGCATGGAGTGGGTGCGGGCTGCCCAGAATCAAAATACGGCGGTGGAGATCCGGCCGGGGGAGGAGGGGGCGCCCTATATTCTCTATGACGGTAAAAGTAACCGGCTGGATGTGGATCGGCTCTGCGACTATGTACAGCAGTGTATGGAGAAGGGGATCTATGAGGTGCAGGTGGACCAGGGGGATTGTTACATCAGGCTGGCGGACACGGCGGAGGACGCCTTGCAGAGACAGCGCTTTGCCGAATTGCAGTCCTTTTGCCAAAGCAATCTGATCTATGACATGGGGGCGGAGCAGATAGAACTGACGCCGGAGATTATGGCTTCCTTTCTGCGGAAGGACAGCGCCGGATGTCCGATTTGGGATCAGGACGAACTTTTGATCAGTCCCGGTCATGTAAAAGAGTGGGTGGAGCAGTTGGCAGAGCAGTATGACACAGCGAATACCACCATAGAATTCCAGACCACGGAAGGACGGGTGGTACAGGTGGCCTACAAGACCTACGGAACCCGCCTGGATGTGGAAAAGGAAGTGGAATTTCTCACGGAGGAACTGCTCTATGAGAGGGAAGAGCCCCTGGTGCATAAACCCGCTTATGCCCAGGAAGGGTTTTGCAGAGGTCTGGATGATATCGGGGATACCTATATCGAGGTGGACATGGGCCAGCAGCGCATGTATTATTATCAGGAAGGGGAATGCCTGATCTCTGTGGATGTGGTTACCGGCAACGCCCGCCGGGGATGGGATACCCCGGAGGGAATCAACTATGTCTACAATAAACAGAAGAACCGGATCCTGCGGGGAGAGGATTATGCCACTCCCGTGAAGTTCTGGATGCCAGTGGTGGGCAATGTGGGTATACACGATGCCGACTGGCGCAAGGAGTTTGGCGGGGAGATTTACAAGACCAACGGTTCCCACGGCTGTATCAATACACCTCCCAAAGTTATGTCCCAACTGTATGAACTGGTGGAGACAGGCACGCCGGTGGTGATGTTCTACTGAGAAACCGCTGTTTTCTCCGGGCTGGCATTTGTCCGGGGCAGATTTTCAGGAATAGCCGAATGTGGCGGGAAGTATCCTGCTGACAACGAAGGGTTAATGTTTTAACAAAGTAGTTGACTAAAGCAGGATTTGGATATAAAATAAGTGAAACATATGGGACGGCAGATTCCGGGCAGTGGATGGCCCGGGAATCTGCAGGACTCAGATAAGGAGGAAGAGGTAGTGGCAAGAGTTTATAATTTTTCGGCAGGCCCTGCGGTTTTGCCCGAGGAGGTACTGAAAGAGGCGGCGGAGGAGATGTTGGATTACCGGGGAACCGGTATGTCCGTGATGGAGATGAGCCATCGCTCCAAGGCTTATGAGACTATCATCAAGGAGGCGGAGGCGGATCTTCGGGAACTGATGAATATTCCCGACAACTATAAGGTGCTGTTTTTGCAGGGCGGCGCCAGCCAGCAGTTCGCCATGATTCCCATGAACCTGATGAAAAACAGGGTGGCCGACTATATTGTGACGGGCCAGTGGGCCAAGAAGGCTTATCAGGAAGCCTGCCTTTATGGCAAGGCCAACAAGATCGCCTCATCCGAAGACCAGACCTTTTCCTACATACCCGACTGCTCTGACCTGCCTGTCAGCGAGGATGCGGACTATGTGTATATCTGCGAAAACAATACCATCTATGGAACCAAGTTCAAGACACTGCCCAACACAAAGGGCAAGACCCTGGTGGCGGATGTGTCGAGCTGCTTTCTGTCTGAGCCCGTGGACGTGACCAGGTATGGTGTGATCTACGGCGGCGTGCAGAAGAATATCGGCCCTGCTGGGGTAGTCATCGTGATCATCCGGGAGGACCTGATCACCGAGGACGTGCTGCCGGGCACGCCCACCATGCTGAAGTATAAAATCCATGCGGATAATGACTCCCTGTATAACACTCCTCCCGCTTACGGTATCTATATTTGCGGCAAGGTGTTTAAGTGGATCAGGAAGCAGGGCGGCCTGGAGGCCATGAAAGCCCACAATGAGAAGAAGGCGGCGATTCTGTATGACTTTCTGGATCAGAGCAAACTCTTCAGGGGTACGGTGCGCAGGGAGGACCGCTCTCTGATGAATGTACCCTTTGTCACGGGCAATGAGGAGTTGGACGCAAAATTTGTCAAGGAGGCCAAGGCGGCAGGCTTTGAGAACCTCAAGGGTCACAGGACCGTGGGCGGAATGAGGGCTTCCATCTACAACGCCATGCCCATTGAGGGTGTGGAGAAGCTGGTGGAGTTCATGAAAAAGTTTGAGGAGGAGAATGCCTGATGTATCAGATTAATTGCCTGAATCCCATTGCGGATGTGGGACTGAAAAATTTTAGTGACAAATACCAGATTACGGCGGATGTGCAGGAGGCCGATGGCATCCTGGTGCGCAGCGCTTCCATGCATGAGATGGAGATTCCGGCAGGACTGCTGGCGGTGGCCCGCGCGGGCGCGGGAGTGAACAATATCCCTCTGGATAAGTGCGCGGAGAAGGGTGTGGTGGTGTTCAACACCCCCGGCGCCAATGCCAACGGTGTGAAGGAACTGGTGCTGGCCGGGATGCTGCTGGCGGCCCGTGATGTGATCGGCGGCATTGATTGGGTAAAGGCTTCCGCAGACAACGTGGACATTGCCAAGGCGGCGGAGAAGGAGAAAAAGAACTTCGCCGGGACTGAGATCATGGGAAAAAAACTGGGCGTCATCGGCCTGGGGGCCATCGGTGTGAAAGTGGCTAATGCCGCCGTGTCTCTGGGGATGGAAGTATACGGCTATGATCCGTACCTGTCTGTCAATGCCGCCTGGAATCTGAGCCGTTCCGTGAGGCATGTGTTGAATGTGGACGATATCTATGCGGACTGTGATTATATCACCATCCATGTGCCCCTGCTGGATTCCACTAAGGGTATGATCAACGCGGTATCCATTGCCAAGATGAAGGAGGGCGTGGTGCTGCTGAATTTTGCCAGAGATCTTCTGGCCAACGAGAAGGATGTGCTGGAGGGGCTGCAGAGCGGCAAGATTGCCCGCTATGTGTCTGATTTCCCCAATCCCACCACGGCGGGTCAGAAGGGATGTATTGTGATCCCCCATCTGGGTGCCAGCACCGAGGAGTCCGAGGACAACTGCGCCGTGATGGCCGTGGAGGAGATCATGGACTACCTGGAGAACGGCAATATCCGCAACAGCGTGAACTATCCGGCCTGTGACATGGGTGTCTGCTCCAAGGCGGGGCGCGTGGCCATCTTCCACAAGAACATCCCCAACCTGATTACCCAGTTCACGGCGGCGTTCGGTGTGAAGGGTATCAACATCAGCGATATGACTAATAAGTCCCGGGGTGAGGTGGCCTATACCATGATCGACGTGGAGAGCGCGCCCACATCGGAGATCATCGAAGCGCTGGAGAAGATCGACGGCGTGTTCCGGGTGAGAGTTGTGAAATAAATTGCCTTGAAGGAAATAAATTGCCTTATAGGAGTAAATTGCCTTATAGGAAGTCTGATGCACCTGAACAGGATAAGGCCTTATCTGTGGGGTGAAAAAGAATATGGTAAGCATATAGCGCGGAATAGAAAGCCATATAGGGAGAAGTTATTCTCTATATGGCTTTTTCGTTATTCTATGAGGCGCATAAAGAACGCGTCAATTTGCACAACCGACTTGACAGAAAATCTTCTAAGCCATAAAATAAAATTGCCAATATTTTCTCACATTTTCGGAAGGGTTCTATGGGCATCTGCCAGGGCGATGGCCGGAGAGGACAAATAGGTGGAGAGATCGGGGAGGATACTATGGGAAAACAGAGAGGCAATTTTATAAGGAAAATTATGGCGGTGCTGCTTATGACTGTACTATGCGTAAGCCTGACGGCAGGGGGGAGGCCGGTGGAAGTATGGGCAGAGGATAATACACAGACGGTGCGGCTGATACTGACTTCTTCAGATGATACATCCATTGATGCTGATATGATAACGGGAATTGGGTTGGTGGATCCTATGAGCGGTGAGGTGTATCACGAATTTTCTGTGAGTAAATACGATGACAAAGTGATATATGAGATAGCGGGATTAGAACGGGGTAAGTCATATAGATGGATTGTATGCGGATATGCACTTAATCTTTTTTCCAGCGACTCTGCGGTGGTTGAAAGTACAGTGGTTCTTCATCGCGTTAAATATTGGGATGGGGATGATTTTGTGCGGCAGGATTATGTTCCAGATGGCCAAGGGATTTATTACCAACACCTTCCACTGAAAAAGGAGGGGTACAGTTTTTTGGGTTGGGTGCCTCGTAAGGATGGGGATACAGAAATAGAAGTGTCTACCTATACATATATTTATTCACCTACTGATATGATAGCTTTATGGCAGAGAGAATCTGAACTTACAAATGAAGAATTTGAAGCGAAGGTAAGAGAAATTCTGATAACAATATCTGTATCAAAACTCACAACAAAGGAAATGTTTGCCAATGCAATTAAGAAGGAGATGGATGATTATTTTCTCATCAGCGTTGATGTGAATGTTGCTGATTTTCGTATATCAAATGAAGAAAATATACTCCATTTTTTAATCGATGTTAGTTATAAGGATTTTTATTTTGATATCGGAGGAGACATAGGTCTTTCCGAGGCTCCTCTGCCGCCCCAGGACAGAGGCTGGACACTGGACAGAGAGGGAAACCTGACCATCACCAGCCAGGCGGGGATGGAGGACTGGGTTCAGAACGGGAGGACGGAGAGCAATCTCCTTGATGTGAAGCATGTGCTGATTCAGGACGGGGTCAGCACCATCCCGTCTCATGCCTTCTCTGGCTGCGGCAACCTGGGCTCCGTTTCCATTTCCGGTACCGTGACAGATATAGGAGATTCCGCGTTTGCGGGAGCGGCGTCCCTGGAGAAAGTGGTGATGCAGGGCGTTACGCCGCCTGCTGTAGGGTCCGGTGTGTTTGACGACTGCAAATTTGTGACAGATTCCGTGGGGGGAATCCTGGTGCCTCCGGGGAGCGGGGATGCATATAAGCAGGAGTTGGGGGGGACTTTGGGCACGTTTATTACTGAGGGCTCCCTGACCGTTACAGAGGAGGCTCTGCGGAATAAGCTGCAGCAGGTTCTTGCCAATCTGACCGTGTCCAATGACAGCACAATGGATGAGGTCAGAAGCGCCATAAAGAAGGAGGTAGACGGGTATTTCCAGATCAATTCCACCATAACCGTGGCAGGCTTTACTCTGGAAGGGGCGACCACAGAAGGAGAAGGCTCCCTTAAGCTGGAGGTTATGGCCGGGTATGGAGGAACCTCTGTCTCGGCGGAGACAGTCATCTCCATTCCCCAGCTCCCACCGCTGCCGGACAGAGGATGGACTTTGGATCAGGCCGGGAATCTGACCATCACCAGTCAGGCGGGTATGGAGGACTGGGCACAAAACGGCAGGGCGGAAGGAAGTTTTCCGAAGGTGAAGAATATTCTGATAGGGAGTGGCGTCACGGCTATCCCGGAGGACGCATTCAGCGGCTGTGCGGATCTGGTGACCGTAGTGATTTCGGACACGGTGGTCAGTATAGGAAGCCAGGCATTTGCCAATGCCTTTTCTCTGGGAGAGATTACCCTGCCGGCGGGCCTGCAGGGCATCGGGGACGGCGCGTTCATGAACTGCGACAATCTGGGGAAAGTGGTAATGCAGGGGACAACGCCGCCCTCCCTTGGCTCTTCCGTTTTTGACCAGTGCAAATTTACGACGGATGATTCCAGGGGGATCGTGGTTCCCAGCGGCAGCGGAGATGCTTACAGGGCTGCCTGGGGAGCGCTGGGGGACCATATTCTGGAAAAACACACCCATAGTTTTGGGGCGGACTGGAAATATGATGGGATGTATCACTGGCACGAATGCGCCTGCGGAGGAAAAGGGGATGTGTCGGCCCACGATTGGGGAAATGGGGTAATAGAGAAGGCACCCACTGCCACAGAAGCAGGTATCATGGGATATAGCTGCTCTTCGTGTCAGGCCACAAAGACAGAATTCATTCCTGCCACAGGAACGGACACAGGAAACAATCCAGGAGGAGATGGCTCGGGCACAGGAAACAACCCTGGAGGAGATGGTTCGGTTTCGGGAAATAACCCTGGAGGAGATGGTTCGGTCTCGGGGAACAACCCGGGAGGCGATCCTTCCGAACCGGGCAGCAATCCAGGGGGTGATCCTTCCAGCCCGGGCAGCACCCCGGGGGGTGGTACTCCTGGACCGGGCGGCAGTTCGGGGGGCAATCCTTCCGGTTCCGGCAGCGGTTATCCGGACGGGGACAGCGCCGGAAGCGGCAGCTCTGACAGCGGCCTGTCACAGCCGGAGACTGCAGGCAATGGGCCTCTGCGGGACAGGGAGCCCAGGACCGCTGACAGCGTTCCGATGGAGATGTATGCTACAATCGCCATGATTGCTGGATTTTTCTATCTGATACTCCTGTTTCTGGACAGATATGATATTACGGAGGAAGAGAGAAGAGAGTCCCTGGCCCGCCTGGTAAGATGGGCAAAGCGCGGCGGATGGTTCCGCAGGCTGCCGGTGATGGCGGTGCTTTACACCATGCGGCTTTATTATCATATGACCCATGGGCAGGAACCAAAGGGAAGGAAGATTTGACCAGAGCCTTTCGCGGAGGCCAGGAACAAAGGGTAACTGTGTTCCTGGCCGGAAAGGGCTCCCGACGGGAATGGGGCTTTCCAGGCCGCCCGCCTGCTACCGGATCAGAATGGGCATTCCGTTTCCGTCATTCAGGTCCTGAAGTTCCTCCGTAAGTTTCTGCTGGGTGGCGCAGGAAGCCTCGGACTGGATGTCCATATACAGGATAAACATGTCTTCCAGCGCCATCTGTTTCTCGTCGGCGATCTCCTGCAGCACCGGCTTAAGTTTCTCAATCTGGGCGGAAACAGGCACTTTCTGGGGATCAATATCTCCCATCACCTGCTCTGCGTAATCATTGATTCTCTTTAAGATAGCGCGATTTTCGTCTGTCATTTTCCATCACTCCTCACAAATTTTTTTCCATTATACCACTTTACCGCTTGTGGTGCATAGTTATTTTTGGTATGATAAAAAGAAAATGGAGGAAAACCATGGCAGATATCAGACCATTTCAGGCGTACAGGCCGGCCAGGGGACTTGAATCAGAGATCGCTGCCCTGCCCTATGATGTATATAGCAGAGAAGAAGCGGCGGCGGAGGTGAAAATGCACCCCGGCTCTTTTTTGTCCATTGATCGGGCGGAGACTCAGTTTGGCCCGGAGGTGGATACCTATGCGGACTGTGTTTATGAGAAAGCCCATGACATGTTGTGGCAGTGGATCAGGGAAGGCCGTTTTGTCCGGGAGGACAAGCCCTGTTATTATATCTATGAGCAGATTATGGAGGGGAGGAGCCAGAAGGGCATAGTGGCCTGTGCCTCCATTGACGATTATCAGAACCAGGTGATTAAGAAGCATGAGAATACCCGTGCGGACAAGGAGCAGGATAGAATCCGCCACGTGGATGCCTGCGGCGCCCAGACTGGCCCCATCTTTCTGGCTTACCGCAGCCAGGCTCCGCTGCGGCAGGTGATCCGCCAGGTGACGGAGGGGGAAGCCCTGTATGATTTCACTGCCCGGGACGGGATCACCCACCGGGTATGGGTGGTGTCGGAGGAGGGGCAGATGGGGATTATCCGGGACACTTTTGCCGGGATGGAGCAGATTTATATCGCGGACGGGCATCATCGCTGCGCTTCGGCTGTGAAGGTGGGCCTGAAGCGCAGGGGGGACAATCCTTCCCACACCGGAGAAGAGGCGTATAATTTCTTCCTGTCTGTACTGTTTTCCGCAGATGAGCTTAGGATCCTGGACTATAACCGGGTGGTGAAAGACTTAAACGGGTATCAAAAAGATGCTTTTCTGGAGAAAATAGCGGAGAAATTCAGCCTGGAATGCCTGGGTGAGACTCCCTTCAGGCCCGGAAAAAAATATGAGTATGGCATGTATCTGGAAGGAGAATGGTACCGTCTCACAGCCCGGGAGGACATTCGAAGCCAGGATGCAGTGGAGGGACTGGACGTGTCCATCCTGCAGGATCATCTTCTGGCTCCCGTTCTGGGCATCGGCGATCCCAAGACGGACAGACGCATCGACTTTGTGGGAGGAATCCGGGGACTGGAGGAGCTGGAGCGGCGGGTGAGGACGGATATGCAGGTGGCGTTTGCCCTGTATCCCACTTCTATTTATGAACTTTTTGCCGTGGCGGACGCAGGCAGACTGATGCCTCCCAAGTCCACCTGGTTTGAGCCGAAGCTCAGGAGCGGCTTGTTTGTACATACGCTGTGAGCCCCGGTGTCCCGGGAGGGGAACAGGGCGTGTCCGGGAAGCGTGGGGCTATTGCGTAACCACAGGCAGACAGGATACAGAGAAGGGAAATATGAGTTTCCGGCGGCAGTATGGCATCCGCAGTACAGGGAACAATGGAGAATATAGAAAAAGCCATACAGAAAGAGGCGACTATGGATAATAAGCTGTATAAACTGATGAACTGGCCGGGGATTGAGGAGATTGTTTATTCCGAGTGCGACCATCCCCATGATCTGCTGGGGCCTCACAAGGCGGGCAGTCAGACACTGGTACAGGCTTTTTACCCGGGAGCGGCGGAGATGACTCTGCAACTGGTGAAAAGTGGCAGGGAGTATGCCATGGATATGGCGGACGAAGAAGGTTTCTTTGCCGTGCTGATTCCCGAAAAAGAGATAGGGGCGTACTGCTATAAAGTGGTGGACAGGGATGGAAATACGGTTCAGGTGCAGGATCCTTACCGCCATGCGCCTGTTATCACGAAAAAGGACACGGAAAAGTTTGATGCAGGCATTCATTACACCATTTACGAAAAACTGGGAGCTCATCCCTGTACACTGGAGGGAGAGAAGGGAACTTATTTTGCCGTCTGGGCGCCCAACGCCATGCGGGTCAGCGTGGTGGGCGATTTCAACAGCTGGGACGGACGTGCCCACCAGATGCGCCGTCTGTGGGACAGCGGAATCTTTGAACTGTTCATTCCCCAGGTGGAGGAGGGCAGTCTTTACAAATTTGAGATAAAGGCCAGGGGCGGACTGACTTTTCTGAAAGCGGATCCCTATGGCAACGCATCCCAGCTGCGGCCGGACAATGCTTCGGTGGTAACGGAACTGGGCCGCTTTAAGTGGGAGGATGAGGAGTTTGTACAGGCCCGGGGGCAGTTCCAGGGCGGCAATGCTCCCGTCAGCGTCTATGAGATGTACATGGGCTCTTTCCTGGATCCCGGGGAGGGGGAGACATATGCCAACTATCGGGTGATAGCGCCCAAAGTGGTGTCGTATGTAAAGGAGATGGGCTATACCCATGTGGAACTGATGCCCATCATGGAGCATCCTTTTGACGGCTCCTGGGGCTACCAGGTGATCGGTTATTATGCTCCCACTTCCCGGTACGGCAGCCCTGAGGACTTCATGTATTTTGTGAACGAACTGCACAAGGCGGGCATCGGCGT
>JAAWKU010000006.1 GCA_022797535.1 Lachnospiraceae bacterium | reverse complement strand
CATAGTACTTGTCGAAGCCGCTCTTTTGAATCTCCTCCATACACAGGTTACGGGTGAGCTGGAAGACGATGGCGCCGATGATCTCCAGATGTCCCAGTTCCTCGGTGCCGATGTCGTTGAGCAGCCCGGCCACTTCCTTGTAGGGTGTGGCGAACTTCTGGGACAGATACCGCATGCTGGCGGCCAATTCGCCGTCGGGTCCGCCGAACTGGGAGATAATGACCTGAGCCAACTGGGCATTGGGTTCTTTGATGTTTACAGGGAATTGTAGTCTGCGTTCATAACTCCACATAGCTTAACACTCTCCTTCCCATGGAAGAGGAGCGGCGCCCCATCTCCATTCTTTTTTAGATTCAGCCTGGTCCGTTGTGAGAGGGAAAAACCTCATGGAGAAATCCTGGCTCATCTTGTTTTTGATTCTCACGTAGTGGTTGAAGTATTCCATGGCCTCCTGATCAAAGGGATGGGTGTCCAGATACAGGGACAGGTCCACCAGCACAAAGTCCACAATGCTGATATCGTTCAGCATGCGCATTCCTTCCTGACTTAACATTTCACGCATCTCCTTCCTGTAAAGGGTTTATTCAGTTCAGGAAAGATGGTTCCGATGCGGAAGCCTTCTTCCAGATTATCACAGATTTTGTCAAACTGCTGCCAGGGCACATAGGCCATGCCCACCGGGAACTTATCGCAGTTGCCGTCAAAACCAAAGTCTTTCATGCTGCTCCTTTCATAACTTGTGGGATTGGTTAATATTATGGTATGATGAAGAGAAATATTTGTGCAAAGCTATTGACCGTGGGCTCTGGGATAGTTTATAATGTGTTTTTAACAGAAAAAATGTGCGTTTTGATAAACTGGTAATCATGGATTTATAGAGGAGGATGTAAAAATGAGCGAGACAAAACAGGTGAACGGCAGCATCTGGCACAGTATCAGCACCAGCCGAATCAAGCCTTCGGATTTTATCTGCGTGATTGAGATTTCCAAGGGCAGCAAGAATAAATATGAGTTGGACAAGGAGACGGGACTTCTGATCCTGGACCGGATTCTGCATACCTCCACCCATTATCCGGCCAACTATGGCTTTATTCCACGTACATATGGCGATGACGGTGATCCCCTGGACGTGTTGCTGCTCTGTTCCGAGCCCATTCAGCCCATGACCCTGGTGCGCGCTTATCCCATCGGTGTGATTTCCATGCTGGACAATGGAAAAAATGATGAAAAGATCATTGCGGTGCCTTTCGAGGATCCCAACTACAACTGCTATCATGATATCTCCGAACTGCCGCCCCACCTGGTGCAGGAGATGGAGCATTTCTTTACCGTATATAAGTCGCTGGAGAACAAGACTACGGCTGTAAACGAGAAAGGGGATCGGGAGGAGGCTGTGAAAGTGATCGAGAAGTGCCTGAATCACTATATAGACACCTTTGTGAAAGGTTGGTAGACAGGGCAACTTTCAGTTGCACCCATTGTAAAAAAATGTACATTTCGGTTGGTTTTCATTTTCAGGGGAAAATGCTATAATAATGTCGGTGTACCCCCATGTAATATATGGATAATCTACTTACAGGAGGATAAAGACGACAATGGGTTTTGCGGAAAAGATACACGCGCTTCGCACACAGGCGGGGATGTCTCAGGCGTATCTGGCGGAGACATTACAGGTCAGCCGGCAGACAGTGTCAAAATGGGAATTGGGCGCATCTTACCCGGAGATTGATAAGCTGTTGGCCATCAGCGGCCTGTTCCATGTGACCACAGACTATTTGCTGAAGGAGCAGCCTGCTTCACAGGAGGGTGCCAGGCTGGATCGATTGGTACTGCGGTTTCTGGGGTATGCTCAGGACATGGACAGTATATCCCGGGATCTGGTGGATATTATGAGGGACGGCATTATCGATGATGTGGAGAAAGTGCGGATGAACGAGATTGTAAAGACCTTGAATGAAGTGGCCCATATGATCGAGGAGATCAAGCTGGCGCTGCGAAATAACGGAGTCTGCTGAAAGATGTCGGAAGACATCTTTTTTTGTGCGCTTTTTTGTTGACGGGTTAAGGCAGGCAGGCTATAATTAGCATGTTAGTGGCGACTTACAAGATAGGTTTGTGTCATGGATACATCTGTCATCCCGTGCGGGAAATGATTCTTGGGAGGGGGATGCGCAGAGGGGTTAAAGACGAGCGTGAAAGAAGGCGGCAGATATATGACATTATATGAGGCACGTAAGGATTTGGAATATATAGTGGAAGGGCTGTTTGTGGAGGCGGCGGTTACCAGAAGGCTGCAGGCTCTG
Source organism: Lachnospiraceae bacterium (assembly GCA_022797535.1). GTDB lineage: Bacteria > Bacillota > Clostridia > Lachnospirales > Lachnospiraceae > Acetatifactor. The sequence goes on along the minus strand of JAAWKU010000006.1, from coordinate 51,070 downwards.
GGACTCAATGACGGTACCCGGATCAGGGTATTAAACCGCAAAAAGCGGGGCGCGCTGATTATTCAGGTTCGGGGCACCAGGCTGGCTCTGGGCAGGCACCTCTCCTCCAATATTGAAGTCAGTGAATGCTCACGGGAAGGATAAGGGAATGCATTATGAAACAACGGCGTTCTCTGCTGTCTGGGAAAAAAGTTTGTGATTGGGGGAGAAGAGGAGATCATGGAAAAACAACCTATATCCGGTAAAAAATATATTCATGTGGCCTGTGTGGGCAATCCCAACTGCGGTAAGACCACCCTGTTCAACGCCTTGACGGGATCCCGGCTGAAGGTGGCCAACTGGCCCGGGGTCACGGTGGAGAAAGTGGAGGGGGAGACAGAGTATGAGGGCATGGGAATCCGACTGGTGGATACCCCGGGCATTTATTCCCTGACCTGTTATACTATAGAAGAAAAAGTCACACGGAATTGTGTCATGGACGATGGGATTGATGTGATAATTAATATCGTGGACGCATCTTCCCTGGAGCGCAATCTTTATCTGACTCTGCAGCTCCTGGAACTGGGTAAGCCTGTGGTGCTGGCCCTGAACATGATGGATATTGTGAAAGAGCGGGGCATGGAGATTGACCTGCACCGGCTTCCGGAGATGCTGGGCGGAATCCCGGTGGTTCCCGTGTCCGCCGCCCGACGCACCGGATTGGACATCCTGCTCCACGCTGTGATCCACCATTATGAAGAGGGAGCGGAAGAATATATTTTGGACTACCCCCAGGAAATTGAGGACAGGATCGCAAAGCTGTCTGTGATGATGCAGGCACATTACCCTACGCATTCATCGGTGCGCTGGCATGCCATTAAGCTGCTGGAGGATGACGAGGAAGTGCGCAAAGAACATCCCATTTACACCGCCAATGTGGTGGAGCGCAGCTACGAGAAAGAGATCATTCAATGTAAGTATGCTTATATTGAACATGTGGTGGCGGACACCCTGTTTCACCGGGAAAGAAAGGCAGCCACCACCGACAGGGCGGACAGGCTGCTGACCCATCCGGTGCTTGGGGTTCCTGTTTTCCTGCTGATTATGTGCCTTGTGTTTTTCCTGACCTTTACGGTGGGTGATTTGCTAAAAGGGGTGTTTGAACAGGGGCTGGAGATTTTCTCTGATTCCGTAAGCCATCTGTTTACGGCCATGCAGGTGGCAGGATGGCTGCAGTCTTTGGTAGTGGACGGCATTATCGCCGGGGTGGGCGGGATTCTGACGTTCCTGCCCAATATCTTCATTCTGTTCCTGGCCCTGGCGGTGTTGGAGGACAGCGGCTATATGTCCAGAGTGGCTTATGTAATGGACTCTGTTATGGGCAGGGTGGGATTATCCGGAAAGGCTTTCCTGCCCATGATTCTGGGGTTTGGCTGTACCGTGCCTGCCATCATGGCCACCCGGGCATTGGAGACGGAGCGCGACAGGCGCAAGACCATGCTGATCACTCCCTTTATGTCCTGTTCGGCCAGACTGCCCATCTATGTGCTGTTTTCCGGCATGTTTTTTCCGGACTGTGCAGGATTGACGGCATTTTCCCTGTACGTGGCGGGCATGGTACTGGCCATTCTTTCAGCCATGGTGATCAATAAGCTGGAGAAGGGGAAGGCCAACGATTCTCTGCTTATTGAACTGCCGGAGTACAAGCGCCCCAACGCCCGCACCATCCGCATTTATGTGCTGAACAAAGTCAGGGATTATCTTTCCAAGGCGGGGACCACCATTTTTCTTGCCTCCATTGTGATCTGGTTTTTATTGAATTTTGGCGTTGGTGGCATGGTGGATAGTCCGGCGGACAGCTTTGGAGCCGTGATCGGGCGGCTGCTGGTGCCGCTGCTGTCCCCGGCAGGCCTTGGCATGTGGCAGATCGGGGTGGCGCTTCTCTCTGGTATCTCCGCCAAGGAGGTGGTGGTGTCCAGTTTTGCTGTATTGTTCGGTGTGTCCAACGCCAATTCCGCCGCAGGTATGGAGACTATTGTAGCCAATGTGCAGGCAGCTTACCCTGGATTTGGCCCTCTGAACGCTTACTGCCTCATGTTGTTCTGCCTGCTTTATGTGCCCTGTGTGGCCACGGTGGCAACTGTGAAAAAGGAGAGTGGGTCCTGGAGGTTTACGCTGAAGATGATTGCTTTTGAACTGGCGCTGGCCTGGGGGGTGACCACGTTGGTCTACCAGGTGGGGCGTTTGTTTTTACATTGATCGGGAAAGGAAAACAGGAAAGGCAGATTTTTTGCTTGCAATTCTTTTTCGTATATGCTACTATATGCTCAGAGCATATATTCTTTTCACTTTTGATGGGGCTTTCTTCTTTTCAGTACATCGGAAAATCTATGCTTGGAATTCAAACGGAGAGCAACTGAACACAGGCAGGAGATTTTTGCGGTGTAATTACGTGAATGCGGATATTTTCTGTGTCTCCTGCGTAGAGGACAGGATTGCTAAAGGACATTTACTAAAGGAGGGCGCATTATGACAGAGAGCGAAAAACTGGATTTAATTCTAGTGAAACTTGGCAAAATGGACAAGCTGGATATGGAATTCGGCGGACTTACAGAGAGACTTGATGGCCTGGGAACAAAGTTTGCAGAATTCGAGGGAGGACTTAACGGCCTGGGAACAAAGTTTGCAGAATTCGAGGAAGGACTTAACGGCCTGGGAGCAAAGTTTGCAGAGTTCGAGGGAGGGCTTGACAGCCTGGGAGCAAAGTTTGTAGAGTTCGAGAAACGGTTTGACAGCCTGGAGACAAGGTTTGTAGAATTCGAGGAACGGTTTGACAGCCTGGAGACGAGGTTTGTAGAGTTCGAGAAACGGTTTGACAGCCTGGAGACAAAGTTTGTAGAGTTCGAGGAACGGTTTGACAGCCTGGAGACAAGGTTTGTAGAATTCGAGGAACGGTTTGACAGCCTGGAGACAAGGTTTGTAGAGTTCGAGAAACGGTTTGACAGCCTGGAGACGAGGTTTGTAGAGTTCGAGAAACGGCTTGACAGCCTGGAGACAAAGTTTGTAGAATTTGAGGAACGGTTGGATAATCTGGAAGCGGGATTGGAAAAGGTTGAGGGAAAACTTGGCAAGCTGGACAATGATGTGACAGGTATGAAGATGACTTTGGAAAACGAAATTCGCCCCAATATTATGCGTGTCGCGGAAGGCCATCTTGATTTATACCGAAAGTTGAGAGAGACGACTAAGATTGATGACGAAAAGGAAATGATAGCGATTCGCGTTAATATAGTGGAGGAGCAGCTGCGGACCATCAAAGACCGGCTCGATCAGATTGCATAATCCCGAAATAAATTATGAAAATCAGGAGAAATGCCTATGAGCAGTATGAGAGGAATTGATACCCCGATCCGTCAACGCAGGCGTATGGTGTTCCGGGAGGTTGCCAATCTGGCTTATACCTCTACCAATCTGCGGGACGATATGGAAGCCCTGCCTTATAAGCTGGTGGACTATGAGGAATCGGAGTACTGGGAGAGTGTGTACCGGGACAGGGCTATCATCCGGGAGCGGATTCGGCTGGCCATGGGCATGAGCCTGAGGCCGGAGAACCGCAATCGTCCAGGGCACCTGACTGAAGGGGTGGAGGAGAGCAATATAGCCGAGAAATATTATGAGCCTCCTCTGATGCAGGTGATCCCTTCAGCCTGTAATGCCTGCCCCGAGAATATGTATGAGGTGACTAACACCTGTATGGGCTGTGTGGCCCATCCCTGCCAACTTGTGTGTCCCAGGGGGGCTATCCGTTTTGTCAAGGGAAAGTCGGTAATAGATCAGGAAAAATGTATCAGGTGCGGCAAGTGCAAGGAAATCTGCCCCTACGATGCAATCACCCACAGGGAGCGGCCCTGTAAGGCGGCCTGTGGCCTGGGGGCCATCAAGAGTGATGTCCACGGCAGAGCGGTAATTGACAATCACATGTGCGTGTCCTGCGGGCAGTGTATGGTGAGTTGCCCCTTTGGCGCAGTGGCTGACAAATCCCAGATTTTTCAGCTGATCCGGGCCATGCAGTCCGGTAAAAGTGTGATTGCCCAGGTGGCTCCGGCTTTTGTGGGACAGTTTGGTCCGAAGGTGACGCCGGATATGTTCAAAACGGCTTTGAAGGAACTGGGATTTGCGGATGTATACGAGACGGCCATTGGCGCGGATGCAGGTTGTATGGCGGAGGCGGAACACTATGTGAAAGAAGTTGCCACGGGGCAGCAGGCGTTCAGCCTGACTTCCTGCTGTCCTTCCTGGATAATGATGGCAGAGCATCTTTTCCCGGAAACTATTGATAAGATCAGCCCGGAATTGACTCCCATGGTGGCTACGGCCCGAAAGATCAAGGAGGATCATCCGGACGCGCTGGTGGTATTTATCGGTCCCTGTGCCTCCAAGAAATTGGAGGCCATGCGCACCACGGTACGCTCAGATGTGGATTTTGTTATTACTTTTGAAGAGTTGGCGGGTATGTTTGAAGCCAGGGGCATCCTGGTGGAGGAGATTCAGGCTCTGGATCATATGGAGGACGCCACTGCCGCAGGCCGGGGCTATGGCGTGGCAGGGGGTGTGGCCTCCGCCATTGAGGCGTGCATCAAAGCGTACTATCCCGGCACGGAAGTGCGCATTGAGCATGCGGAGAGTTTGACAGAGTGCAAGAAAGTGCTGCTCTTGGCCAAGGCGGGCAAGATGAATGGTTGCCTGATCGAGGGCATGGCCTGCCCGGGTGGTTGTATTGCAGGTGCGGGAACCAATATTGCTCTTGAACAGGCGGCGAAGGAACTGAGCAAATTCAAGGAGGCTGCTCACGATCAGATACCCCGGAAAAATTCTGAACAAGATGCTGAACCATATGGGGACGCTTAAGCAGCCCCGGATGGAAGTGTGGGAATGTGTGCTGTAAGTGAATGTGTGGAATTGTAAACAGAAATTCCAGGAGGATACACCGATCCGCATAAGGACGCTTAAGCGGCCATAGATGGATCACGGGAATGTGTAGAGGAAAGGGATAGGCGGAACCTTGATTTAAGAAAGGAAATGGAGAGATGGAGAAGATAAGAACCAGATATGCTCCCAGCCCCACCGGGAAGATGCATGTGGGGAACCTGCGGTCGGCGTTGTATGAATTTTTAATTGCCAAGCATGCCGGGGGAGATTTTATGCTGCGCATTGAGGATACGGACCAGGAGCGCTTTGTGGATGGTGCCATAGAGATCATTTACCGTACCATGGCAAAGACCGGACTGTTACACGACGAAGGACCGGACAAGGATGGCGGCTATGGCCCCTATGTGCAGAGTGAGCGCATGAAAACGGGCATCTATATGAAATATGCGGAAGATCTCGTCCACAAGGGCGAGGCCTATTATTGCTTCTGCGACAGGGAACGCCTGGCTTCTTTGAAAACAGAGGTGGTAGAGGGCAAGGAAATCACGATCTACGACAAGCACTGCCTGGGGCTGTCCCGGGAGGAAGTGGAAGCCAATCTGGCGGAGGGCAGGCCTTTTGTGATCCGGCAGAATATCCCGAATGAGGGGAGTACCACTTTCCACGATGAACTCTACGGTGATATTACGGTGGAAAACAGTGAACTGGATGATATGATCCTGATTAAGTCGGATGGGTTTCCCACCTACAATTTTGCCAATGTGGTGGATGACCATACCATGCATATCACTCATGTGGTGCGGGGCAATGAGTATTTATCTTCTTCCCCCAAATATGTGCGTCTGTATGATGCGTTTGGCTGGCAAGTGCCGGTATATATTCATCTGCCTTTGATTACTGATGAGAATCACAAGAAACTGTCCAAGAGAAGCGGCCATTCTTCTTTCGAGGACTTGCTGGAGCAGGGATTCGTGACAGAGGCTATTATCAACTATATCGCGTTGCTGGGCTGGAGCCCGGAGGATAACCGGGAGATTTTTACCCTGCAGGAACTGATTGAGAACTTTGACTACCATCGCATCAGCAAGTCCCCTGCGGTGTTTGACATCGTAAAACTGCGCTGGATGAACAGCGAGTATATCAAGTCTATGGATTTAGAACTGTTCTATGAGATGGCGGAACCTTATCTGAAGGAGGCGTTACCCGGGGCGTTTGATCTGAAAAAGATTGCGTCCATGGTCAAGACACGTATTGAAGTATTTCCTGATATTGCCGGGTTGGTGGATTTCTTCGCGGAGTTGCCGGAGTATGATGTGGCCATGTATACCCACAAGAAGATGAAGACGGATGCTGCCTCCTCACTGGAGGTACTGACGGAAGTGCTTCCCATCCTGGAGGACCAGGAGGATTACAGCAATGATGGACTCTATCAGACACTGAGCGCTTATGTGGAGCGGAAAGGCTGTAAGAACGGCTATGTAATGTGGCCTTTGCGTACCGCTGTGTCCGGTAAACAGATGACGCCTGCCGGAGCCACGGAGATCATGGAGATTTTGGGCAAGGAAGAGACCCTGCGCCGCATCCGCAAGGGCGTTGAATTGTTGCGGAATGCATAGGCCGACGTGGGAGATTTGTGCAGGTCTCAGTGTAGAACAGTGCAAAGCGGTAACGCATGGGGCGGGCCCCATGCTGGTAACGGCGGGTCCCGGTTCAGGCAAGACTCATGTGCTGACCAGCCGCGTCCTGTATCTGGTACAGGAGCGGCAGATTCCTCCGGGCCAAATCCTGGTGATCACCTTCACCAGGGAGGCAGCCCGCTCCATGCAAAGAAGATATCTGAAAATGTCGGAAAAGTTTCCCTGTTCCAGGGATGCCCGGTTCGGGCAGGTCAGTTTTGGAACCTTTCATTCTTTCTTTTATCAGATCCTTAAAAGTTCCGAGAAATATACTCGTTATTGTATAATAGGTGAGGCAGAAAAGGAGAAACTGATCTATCCCCTGCTGAAAGAAATAAAAACTTGGCGGGGGATAGAGGATAAATATTTTGACCCAATAGGTCAGGAGGATGTAAGACGTGTGCTTTCCGCCATCAGTTTTGATAAAAACACAGGCAGAGAGCAGGAAGCCATTGGTCAGTTGTGGGAACCCTGGGGGGAGTGCTATGGTGAGATCCTGCGAGGGTTTGAAAAGGAGAAAGAACAGCGCAGGCAACTGGATCTGGACGACTTGCTGGTGCTGACTGCCCGGGAACTGAGTCGGGATGCGGGTCTGTTACAGTATTGGCGAAGCCGTTACCCTTATATGCTGGTGGACGAGTTTCAGGACTGCAACCCTGTGCAGTATGAGATTCTGAAATTGCTCTATCCCAAGGGAGGGAATCTTTTTGCCGTGGGGGATGATGATCAGGCGATCTATGGGTTTCGGGGGGCGGACCCCGGCATTATGAGGAAGTTTATGGAGGAATATTTAGAACCGGTTTGTGCTGTTGGAACACAAGATCAGATAGCCCATGTGGTGCTGGGCAGGAATTACCGATGTGCTACGAAGGTGGTGGAGGCATCTGCCAAGGTTATTGCCTGCAATCGGCAGCGAATGGAAAAGCAGCTTGCTTCCAACAGGGATTCCGAAGGGAAAGTGCAGCTTATGGAATTTGCGGGAGGCAGGGAGGAGAGGGCCTATGTGCTGTCCCAGTGCCGGGGCAGGACGTCCTCAGAATTGGACCGGTGGGCCGTCCTGTTTCGTACGGGAAGTCTGCTGGCCGCCTTCGGGGCGGAACTGATGCAGGCGGGAATTCCCTTTGTAGTCAGGGAAAAACCGGGAAATATTTATGAACACTTTGTGGTAAGGGACGTGATGGACTATTTTCGGGCGGCTTACGGATGTCGGGAACGGCAGCTTTTTCTGCGGATCTTGAACCGTCCCAGACTGCGGGTGGGCAGGGAGGCACTGGATCGTCCCATGGTAGATTTCGGACGCATAAAGAAGTATTACAGCGGAACTTATTACCAGAATCCGGACGCTGTGAGAGATATGGAACAGTTTGAAAGAAAGCTGGAGCAGCTGCGGCGGTTTTCTCTGGAACTGGGCATCACCTTTATTCGAAGGGGCTTTGGATATGAGGAATTCCTGCGATGCAGGGCGGGAGACAACCGTGAACTGCTGGAGAACTGGCTGGAGATACTGGACTGGCTGGAGGAAGACTGTGCGGGACACAGGGATTTTCAGGAGTGGGAGCGCTGCCAGAAGAGTACGGCGCTTCAGCTGTCTCGGAAAGGCAGAAGTGCGTGTACAGCAGGCAGGGAAAGCGGAGAAGGAGGCGCAGGCATTGACAGTAACGGCGCGCAAAAAAAGGGCATTCACATTTTAACCATGCATGCCGCTAAGGGCCTGGAATATGACAGGGTATTCCTGATGGATGTCAACGAGGGAAATATCCCGAAGCTGAAAAGGGGAATCACTGTCACGGATTCTCTCTTAGAGGAGGAGCGGCGCCTTTTCTATGTGGGGATGACCAGGGCCAGGGACAGCCTGGAACTCCTGTACCAGACCGGTACCAGAGAGCGCCCCAGGCTTCCCTCCACATTTCTGCAGCCCCTGTTAGAACGGCCGAGTGTGTGACCTTAGTCAGGCAGGATCTCGTCAAATTCCTGGTTATCCAGAAACTCGTCAAAGGCGTCTGTCACCTTTTCATACTCCTCGTCATTGTCAATGTAGTCCAGTTCCGGCTCCTCGTTGGGATCGTCGGGATTCTCACTGTAGCGGTAGAACCATACTTCCCCGTCCTGGTTCTCCCCTTTTTCATCCAAGGGCAGCAGCACGATATAGTCCTGACCCTCCACCTCCAGGATCGTTATGACGGCACATGTCACGTCCTGTCCGTTGTCCAGGGATAGTTCCACGGTCATTTCCTCAGTGGGTTCTTCATTATTTCCCATAATAAGTACCTCTCTTTCTGCGATATATCGCTCTTATGCCCAACTCCCATCCTACCCCTCCGGGTCAAATATTCATGGGCTGCGGCAAGTCACAACTTCATTGTACAATATTGCAATTTTTATTGCAATAAGATTTACAGATGGAAAAAAATAGGCTATAATCTGTTTATAAGAATATGAAATTCAGTGATGGAAACCGTTTGCCGGGAAAGACTCCGGCAGGGAAGTAAAGAGGAGTTTAAGACAGCATATTTCGTGACATTGCGCTGATGCATATGTGGATACCGGAGCGGCCGGAAATGCATTACCGGGCTTGCGTGATGGAAGGGAAAATGCGGAACTCCATTAAATGTGGATCTCTATTTTAAGAAAGGAAAGCGTGGGCGATATGACATTTGAGAATTTTCCGCTCCCATATGGGGCGTATCCCCTTGGACAGGGAACAGACGGCATCAGGGTTTCTTTTCCCTCCGGGGAGGAAGACTGCGGCGTTCTGGTTTACCAGAGGGGGGGCGGCAGACTCTTAAAAAAACAGGCTTTCCATCCCCAGGACAGGCTGGGGAGTATCCGTTACGGCGTGGTCACGGGCTTTCCGGCAGAGGGGATCAGTTATCTGTTTTACAGAGGGGATCAGGTGTTTCCTGACCGTTGGGCCCGGGCCTATGAACTTCGGGGGAAGTACGGCACTCCCCGTAGTCCCCGGGACTATCGGGCGGTGATCGGGGATGCTCCTTATGATTGGGGTGGGGATGTTTGCCCCAGAGTTCCCTATGAGGATGCGGTATGCTACGGAATCCATGTGAGAGGATTCACCATGCATGTTTCCTCAGGCGTCAAGGCCAGAGGAACTTTTGCGGGAATCGAGGAGAAACTGGACTATCTGCAGGATCTGGGTGTCACTACCCTGGAATTGCAGCCGGTCTATGAGCAGATAGAAATGCAGGATGCGCAGATATCTAAGGAATGCAACAGAGAGCGTTGCCGGCCTGGAGAGCCCCGGTTGAATTACTGGGGCTATCAGGAGGGATATTATTATGCTCCCAGAAGCGGTTATGCCGCCTCGGGGGACGCCGCCACAGAACTCAGGGATCTGGTGAAAGCGTTACATGCCAGGGGAATGGAACTGATTCTGCAATTCTTTTTCCCCGACCATATTTCTACGGACGAGATATTGAATGTGCTGCGGTATTGGAGCTGGGCCTATCATGTGGATGGTTTTCACCTGATGGGGGGGAATCTGCAGGCCCTGGCGATTGCGTCGGATCCTGCTCTCAGTGATCGCAAACTTTGGTACTACGATTTTTCCACGGAACAAATCTATGGCTATGAAAAGATACCTTCCTATCGGAACCTGGCTGTCTACAATGAGGGTTACCAACAGGAAATGAGACGTTTTTTAAAGGGGGATGAGGGCATGCTGCAGGGTGTGGCGCAGAGAATGCGCTGCAATCCCCTGCAGAAGGGTGTGATCAACTATTTCTCGGATTACGCAGGCTTTACCATGATGGATCTGGTGTCCTACGACAGGAAGCATAATGAAGAGAACGGAGAAGAAAACAGGGACGGCAGTGACTGCAACTTCAGTTGGAACTGCGGCGTGGAAGGGCCTTCCCGCAAAAAGCAGGTGACGGCGCTGCGGATGAAACAACTGCGCAATGCTTTTGCCCTGTTGATGCTGTCTCAGGGAACCCCTTATTTCTTCATGGGAGATGAGTTCGGGCGTACTCAAAAGGGAAACAATAATCCCTACTGTCATGACAACGGGGTGACTTGGGTGAATTGGAAAGACCTGGAGAAGAGGAATTGCCTGCATGACTATGTACGAAGGCTGATCCTCCTGCGCAGGCAGAACAGTATCTTTCACCTGGAGCGGGAGTGCCGCCTGATGGATTTCCGCTCCTGTGGAAGTCCGGATCTTTCCTACCATGGAACGGAGGCCTGGAGGCCCGCCTGGGAGCCTTACAACCGGCATCTAGGCATTATGCTCAACGGCGCATATGCCAGGGAGGGACAGGAGGATTGCTGGTATATCGCACTGAATATGCACTGGGAGAGTCATGATTTTGCGCTGCCCAGACTGCCTAAGGGGCAGGTATGGAGAAAGGTATTGGACACGGAAGAGGGAGAGCGGGTGAAGGAAGAGGAGCCGGTGGGCGGAAAAGGAACGCAGGCTGCCGGAGAAGGGCAGACTGTGAGGACGAGTCCCAGGAGCATCGCCCTGTATCGGAGCGTGCGTCGGTGATACTGTATTTCACTGCATATTTCCTGGACTACAAAGTGTTTTGCGGATTTTTGAGGGACTTTGCCCCAGGGCGGGAAAAATGGACAGGCGGCCCAGTCACAATGGCGTTGTGGCAGCATAGGATAGAGTAACAAACACGGATAGGAAGCATAGCGTATGAATTGTTTGATTATCCTTTTGCTGCTGGCCTGCGGAGGCTGTCAGGGCGGCCGCGGCTGTGGCTGTAACGGTGGCTGCGGATGTGCCAGAGGCGGCGATATGTGCTGCCAGAGGGACAGAGACTGCGGCGGCATGAACTGCCGGGGGGACAGAAACTGTGGCGGCATGTGCTGTCAGAGGGACAGAGACTGCGGCGACATGTGCTGCCGGAGGGAACGCGACAACGACTGTCCCTGCATGGGAGAGGGCCGTGGCTCTGTGAGACGTTCCGAGGAGCATGAACATCATGAACATCACGATCATCATGACCATGATTGCAAGCAGGGCGGTCCTGCCGCATGGAACAGTTTCCCCAGTATCTCCAGCGGAGATACCTGTGGCTGCGACGCAGATTAAGTACTTTGAGAATAAGTTAAAAAAGCGAGAGCCCGCCTTAAACGGTCGGGCTTTTGCCTTGTCTTTTCGGAGGTTTTGTGCTATAATTCGGATAAAGTTCTGTGACAGAAATGACTTGAGGAGGTATGTGGCTATGGCGAAAGACAAATATGTTGCGTATGTATCCACCTATACAATGGGGGATAGCCATGGTATCAGAGTGTATGATGTAGATATGGAAAAGGGACGGTTCACAGAGAAGGACAAGGTGGAGATCACCAACTCCTCTTATGTGACCATCTCACACAATGGGAAGTGCCTGTATTCTATTACGGATTTTGGCGTGGAGGCATATATCATCATGAAGGACGGCAGCCTGGAACTGCTGAATTTTGCTCCCATCAATGGGATGAGGGGCTGTTATCTGTCCACGGATTACACGGACAAGTATCTCTTTGTAGCCGGATATCATGACGGCAAACTGACTGTGTTGAAGATCGAGCAGGACGGCTCCATCGGCGGCATTACCGACGAGGTATATCACAAGGGCATGGGCAGTCTGTCGGAACGGAATTTTCGTCCCCACATTAACTGCGCCCGCATGACCCATGACAACAAGTATCTGCTGGTGGCGGACCAGGGTATGGATCATGTGAATGTGTACGCATTTAATCCGGGAAGCGGCAAACTGCGGATTGCCGATGTGATCCGCAGCGAGATGGAGGCGGCGCCCAGGCATATCAAGATTTCCCAGGACGGACGGTTTATCTATATTGTACATGAGTGGAAGTGCTGCGTAGACGTTTATTCCTATGAGGACAGAGAGGGTGTCCCTTATTTCAGCAAGATCCAGAGCATTTCTACAGTTAATGATGATGCCACTCAGGGCAGCGCTGCCAGCGCGCTGAGTTTCTCCATGGATTACAATTACCTGATCAGTTCCAATGCTGGGGACAATTCGGTGATTTTATATAATGTGAACAAGGAGAATGGCTTCTTGACCAAGAATTTCTGTCTGCCCATCAGCGGAGAGTTTCCCAAGGATGCGGATATTTTCCCGAATAACAAGTTTATTGTGTCTTTGAACCACGAGTCCAACACTCTGACTTTCTTCAGAATAGATGTAAAAAGCGGAACTATGACCATGAACGGAGCCCCCATGAAACTGATGGCTCCCAACTCCATTATTTTCCATAAATTATCTTAAGGTCATATGAACAGGGCCGGTTTTCTCCTGTCGGGAGGAAATCGGCCCTTTGTAATGCCTGTGTTTGAGCGGCTATTTCCGCAGGAGTTCCGGCTTCCTGTAGAATGCCTCCAGGCTATCCATGCGGCAGCAAAGGTTGGACAGCAGGGCGTCCAGAAGGGTGATGGCAGTCATACACTCCAGCACCACTACTGCTCTGGGCACGATGATGGGATCGTGACGGCCCTTGATCTGAAGGCTGATTTCCTGACCGGACTGATCCACCGTCTGCTGGGAGGCGTAGATAGAAGGAGTGGGTTTTACATGGGCCCGGATCAGGATGTCGCTGCCATCGCTGATGCCTCCCAGTATGCCGCCGGCGTGGTTGGTTGTCTTTGCTACCTGGCCCTGCTTTATACAAAAGTTGTCGTTGTTCTCGCTGCCGTAGCGGGTGGTCACGGTGGTTCCGTCGCCAATCTCCACGGCCTTCACCGCGCCGATGGACATGACGGCCTGGGCCAGCAGGGCGTCCAGTTTGCGGAAAACAGGGTCGCCGATGCCGGCGGGAACCCCGGTGGCCCGGCATTCCATCACCCCGCCCACGGAGTCCAGGCGCTTTATGGCCTCTTCCAGATAGGCTACTGCCTGTGTGTCTGCATCCCGGTCCGGCATGGCAGTGCGGGTCTCTGAGATGGCGGCGGCCTCAAAACGGGACGGGTCAATGGAGATGGGGCCGATGGAACGGGTATAGGCGCAAACCTCAATGCCCAGCTGTCCCAGAATCTTGCAGGCAATGGCCCCCGCTGCCACTCTGCCAATGGTCTCCCGCCCCGAGGAGCGTCCGCCGCCCCGGTAATCTCGGAAGCCGTATTTTTGGTCATAAGAATAGTCCGCATGTCCGGGGCGGTAGCAGGAAGCGATTTCGCTGTAATCCCGGGAGATTTGGGAGGTGTTGCGCACCAGCAGGGAGATGGGGGTTCCTGTAGTGCGTCCTTCAAATATGCCGGAGAGGATTTCCACCTGGTCCGCTTCGCTGCGGGCGGTGGTGATTTTGCTCTGTCCGGGTCTGCGCCGGTCCAGGTAGCGCTGAATGTCCTCCTCCTGTAAAGTCAGTCCCGCGGGACAGCCGTCCACCACCACTCCCAGGGCCGGCCCGTGGGATTCCCCCCAGGTGGTGACGCGGAATATGTTGCCAAAAGATGATCCTGCCATAGCGCTTTCTCCTCGCTTTCTGTTTTGAGTTCCGGGCACCACCGGAACATTTTTTATAGATTATATCGAATTTGCAAAAAAATAGCAACTTTGCGAAAAAAAATGATGCGTTTTTGGAAAAGCTGTGTTAATATTATTTTGAAAAAGTATGGATTTCAGGTATTTTACGCATATTGAACAATAACCGCTGCCATATTTACGGCAGTAGGAGCAAAGTAGAGGAAGCCCATGAAAGCGACGATGGAGGAAGTAATTAGATATTATCTGCTCAAAATGGGAAAGAAAGGACGGGCGCGCAGGATGGCTGCCATAATCGGCATGTGTCTCTGCGTTCCTCTTTTCCATTTTGTGCATTACATACGGGATAACAGAAAGCGGCTGACCATGGTGATGATGTCGCTGGTGATTTTTATTGCCTATGCCAGCTTCTCCTTCCCGATTTTTCCGGACGGTGAGGAACATAAGCTGGACGAGCGGTTGACGGCGCTGATCAGCGACGAGTCTGTGTCGCTGGCGCCGGAGGCGGAGGTGGACCTGGAGGGGCTGGAGGACTGGGAGAAGGAATTGCTTCTGGAGGAGGACGAAACGGCCCTGTTCCAGGAGGATGAGGAGGATCAGATCGTCCTGGAGGATATTTTGACTTACCGCAGGGAGCAGGAGGAGAGGCAGGACGCCGTGACAGAACCTATGGGAGAACAGGACCTGGAAAACTTTTCTTTCTCTTCGGACGACTGGCGGCTCATTCTGGTAAACAAACAGCATCCCATTCCAGAAGACTATGACTTCACCCTGGCCACCATCAAGGGCAGCCAGCAATGTGACGAGCGGATTATTGATGATCTGCTGGCCATGATGCAGGCCGCCAAGGAGGCCGGATTCAATCTGCTGATCAAATCCCCCTATCGGAGCGACACCCGGCAGGAGTGGCTGTTCGCCAGAAAGATCAAGCTATATATGGGAAGGGGCATGTCTTATATGGACGCCTTCAAGCTGTCCAGTCAAGTGGTGATGGTACCGGATTCCAGCGAACACCAGATAGGCCTATCTCTGGACATTGTCTGCGACACCTACGGCACACTGACCCAGGGCTTTGGGGAGACGGGAGCAGGAATCTGGCTGGAGGAACATTGCGCGGAGTTTGGCTTTATTGTGCGCTATCCTAAGGGCAAGGAATATATAACCAGCGTGGAGTATGAGCCATGGCATTTCCGCTATGTGGGAGTGGAAGCCGCCACGGTGATTATGGAAAGGGAACTCACCTTGGAGGAGTTTCTGGAGGAGATAGACTGAAAAGGTAAAGAGGAAAGGCGAATACATGTATCAGATTTTGAAGAGGGAGGGCAGGGCCAAGCGGGGCCGTCTGTCCACCGTGCATGGGGTGGTGGAGACCCCGGTATTTATGAATGTGGGCACCGTGGCGGCCATCAAGGGTGCCGTGTCCACAGAGGACCTGGAGGGTATCGGTACTCAGGTGGAGTTGTCCAACACTTACCATCTGCATGTGCGTCCGGGGGACAAAGTAGTGAGGCAGATGGGAGGTTTGCATCGTTTTATGTCCTGGAACAAGCCCATTCTCACGGACTCCGGCGGTTTTCAGGTGTTTTCCCTGGCAGGGCTGCGCAAGATCAGGGAAGAGGGGGTGTATTTCCGCTCTCATATAGATGGAAGGAAGATTTTTATGGGACCGGAGGAGAGTATGCAGATTCAGTCCAATCTGGCTTCCACTATCGCCATGGCGTTTGACGAGTGCGCTCCCAGCAAGGCGGATCGGGCCTATGTACAGGCATCCGTGGAGCGCACCACCCGGTGGCTGGAACGCTGCAGGCAGGAAATGGTGCGGCTGAACGGGCTGGAGGACACCATCAATAAAAAGCAGATGCTCTTTGGCATCAACCAGGGAGCAGTTTTTGAGGATATCCGCATCGAACATGCCAAGCGAATCCGGGAACTGGAATTGGACGGCTATGCCGTGGGGGGGCTGGCGGTGGGTGAGACCCATCAGGAGATGTACCACATATTGGAGGAGGTGGTGCCCTATCTGCCTGCGGACAGGCCCACATACCTGATGGGAGTGGGAACCCCGGCCAATATTCTCGAAGGAGTAGAAAGGGGCGTGGACTTTTTTGACTGCGTATACCCCAGCAGGAACGGGAGACATGGGCATCTGTACACGAACCACGGAAAGATCAACCTGTTTAACGCCAGGCACGAACTGGATGACAGGCCCATTGAGGAGGGCTGCGGCTGTCCCGCCTGCAGGCGGTATTCCAGAGCGTATATCCGACATCTGCTGAAGGCAGGGGAAATGTTGGGCATGCGCCTGTGCGTGCTGCATAATCTGTTTTTTTACAACACAATGATGGCAGAGATCCGTGACGCTCTGGATCAGGGACGGTTTACAACCTATAAAAAAGAGAAGCTGGAGGGCATGGCAACGCCTGAGTAGCCTGGATCATTAATTTTTTGTAAAATTGGTGAAAGTGCTTGTCTTGGGGACAAATATTGTGTATATTGTTGTAATGAGCGCAATAAAAAATTTGGAGGGAAATAGATATGGGTATATTATTAAGCGGTGAAGAGGCGGCAGCGGCGCAGGCCGGTGGAACTATGGGAATCTTATCTATGGTGGTCATCTACGGATTGTTTTTTCTGGCCATCTGGTTTTTCCTGTTTCGTCCCCAGAAGAAGGAACAGAAAAAAATGCAGGCCATGTTGTCTGCGCTGGAGATTGGTGACAGCGTGTTGACCACCGCCGGTTTTTATGGCGTGGTGATCGATATTGCGGACGACACGGTGATTGTGGAGTTTGGCAGCAATAGGAACTGCCGCATACCCATGCAGAAGTCGGCGATCAGTCGTGTGGAAAAGTCCACGGAGTAAGGTGGAGCGCAGGATCACGAGACAGGGTTGTCTCGTGATTTTCCTATATATGGAAGTCTTGTAATATTTCTTTACAAGATATTGCGAAAAACACTTGCATTAATTTGAACATATAGTAAAATAGAAGTGATATGGAGTGAATGCAGGTACATATGTTTCTGACAAGGACAGGAGCAGCTAAGGCAGGATGATGGCACAGAAAGTTTATATCGTGGAGGGCAGGCAGTTCCGCACGGAGGCCGAATACCGCAGGGCCCTCAAGGACAAACAGGTGATAGACCGGCTGCGGGCGGAGGTGGACTTTCAGAACCGTAGTCAGCTCTCACAGCTGGTCAAGGTATTACAAGAGAAAAAGTATCCGTTCCTTACGCTGTTGGGGCAGGATTTTACAGAGGAAGCGGAAGATGCATTGCACCAATTGTCCAAGTCGCCGTCTCCCCGCGGGAGACGGGCCAGGCAGGCGGTCGGAAAGTCCGGGAGTTCCCGGGGGAAGGAAACGGCCCGGGCCCCGTCCGGCAAGGCAGGCCAGGATGGACAGATGGAGAAGTTTGTGCAGGAGGAACTTAAGCGCCGGGAGAAAATCCGAAGGCGGCTGGCCCTGCTGTGCAGCGTGGTGGCTGTGGGATGTCTGGGATATTTTGGCATCTATACCTATCAGGCGGCCAGGACGGAGGAGGAATTCTCCCGGATGGCAGCTTTCCGCGAAAGGGCGGAGGAACTGCCGATACAGGAGGTCAGCCCCGTGATTCATTACACGGAGGAAGGGGAACGGGTGATACCCGAGGTTCTGGATGAATATAAAAATTTATATAACAGCAATAAAAGACTTATCGGATGGCTGAAAATTGACGATACAAGAATAGATTACCCTGTAATGCAGACCACCAACAACGAGTATTTTCTGGATCATAATGTGAACCAGAAAAAGGACAGGAACGGGGCGCTGTTTCTGGATAAGGACTGCGATGTGTTAAAGCCCAGTACCAACCTGATTATCTATGGACATCATATGCAGAGCGGCAACATGTTCGGTACGCTGGACAAATACAGTTCGGAGGAGTATTATAAGGAGCATCCCCTGATCCAGTTTGACTCCATTTATGAGAAGGGTACATATGAGGTCATGTACGTGTTCCGGTCCAGGATCTACAACGAGGAAGATGTGGTTTTCAAGTATTATCAGTTCATAGACGCCCTGAGCCAGCAGGAGTTTGACTCCAACATGCAGGAGATGGCAGCCATGTCCCTGTACGACACGGGGGTTACGGCCAGCTATGGGGATCGTCTGCTGACCCTGTCCACCTGCGATTACTATGTGGACAACGGAAGATTCGTGGTGGTAGCCAGACGGGTGGAGAATTGATGACGCGGGTCCAGGCAGGACATGACAGGTAGACAGTTAAAATAGACAGTCATTGGAAAGGAAATGGTTGTTAAGATGGCAAAGATGATGAAAAGCAGAAGATTAAGAAAGAGAGTGAGAAAGACTCTGGGGGCCCTGTTCCTGGCGTCTGCCATTGCGGTGGCGGCGATCCCGGTGGATGATTTGCAGGCCAGCACGGGAACAAGCGGAAAACTGGGAGTGACACTGACAGAAGCGGACAGTACGATTCCGAAGATAAAAACGGATGAGCATATCTATGCCACCGGTGACGGCGTGTATCAGTTTGCCTATGTGAACCCTAATCAGTCTTCAGGCGCCGGCGGCAACAAGGTGGCGGTGATCCTGGGTTACAACAGCAGCGGTCACACCCTGCCCGGCGGTAAACTTACGATACCTGATACCGTGAACGTGTACGATAAATTCACTGACGTCCAGGGTTCCAGCGAAGGTTATGTGGCCGTGGGACAGCGGCTGAATTTTCTGTTTTGGAAGCATGTGGTACATGAGAAGGATCCTGCAACAGGAAAGCCACTGTATGAACAGAAGACGGAGAGCCTTCCCCATTATGTGCTGCTGGACGGCAGTATGGTGTTGAAATCCGATTATGACAAGAACCCGTCCGCATATGGGACAAGAGAAACAGAGAAAGTGCAGGCGACGGTCAAGGATGAACACGGTGTTGACCAGCCACAGTATGATGATCAGGGCAATCCTATTATGGTGGATAAGACAGATCCCCAGGGAAATGTTGTCTATAAGGTGGTCAATCAGGATGTGACCAGCGATGATTTGGATAAGCCCATCACCCGCACGGAGTTCCTGCCCTGCTATTACAATACCAAAAATACGGAAGTCGGTTGGGGGGAATTGGATTTTGATGAATTCTACACCCGGATAGATGATAATGTGTATAATAAGTCCGATGCCAAGAACTTTAAACTTACAACAGATTCACTGGATCAGTGGATCACCAACGTTGCGGTGGAATATATTGGCAACCAGGCACTTAACATTGATGCAGCTACTGGTAAGATTACAGTAAGTGACTGGATCACTGCAGCGGATGTTGAGGCCGGTAAGGTCAAGGGGATCTTTCAGGGACAGGGCAATATCGTAGACCTGGTGGTGGGACCGAACCTTAAGGGTATCGGTGATTATGCTTTCTGTTATTGTACGGGTTTACAGAGCATTACCCTGGGCAATGGCCTGGAGATCATTGGCAACCATGCCTTTGACAACTGTTTGAACATCAAGCAGATTATAGTGGATCCCAACTGTAATATGCGCAGAATTGGGGATCACGCATTTTACAACTGCCAGAGTCTGGCGGCATTTCGGATGCCCACGCCGGTGGAGGCTATCGGTGACGGCGCTTTTGAGAACTGCCAGAAATTAGCTACGATCGAATTGTATAGCCCGGACAGGGTTACAGCCCTGAATACAATCGGTGATCACGCCTTTAAGAACTGCATCAGCCTGACCAGCCTGGTCATTCCCGGCAATGTGGTGGGTAACAACAATTATGACGGCGGTAAGCCGGGAGATAAGTTGCAACTCAGCATGGTGCAGGGTTGCAAGAACCTGCAGTCTATCACGGTAATAAACGAGAATGCGGACTTTGAAGCAGACGGCGCTTATGATTTTGAAGCGTTTAAGGCGGAGATGCCGGAGACTTTCTATTTTGAAGGCGTCAATACAGCCAGTTCCAGTAATGTGGCACGGCCGGATACACTTCATCGCACGGCCAATGACAATAGCATTGCGTTTAAGTATCTGGGTGAGAATATCTATGAGATCGTCAAGCCGGATCCTGATAATCCTGATAAGAAGGCGATCTACAGAGTTAATTCTAATAATGAATTGATTTACTGCTATATAGAGAAAGGCATGGAGAATATTATCCTGCCTCCCACCATAGGCCCTTACAGAATTACGACCATCAGTTCCACCAGTTTTCAGCACAATTGTTTCCTGAAAAAGATTACGATTCCTTCTTCTGTGCTGACTATTGCGGACGGCGCTTTTCTGGGTTGTCATAAGCTGACGGATGTGATTTTTGAAAGCCCGGTACAGTGCAAGATAGGCGCTAATGCTTTTAAAACCCAGGAGGCCACAATCCACCAGACCGGGTGCGACGGCGCTCTGCTGACGGGAAAGGACTTGAAACTCACCTTTACAGGGGATATTTCCTATGCCAGCGGCCCCTTTGACTATGCAATGAACCCGGACAATAATATTAATGTTGGCAGCCAGGAACGCACATATATTACGTATTACAGCGGCTGGCCCACCAATCTTACCGTAAAGTACAATGAGGAGACAGATAAGAACGAGTTGATTGATTACCCGATCTTTGAAAAGCTGGATCAGAATGCCTGGTTAGATCAGTTTCCTTATATGACTGACGAAATGAAGGAAGCGGCAAAGAACGCGAAAGCTAATTTTGGCAACGCTGCCGATTTGACAGACTATGAGAGGCAGATTATTAACTCTGCACTGAATATTAATCTGCCCCAGGGTATTGAGGCTGTCAGGGAAGAGTTGTTTGTAGAGAATGAAGCCAAAGAAACTAGAAGCGGTCTTGAGAAGACCATTACAACTAACAGCATCAGGGAGATTTTACCGGAAACATTTAAGGGCTGTACGAACCTGAAAGAACTGTATATATTCGGGGATACTTCTACGATTGGCGACTATGCCTTCAGAGACTGTGTGAATCTGGAAAAGGTTGAAATATCTGCCAATGTGAACGCTATGGGTGTCAGGCCTTTTGCAGGCTGCCCTAATGTGACTTATGTCAGCTTTCAGGACGGTCCTAACTTCCGCTGTGAGGAATCCATTATCTATGGATTGAACGGCGGTGAGAAGAGCATGCTGATCGAGTGTCTGGAAGCCAGGGGGGCCAAGAGCGGTTCCACTTCCATCAAGGCAGGAGAACTGGCAGGAGTCACAGGGATTGCCAGAGAGGCTTTCTATGACTGCTCCGGTATAGGCATCGTGGACCTGAAAGAGTCCGTTATTGATAAAGTGCCGGAGTATGCTTTTGCAGCCAGCGAAATGGCAAAGAGTAATATGTTTGCCGTGTATCTGCCCAAGACTTGTAAGCAGATCCAGAAGAACGCATTTAAGAACAGCGCCGTCAGTTCACTGGAAATTCCCGGCAGTGTCAGCTATATTGATCTGGATGCTTTTAACACGGATAAGAACAGTCCCCATACGGAGACGGAAGAGGACGATGGAATTGCCAGGGAGAAGTATAAGACGATTGAATTCTACTGTGAACCTGACAGCGCGGCCAATATTTACGCCAGCAACCATGGGAATATTAATATCAGCGACAAGCCTATTGAACTGGAATTCAAGGTATCATTTGGCATATTGAATCCTATCAATGGTGAGCAGCAGCTTCTGGAAACCCAGACGGTAAAAGGAGGAGAAGATGCAGTTCCCCCTACGCCCCCTGAGTTTGAGGGATATACATTTTTGGGATGGTTTCCTGATTATCGCGGGGTTTCCAGGGATTTGGACTGCTTAGGCTCTTATAAGGCAAATGATCCGGAAGATTCCAAGCTGACAGTTACCTTTATGGACGAGGATGGCGTGACAGTATTGGGAACGGATCGTGTATTCCCTGGACAGGACGCAAAGCCTCCCGTAGTTCCGGAAAAGCCCGGTAAGCGGTTTGTAGGTTGGGCTCCTCCATGCACCAATATTACAAAGGATACCATTGTAATTGCAAAGTATGACAAAGTAGATACAGATGAGAATAAGTTTACCGTGAATTTTTATGTAACGGGTGATGATGGCAAAGATGTGCTTATTTCTTCTCAGCGTATAGCGCCTGGAGAAAAGGCAACGGAACCCAGGGTGCCGGATCGGAGCGGCTGGAGATTTACTGGCTGGAAACCGGATATTACGGAGATTACTAAGGATACGGACACCTATGCCCAATATGTACCGGTAGGGCCCGGCTGGCCTACGCCTACGCCCGACCCGAATGCGACGCCAGGGCCAAATGCTTCACCTACTCCCGTACCGCCGGGAGCAACGCCCACGCCGACCAACAATCCGTCGAATCCGAATGCCACACCCACGCCGACGCCGTCTCCTGCACCGGGTATCTTTACCCTTACTGTGAGGAATGGTTCAGGTTCCGGCAGCTATGTGGTAGGAGCGCAGGTTATTGTAATTGCAGATAACCCCAGCAACAATTCGGAGTTCAGTGGCTGGACGGTGGAGCCTTCAACAGCGGTGGTGGCCAGCAAGTCCTCTATGGGAACTGTGTTGATTATGCCGGCATCCAATGTTACCATGACGGCAAACTATAAGTCCAAGACCAATACAGGCAATACGGGAACTGTCACCCGGCCCGGCGGCAGTACAGGCAATGGTACCGGAACGGGCAGTGGCAACGAGTCTTCCACAGGCAGCAGCAATGGAACGACTGTTGTGATCAATAAGAACGGCCTGTCTAACACGGGAGTGGTTTCCGTGACGGTGAACGGTTCTTCGGACAATTTTGTGGTAAAGATTTCTGAGGACGCCAATGCTACGGAAGCGGCGCTGAAGGCTCTGATGAATGAGTATGGAGACTTGACAAACATCTCCTACTTCCCTATGGACATCAGTCTTTATGATTCCACGGGAACCCACAAGATCACGGATACCACGGGCTTGGCAGTGGATATTACGCTGCCCATTCCGGATTCCCTGATCCCTTATGCGGGCAATAACAAGGTTGCCAGTGTGGTGGACGGCAGGCTGGAGAAGCTGACCCCCAAATTTACCACTATATCCGGCGTTCCCTGCATCAGCTTTACGGCTACACATTTCTCGCCGTATGTGATTTATGTGGATACCAAGGATCTGTCGGCAGGAACGATACAGGACAGCACGCCCAAGACAGGCGACGGGATTCATCCCAAGTGGTTCCTGGCCATGGGCCTGGCATGCATCTCCTTCATCCTGTTCATCAAGAAGGATAAGAGGGGAGTGCCGGTGAAAGTGGCAGCGGCAAGATAAAGAGGATACTATGAAAATCAAATGGAATGTGATAGGGATTATGCTTATCATAACGGCGGTCCTGATCATGCAGATTCCTGTACCGGAGGCGGATGCATCGTCATTCGCTTC
This sequence comes from Lachnospiraceae bacterium, assembly GCA_022797535.1. Classification (GTDB taxonomy): domain Bacteria; phylum Bacillota; class Clostridia; order Lachnospirales; family Lachnospiraceae; genus Acetatifactor. Next base: position 27,656 of record JAAWKU010000006.1, on the reverse strand, counting down.
CGATTTTAAAATGGACGGAACTACGCTGATCAGCTATACAGGCACGGCTACAGACGTGTCTGTTCCGTCTGATGTAAAAGTGATCGGGGAGGGCGCCTTCCAGAACAATACCACTGTCAGTAGAGTGACAATCCCCAGCAATGTGGAAAAGATAGAACCCTACGCCTTTTGGGGGTGTAGCCAGCTGAAACAGGTGGGCCTGGGAGAGGGGCTTGGAGAGGTGGGAGATTATGCCTTCGCCAACTGCCCGGAACTTGAGTCAGTCTTTTTTCCGGACAATATTGCCCGGATCGGCATTATGGCCTTTGCGGACTGCGCCTCCCTGCGCAGCGTCAAAATTCCCTACACCGTGCGTTCCGTGCATGACACTGCTTTTGACGGCTGTTACCGCTTGGAGATCGAGTATGACATCGGCACGGAGGGGGAGCGTTTTGCTCTGTACTTTGCCGAGAAAAAGAAGGAGATGCCAGAATATGAGGATGTTGATGATTATGAGGAGATAATTACAACCCCTGCTCAGCCTCCCCAAGAAGGGAGCCTGCCCACATCACCGCCCGGTTTTTCTGGAAGTTTCCTGGAGAACTTAGTGGATGGCCTTTCCGGTCTTTATGGTGAAACCAATGAGCCTGCCCCAGATATTCCAGGCAGGGAACTCGGCACTTCCACTGTAGTGGGAAATATGGCAGTAGTATTTATGGATAATACCCAGCCTCAGGTGTCAAACGGGGAAGTTTCCGTGCCAGAAGCACGGGAGTCTCAGTCTATGCAGGAATATACTACGGAAAAGGGCAAGGGAACCGTAAAATACACATTGGTGGACGGCAGTGTGCTGGCGGACCGGGCCTACTATGGGTACCAGAATCTGGGGAGCCTGGTTCTGCCGGAGGGTCTGGAGGAGATCGGTGAATTTTCCTTTGCCAGAAGCAGTTTGCAGGAGGTGGTTGTACCGGAGGGTGTAACCAGCATCGGCTATGGAGCGTTCTACCATTGTGACCGACTGGAGCAGGTACAGCTGCCGGGCACAATTACCCATATAGCTCCTAAGGCGTTTGATCATACCGGCTGGGTAAAACAGTTTTTTGAACAGGGGACCGGGGACTACCTGGTGGCCGGGGACGGTATATTGTTGGCCTATAAGGGAAATGAAGCGCAGGTTCGCATTCCTGAAGGGATACGGCAGATCGGGCCTGAAGTATTTCAGGGACACACGGAAATCACCTCGTTATTTCTGCCGGATTCATTGGAAATTATCGGAGAGGCAGCCTTTGCGGAGTGCAGCAATCTCAAACAGGTGTCGGGTATGTCCGGAGTGCGGGTCATCCGCGACAGGGCTTTTTACCACTGTCCTCTGGAGTGGGTGGTACTGCCGGATTCGGTGGAGAGCGTGGGCCTGGGCGCTTTTGCCCGGAAGGAGATAGGCGGCGCTGTTCTGTTACAGGGACAGATTCCCGCCAGGAGCCGGGAACTTTCCGCAGACAGGCGATCCAATGAGGGATTTCGTGTCAATGCGTTTGACAATGTAGAATATGTGCTGGCATATAATAATCTCACCGGCCAGGAACTGAAGGACACGGTGCTGGACAGTGACCAGGCGGTATACAATGGCGTCATGGGGCATCTGGAGGGCAATGCGCTGGTAGCGGACGCCACCTATCTGTCTGTGACGGAGGCACAGGACAGGTCCTGGAGCGAATCGGTTCAGATCGACGGGCAGAGTTACGAATTGCAGAGAATGGATCAGATGAGTTACTCGATACCAAAGTGGCAGATTCCCTCAAGCGGGGAATTGACAGTGGCTGGGGATGTGGAACTCCAGGCCCGGCTTTCTCCCCAGGGTGAGGGAGATTTGCTGCAGGTGCGGCAGCTGGCCGGTATCGGGGAAGCGCCGGAACTGGATGCAGCCTACAGGAGAATATATCAGCAGGGACTGCCCATGGACACTCTGTGCTATACGCTTAGACTCTATGAGGGCAGCAGCGGTGGAGCCATTGTCCGGTTGGGTAAGCAGGCGCTGGAGATTACAATGCCCCTGCCTCAGCAGTTTCAGAATCAGGATCTGCGGCTGGTTACTCTGGACCGCAATGGTCAGCTGGAATACCTTCCCGTTGCCACGGACGGCCAGCAGATCAGATTTTCCACGGATTATCTGTCGGTGTATGGTATCTATGGGAGCGGAAGTTTGTTTGCTCAGGGGGATGTGGTGGATGGCCAGGTGGTGATCACTGGTTACGGCAGGAGAGATGCTTCTCCAAATACAGGAGATCCGATTCATCCCAAGTGGGTACTTGGCATAGGTCTGTTGGCCTCCGGGCTGGCAATTCTTTTATTACAGCGTAAAAAAAGGGCGGCGTGACTTTGGTCATGTCGTCTTTTATGGCATTCATGCAAGCCATATATAAAATAAGAATACACACCAAATTTTTCCCAGATTCCTGCCTGGCGGCATATCTTATAGATGGGTGACGGCAGTTGCCCGTCAGAAGAAACGGATCGGGGGAAGAACAGAAATGCAGCGCGTCAGAGTACAGATCGGGGCGGAACAGATCGACTTAAAATCCTGGCAGAGACATGGTGTTACGGTGGCGGTACTGGATACAGGCATAGCCATGCATCCGGACTTGGAGGGGCGGTTGGACGCTTTTTTTGATTTTGTCCGGGGAAAGGGCAGAGAGGCGGCATGCTATGACGACAACGGTCACGGGACCCATGTGTGCGGCATCCTGTGCGGCAGCGGCAGGATGTCGGATGGCAGATACAGAGGAATAGCGCCTGACAGCCACCTGGTGGTGTGCAAAGTATTGGATCACCAGGGCGACGGCAGCATGGAACATATGCTGCAGGGGCTGCTTTTTGTGGAGAGGAATTACTGGAAGTATGATATCAGGGTGGTGAATATCTCGGTGGGGATCGGCCAGCTTCGGGACCGGGAGAAGGTATCCGCATTGGCGGAAGCGGTACAGCGTCTGTGGCGGCTGGGACTGGTAGTGGTCTGCGCGGCGGGCAATAAAGGTCCGGGGGAGAACACCATCTCCGCCATTGGTACGGGGGAACGAGTGATTATGGTGGGGTGTCACGACGGCAGCTATCGGCGGGGGGATTCCGGCAGCTGCAGTCTCTACTCCGGGCGGGGACAGGAGGGAAGCCCTGTCCGAAAGCCCGATCTGGTGGCGCCGGGTACGGATATCATGTCCTGCAATGCGTGCTGGCAGAAGGGAAGGCGCTTGGAATATTATACGGCTAAGAGTGGAACCTCCATGGCAACTCCCATCGTGACAGGCTGCGCTGCACTGTTGTTACAAAAAGAACCCTATCTGTCCAATGACCAGGTAAGGGAGCGTCTGATTTATTCAGCCCGGGATCTGGGCGCTCCCTGGAACCAGCAGGGCTGGGGTATGGTGAATCTGAGCGGTTTGCTGGAAGGCTTCGGGGAAGACAGATAAGAAGCCGAAATAACAGCAGATTTGTTAAACGCCCATTTGATAAAAACGAAAAAAATATTGACATCCGCAGTATAATTGTATACACTTATACAAGCGACGGGCATGAAAGTCTCTGCCAGGAGGATCCGTGAAAGTATGCTGAACAGCATGAGACGGTGGGCTGGGAGCACGCCCCTCTGTGCCAGAGAGAATACGTATGTATGAGCGCAGTAAAACCAGCGCGGTATATCGTCAAACTGAGCTGCATTCCAAAGGTGCAGCGCCAGGAATATGTTCGCATACACGCGGAAGAACCGCAGAATGGACAGCCCTCCCCTTGTCCGGGAGAGGTCCGGCGGTATTGCATTGTAGCAGGAGGAGAGAACATGAGAAACAACGAAGCCTTCCAGAATCGGCCTGTAACCATGAACCAGCACAATAATCTGCTGGAAATCGAGGAGCATATGTATATATTGGACGATGTGGAGAAGCCCAATGTATTTCGAAATATGTTCCCTTATTCAGAGATTCCCAAGATACCCTTTAACGACAGGATCGTACCCCATAACATGCCCAGGGAAATCTGGATCACGGATACCACCTTCCGGGACGGCCAGCAGTCCCGGGCTCCCTACACCACGGAGCAGATCGTGACCATCTATGACTATCTGCACCAGCTGGGCGGGCCGAACGGTATGGTGCGCGCCAGCGAGTTCTTCCTGTACAGCAAGAAGGACAGGGATGCAGTATATAAATGTATGGAGAGAGGTTATCAATTTCCGGAGGTCACAAGCTGGATCCGGGCCAGCAAGGAGGATTTCAAGCTGGTGAAGGAGATCGGCATGAAAGAGACCGGTATCCTGGTGTCCTGCTCGGACTATCACATTTTCCTGAAGCTGAAGATGACCAGGAAGCAGGCCATGGACCATTACCTCAGCGTGATCCGGGACTGTCTGGAAGAGGGGATCAGCCCCAGGTGCCATCTGGAGGATATCACCCGGGCGGATATCTATGGGTATGTGGTGCCTTTCTGTCTGGAGCTGATGAAGCTGATGAAGGAGTACCAGATCCCCATTAAAGTCAGAGCCTGCGACACTATGGGATATGGTGTCAATTATCCCGGCGCCGTGATTCCCAGAAGCGTACAGGGCATTATCTATGCCATACATACCCATGCAGGAGTGCCTCATGAACTGATTGAGTGGCATGGACACAATGATTTTTACAAGGCGGTAGCCAATTCTACCACAGCTTGGCTCTACGGCTGTTCCGGCATCAACACATCCCTGTTTGGCATCGGTGAGAGGACAGGCAACACTCCGCTGGAGGCCATGGTGTTTGAGTACGCGCAGTTAAAGGGCGACCTGAACGGCATGGACACCAGGGTGATCACGGAACTGGCAGAATATTATGAGAAGGAGATCGGCTATCAGATTCCTCCCAGAACTCCTTTTGTGGGCAGGAATTTCAATGTGACCAGAGCGGGTATCCACGCAGACGGGCTGCTGAAGAACGAGGAGATATACAATATTTTTGACACGGAGAAATTTTTAAACAGGCCCGTGCTGTGCGCTATCTCCAACACATCCGGCCTGGCGGGTATCGCCCATTGGATCAATACCTACTATAAACTCAAAGAGGACCGGCAGGTGGACAAAAATGCCCCGCTGGTCAAGGAGATCAAGGCCTGGGTGGACCAGGAATACGCAGGGGGCCGGGTGACGGTGCTGACGGACGATGAGATCGTGGCGCGCCTGGAACAGATCTGCGGGGAGAAGGGTTATACCATTGGAGGCGGAGATGAGCAGTCATTATGATGTGAAGCAGGAAGTCACGGATAAATTTTCCCTGAGAGGCAGGGTGTTTCATAAACTCAGAGAAGATATTCTGAGTGGAAAGTACGAGGAGAACGAGGAGTTGAAGGAGGTGGCCATTGGGGACGAACTGGGCGTCAGTCGTACCCCGGTCCGGGAGGCTTTCCGGCAGTTGGAACTGGAGGGGCTGATCCAGATCATTCCCAACAAGGGGGCTTATGTAACCGGTATTACGGAGAAAGATGTGAAGGATATTTATATGATCCGCTCTCTGCTGGAAGGACTCTGCGCCCGGTGGGCCACGGAGCATATTACCCGGGAACAGATGGAAGAGATGGAGGAGAACATCTATTTGTCCAAATTCCATGCCCAGAAGGGCCATCTGGAACAACTGGCGGAGCTGGACAATCGGTTCCATGATATCATGTATGAAGCCTGTGACAGCAAGATCCTGGAGCACCAGCTTAAGGATTTCCACCAGTATGTGCTGCGAGTGCGCAGGAAAACTCTGGCCAGCAAGAACCGTGGTCCCAAGTCCAACGAAGAGCACGAGGAGATTCTGGAGGCCATCAAGGCGGGGAACGGGGAACGGGCAGAGCAGTTAGCTAACCGTCATATGATCAATGCCTACGACAATATGGTGAAGAACGGCCTGCATGAAGCGTACCACGACAGAGGACCAAGGTGATAAAAGCATATAGTACAAAGAAAGAGAGGCTGCAAATGGAAAGAATCAAAATGACCACCCCGCTGGTGGAGATGGACGGGGACGAGATGACCCGTGTTATGTGGCAGATGATTAAGGATGAACTGATCCTGCCTTATGTGGATCTTAAGACGGAATACTATGATCTGGGGCTGGAACACCGCAATGAGACGGATGACCAGGTGACGGTGGACTCCGCCAACGCCACGCTGAAATACGGCGTTGCGGTAAAATGCGCCACCATCACGCCTAATGCGGCCAGAATGACGGAGTACAATCTGAAAGAGATGTGGAAAAGCCCCAATGGCACCATCCGCGCCATATTGGACGGCACCGTGTTCCGCGCGCCGATCCTGATCCGCAATATTGTTCCCTATGTAAGTAATTGGAGCAAACCCATCACCATTGCCCGACATGCCTACGGGGATGTGTATAAGAATACCGAAATCAAAGTGCCCGGCCCCGGCAGGGCGGAACTGGTGTTTACCGGGGAGGATGGAAGGGAGATCCGGGAGACCATTCACCAGTTCACCGGCCCCGGTATCCTGCAGGGCATTCACAACACAGAGAAATCCATCTCCAGCTTTGCCAGGGCATGCTTTAACTATGCCCTTGACAGCAGGCAGGACCTGTGGTTTGCCACCAAGGATACTATCTCTAAGAAGTACGATCATACTTTCAAGGATATTTTTCAGGAAATCTATGATGAGGAGTATGCAGAGAAATTTAAAGAATCGGGGATTGAATATTTCTATACATTAATTGATGACGCGGTGGCGCGGGTGATCCGTTCCGAAGGCGGTTTTATCTGGGCCTGCAAAAACTATGACGGGGATGTGATGTCGGATATGGTGGCCACGGCTTACGGCGACCTGTCCATGATGACTTCGGTGCTGGTATCTCCCAGCGGTGTCTATGAGTATGAGGCAGCTCACGGCACGGTGCAGCAGCACTATTACAAGTACTTGAAAGGGGAGGAGACATCCACCAATGGCATCGCCACTATCTTTGCCTGGACCGGCGCCCTGAGAAAGAGAGGCGAGCTGGATCATATTCCACAGTTGGTATCCTTCAGTGAAAAGCTGGAGAAAGCCTGTATCAAGACCGTTGAGGACGGCAAGATGACTAGATCCTTAGCTTCCATCTCCACTTGTGAGAACCCGGTGGTGCTGAATTGTCTGGACTTTATCAAAGCCATCCGGGAAACCCTGGACAGCCTGCTGTAAATATAGTCCCGATATATGCTCCAGATGGGAGGATAGTCCGTCTGGAGCATTGTTTTTGGGATTTCCCCCCAATTCATTGACAGATATTTAACAGTCAGATATAATAAATACAGTTAGATTTGTACTTTGGAGGATATGATGGAAGAGAAGGAAATATCCCAGGCGGTCATCGGGCGTCTGCCCAGGTATCTGCGTTACCTTGGAGATTTGAAGGATGAGGGCCTGGAAAGGGTTTCCTCCCAGGAACTCAGCGAACGGATGAAGGTGACAGCCTCGCAGATCCGCCAGGATCTGAATAATTTCGGCGGCTTCGGACAACAGGGCTACGGGTACAATGTGGAATATCTGTATCAGGAGATCAGCAGGATACTGGGATTGGACCGGACCCATCGCTTCATCATTATAGGGGCGGGGAATTTGGGGCAGGCGCTGGGGGGATATCTGAATTTTGAGCGGAGAGGTTTCATTTTCAGTGGGATATTTGACAAGAATCCCGCATTGACGGGCAGGGAGGTCCGGGGGATCCGGGTGCAGCCCATGGAGGAGATGGAACAATTCATCCGTGACAATGACGTGGACATAGCGGTGCTGGCGATTCCGAAAACCAGCGCGGTGGAAGTGGCTGAACGCCTGGTGCAGAATGGGATCAAGGCCATCTGGAATTTCGCCCATGTGGATCTGAATGTTCCGGAAGGGATACAGGTGGAGAATGTACACCTGTCTGACAGCCTGATGAAACTGTCCTACAATATCAACAGATATCTTCAGGAGAACGGGTGCTAGTGTACTGTATCGTTCACATTTCGCAAAATGACTTGCCTGAATTTCCATCTGCCGCGTTGTCGTCGGTCAACGATGAGAATTTAGGCAAGGAGGTTTGCCTGAATATAATCGAGTCAGCACACTAGGGCGTGCAGATGGCAGGAATGATTTTTCAGACATGTCCCAGGGAAAGGACGGATGCGTAGTGGGAGACAAGTCGGATATATACGAGCAGGCGCTGGCAGGGAAAAGGGTGCCGGTACTGACGTTGGATAACAACTGGTATAAGCTGTTCAGGGACCTGGCCGAACTGCCCAGGATCCAGGAGAAGGAAAAGCAGCTCAACGAACTGGTGCAGCGGCAGGGCCAGCTGAATGTGGATTCCAAGAACATAAAAAAGCTGAAAAAAAAGCTGATGGATGAGATCGTTCCCATGGCCAACGAGTTGGAACAGAAGTACAGCAAGCCCCTGGAGAAAAAGCTGGATGAGCACAGGCGGCTGATTGAGGAGTGCAACGGGAAGCTGGAGGAATACCAGGACGAACTGATGGATTTGCCCCGGCAGATCGAACAGGTGAACCATGCCCTCATGCTGTTGACCATGAGCTATTGTTATGAGAGTATGCAGGAGAACACCCGGCAGATTGTGGAGATCGCCCAGTGGGTAAAAAACATCCGGGTTGAACTCAAGAAAAACCTGGTCCGCAAACAGGAGATGGAATACCAGAACCGGCAGATTTATTCTTACATGCACGATCTGTTCGGCGCGGAGGTGATCGACTTATTTGACATGCAGTATGATCCCATGGCCGTTGGACAGAAGAAAGAAGATGGGAGCCGCACCAAGAAGAAATAGGAGATAAAGAGGGGGACTGTTGCGTTGTGACGGCCCTCTCGCTTTTTCGTGATAACGGAATCAGGACGGAGAAGGAATTTGACCCAAGGAGGAAAGGCGTAATGAAATATGTGGTGGACGCCCAGGAGATGAAACACTATGAGGAGACAGTTATGGAAACTCTGGGTATGCCGTCCCCGGTGCTGATGGAGCGGGCGGCCCTGGCCGTGGCGGAGGAGATTCGGGAGTTTGCTGCGGCCAGGCGGCTGCAGCCGGGGGATAAAAGGCTTCTGGTGGTGGCGGGCAGCGGCAACAACGGCGCAGACGGACTGGCCGTAGCCCGGATCCTGTCCCAGGAGGGCTGGAAGGCCACGGTGTATCAGGCGGGGGGCGCCGGGCATCGTACCCGGGAGTGGGAGAGACAGAATAAAATTATGGGGTTTTATCCTGTCCGGGTGGTCAGTAACTGGCCCCAGGAGGAATATACTGTATTGGTGGATGCCCTTTTCGGTATAGGCCTTTCCCGGCAGATACAGGGGGAGTATGGGGAGATCATTCGGGAAATAAACTGCAGGGAGGGTTATAAACTGTCCATCGACGTGCCCAGCGGCATTCATGCGTCCACAGGCAGGGTGATGGGAGAGGCCGTGCGCGCGGATCTGACCGTGACTTTCGGCTGGGCCAAGAAGGGGCTGCTATTTTATCCCGGGGCGGAGTACGCCGGAAAGCTGGCTGTAAAGGAGATCGGCGTTAATCAGGCTTGTTTTGAGGCGGCCGGGGATAAGCCGGGCATGTTCTACTATGAAGAGCCGGTGTCGGTTCTCCTGCCCCCCAGACGGTCGGACGGGCACAAGGGGAGCTTTGGCAAAGTACTGCTGGTGGCCGGGTTTGAGCAAATGCCGGGGGCGGCGGTGCTGGCGGCCAGGGCGGCGTACAATGCCGGGGCCGGCATGGTGAAAGTGGTATGCCCGGAGGAGAATCGGTGCATCCTGCAGACGGCGGTGCCGGAGGCGCTGTGGGCCGGGCCGGAAGATTGGCGGCAGGGCTGCGAGTGGGCGGATGTGGTCGCCATTGGGCCGGGGCTGGGCAGGAATGCCGGGAGAAAAGAGATTTTGGCGGGGCTGTTGGCGAAGAGCCGTCTGCCGCTGGTGCTGGACGCAGACGCGCTGAACCTGATCGCCGGAGACATGGGTCTGCAGATTCTGGCCGCAGGGCAGGGGGAAACGGGCAGAAGCATGATTCTGACTCCCCATGAGGGGGAACTGTCCCGGCTCAGCGGCAAGACCATGGAACAAGTTCGGGAGGATCGGGAGCATGTGTCCAGAGCGCTGGCCCGGGATCTTCACTGCATTCTGGTGTGCAAGGGAGCCAGAACCCTGGTGTGCAGGGAGCAGGGAGAGACCTGCATAAACCTGACAGGGGACAACGGCATGGGGACCGCCGGCAGCGGTGACGTGCTCACCGGCGTTATAGCGGCCCTGCTGGCCCAGGGGGCGGAGGCTTTTCAGGCGGCAAGCGTGGGCGTATATCTGCACGGGCTGGCCGGGGAGCGGGCGGCGCGGCGGTACGGCAGCTATGGCCTGACCGCCGGAAGGCTGGCGGAGGCCATTGGAGAATAAAGAAATCTGCGGTACTTTGGATAGAGAGGAAGACAGGGGATATGGATATTAGGGAGTGGGAATATAGCAGGGTATATGCCCAGGTTGATCTGGACGCCATAGAGTCTAATCTGGAGCATATTGGCTTACAGACAGGGCCCCGGACCGGGATTCTGGCCGTGGTAAAATGCGATGGCTACGGCCATGGCAGCGTACCCATCGCAAGGGCTATAGAGAAGATGGAAGAAGTGGGGGGGTATGCCACCGCCACGGCGGAGGAGGCTATGGAACTGCGGCATGCGGGGATCGGGAAGCCTATTCTGGTCCTGGGTTACACCTTTCCCTATGCCTATGAAGAACTGATCCGCCAGGGCGTGCGCATGACCGTGTTCCGGGAGGATACTCTGGATCAACTGGAAAAGGCAGCGATACGTGTGGGGGCAAAGGCCTGCGTGCATGTAAAGGTGGATACGGGTATGGGAAGGATCGGGATACAGCCCAGGGAGGAGAGTCTGGCCTTCCTGAGGCGGATCGCCGACTCAGAATACCTGGAATTGGAAGGGATATTTACTCATTTTGCCAAGGCGGACGAGAAGGACATGGGATATACGGAGGGGCAGATCGAGCGTTTCAGGCAGTTCGTGGACCGGGCGGAGGCATGGCTGGGGATGCGGATTCCCTTCCGCCACGCCTCCAACAGCGCGGGAATTCTGCGAATGAAGGAGGCTCACCTGGACCTGGTGCGGGCGGGGATCATTCTATACGGCCTGTATCCCTCCGAAGAGATGGCCGGGGAGGCGGACTGGCTGCGGCCTGCCCTGTCCCTTCACAGCCACCTGGTCTATGTGAAAGAGGTGGAGCCGGGGCAGAGCATCAGCTACGGGGGAACCTTTATGGCGGAGCGGCGCATGCGGGTGGGAACCGTGCCTGTGGGGTATGGGGACGGCTATCCCAGAAGCCTGTCAGGTAAGGGCTGTGTGCTGGTTCGGGGGAAGCGGGTTCCCATACTGGGCAGAGTGTGCATGGATCAGTTGATGGTGGATCTCTCCGCAGTGCCCCAGGCGGCGGAAGGGGACTCTGTGGTATTGCTGGGACGGGACGGAGGGGAGGAGATCACCGCCCAGGAACTGGGAACGCTGTCAGGGCGATTCAACTATGAATTGATGTGCGACATAAGTCCCCGCGTCCCCCGTGTCTACCTCCGGGGAGGACGCCCGTTGCAGTAATATCCGATCCGGACAAAGTTTTTGCCGCGTCTGTATACCTTGAGAAGAAATGGAAATACTCAGAGTAAACAATAAATTCGAGAGGTATCAGGGAATGAGAAGAGGAGACATATTTTACGCGGACCTGCGGCCTGTGATAGGCTCGGAACAGGGGGGAATCCGACCGGTGCTGATCATCCAGAACGATGTGGGTAACCGGCACAGCCCCACAGTGATCTGCGCCGCCATCACCTCCAAGATGAACAAGGCGAAGCTGCCCACTCACATTGAACTGAGCGCGCTGGAGTATGACATGGACAAAGATTCCGTGATTCTGCTGGAACAGCTTCGCACCATTGACAAGAAGCGCCTCAAGACAAAAGTCTGTCATCTGGAGGGGGAAATCATGCGGAAAGTCAACAGGGCGCTGATGATCAGTCTGGAACTGGATACATAAAAAGAGACTGTTCCTTGACGAATAGAACTAATGATGGTATGATTAACAACATCTGACAGGATAAAGGAGTGATAGAAAAATGGACGACAGTGGGCCCACTGCCAGTATAGTTTTTGTAGTTCTCGTATTGATTGATATGTTTTTCCACGGGTTTGGCGCAGCGGTAGAGCAGCTTAATCCCAAAGAGGTGGAGAAAAAAGCCAGGGAGGAGAAGGACCGCCGTTCCCAGCGGCTGCTGAAGATCCTGGAGGATCCCACCCGGTATGTGAATTCCATGCAGCTGATCATCACCCTGAATAATGTAGTGATGGGCGGTGTGTATCTGGGAATCTGGCTGGGGGTGGTGAAGGATTTCCTGGCAGGCTTCGCAGAGAAGAACCTGGCCGGCATCGTCTCCGTTCCCCTGGCCGTGACCACCGTTGTTTCCGTGGTGGTAACCATGGTGTTTCTGCTGTACATATTGCTTACGTTCGGTGTGCTTCTGCCCAAGAAAATAGCCAGGCGCCTGCCGGAACGCTGGGCTTATGCCAGCATCCACGTGGTATATGTGGTGATGAAGCTGCTGACTCCCTTTACCGGGCTGGTGACGGTGTCCGCCAATCTGGTGCTGCGGCTCTTCGGCGCCAGGAATGTGGGTGACGAAGCGGACGTGACCGAGGAGGAGATCATCAATATGGTGAACGAGGGTCATGAGCAGGGCATCATCCAGGCCAGCGAGGCGGAGATGATCTCCAATATATTTGAGTTTGGAGACAAGGAAGCCCAGGACATTATGACCCATCGGAACAATATCGTGGCATTGGACGGCTCCATGCTGCTCAAGGACGCGCTGGATTTTCTGGCGGAGGGTAAAAACAGCCGGTATCCGGTGTATGAGGAAAATATGGACCATATCGTGGGCATCCTTTATCTGAAGGACGCCATGCGCTATCATCATACGGAGGATAAGCAGTACTGCAGCATCGGACAACTTTGCGATCTTCTGCGGGAGCCGGTGTATATCCCCCAGACCAGGAATATTGACGAATTGTTCCGCCAGATGCAGTCAGGCAAGCTGCAGATGGTGATCGTGGTGGACGAGTACGGCCAGACGGCGGGGCTGGTGACCATGGAGGATATTCTGGAGGAAATTGTGGGCAACATTCTGGATGAGTACGACGAGGAGGAGGACTTCATTGAGGAAAAGGGGAAGGACGAGTATATCATCGAAGGAAAGACCCCTCTGGAGGATCTGGAAGAGTTATTCCATATCTCCTTCCATGAGGAAGACTTCGAGACGCTGAACGGTTTCCTGATCTCCAGGATGGACAAGATTCCGGACGAGGACGAGGAGTTTGAGATCTCTGTGGACGGTTATCATTTCAAGGTTCTGTCTGTGGAAAACAAAATGATCCACAGTGTCCTGGTGACAAAGCTGCCGGAGGAGGACAGCGGGGAGCACGGGGGAGAAAAATCCGAAACGGGCGCGGCAGATATGGAGCAGTAAAGCCAGGGAGAGAACAGGGCTGGGCCGGAAAAGGCAGGCTGCGTGACGGAGCGCAATAGACAATGAGAATACAATAGGAATAAGGAGAGAAAATATGTCTGGACATTCTAAATTCGCAAATATCAAGCATAAAAAGGAGAAGAATGACGCGGCCAAGGGTAAAATTTTTACCATTCTGGGGCGTGAGATCGCTGTGGCGGTAAAGGAGGGCGGCCCGGATCCCAACAACAATTTTAAGCTGGCTACGGTCATCGCCAAGGCCAAGTCCAACAATATGCCTAACGATACCATTGAGCGGGGCATCAAGAAGGCCGCCGGGGACGTGGGCAATGTGAACTATGAATACATTACCTACGAGGGATATGGCCCTAACGGTATTGCCATCATCGTGGACACCCTGACGGACAACAAGAACCGTACCGCCGCCAATGTGAGGAGCGCTTTTACCAAGGGGCAGGGCAATATCGGCACTCCCGGCTGTGTATCCTTTATGTTTGACAGGAAGGGACAGATCATCATAGACAGGGAAGAGTGCGACATGGAGTTTGACGATCTGATGATGGTGGCTCTGGACGCAGGCGCAGACGACATTGCGGAGGAGGAGGACAGCTTCGAGGTGCTCACCGACCCGGACGCGCTGGAGACAGTGCGGAGGGGCCTGGAAGAGGCCGGCGTCCCCATGGTGAGCGCGGAAGTCACCATGCTGCCTCAAAATTATGTAACGCTGACAGACGAAACCGCCGTCAAAAATCTTAACAGGATTCTGGATATCCTGGAGGATGATGACGACGTACAGAATGTGTATCACAACTGGGACGAATAGAGGAGGACATAGGATGGACAGACTGGCAATCGTAGTCCCATGCTATAATGAAGAGGAGGTACTGAAGATCGCCTCTGAAGCATTGCGGGGAGTGCTGGATGAGCTGGTGGCCAGGGAAAAGGTGGCCCCGGAGAGTTTTATCCTGTTTGTCAATGACGGCAGCCGGGACAGGACCTGGGAACTGATTGAGGAGGAGCACAGGCTGTATCCCGCCCAGATCCGCGGGGTGAAGCTGGCGGGCAATGTGGGGCACCAGTTTGCGCTGACGGCGGGACTTTTGACAGCCATGGAGCGCTGCGATGTGACAGTCTCCATTGATGCGGACTTGCAGGACGATGTGGCCGTGATCGAGGAGATGATAGACAAGTTCCACGACGGCAATGACATTGTCTATGGCGTCCGCAGGGAGCGAAAGACGGACACCTTTTTCAAACGTACCACGGCCCAGGCGTTTTACAGGCTGATGGCCCTGATGGGCGTAAAAACCGTCTACAACCATGCGGACTTCCGGCTGATGTCCAGACGGGCGGTGGAGCATTTTTCCCAGTTTAAGGAGACTAACCTTTTTCTCCGGGGCATGATGCCGCTGATTGGCTATCAGACGGACAGCGTCTACTATGACAGAAAAGAGCGGGTGGCCGGAGAGTCCAAGTACCCTCTGAAGAAGATGCTGGCCCTGGCGTTTAACGGCATTTCCTCTTTCAGCGTGAAACCCATCAGCATGATAACCGGGCTGGGGCTTTTCATAATCGTCTGCTCCATTTTCGCAGCATTATATGCGCTGATCTCTTATTTCACCGGCAGTGTGGTGCCGGGATGGACGTCCCTGATTCTGTCCATCTGGTTCCTGGGCGGCCTGCAGCTTATGGCTGTGGGTATGGTAGGTCAGTATATCGGCAAGATCTATATGGAGGTGAAACAGCGTCCCAGATACAATATTGAGAAGATATTGGAGTAAGGGCTGCATGAAGGAGCGGGAAACGTAGGATGAGTTTCAAAAAGAATGCGGTGAGTTATGGAATATGGGCGCTGTACCTGATGGGAATCGGCGTGGTGCTGTCCTTTATGGGGATGGTGGTGGGTAATCAGGACACGGGAGTGCCCTATATGGCTCTGCTGCTGGTGGCGCTGGCTTTTGGATCCCTCTTTTTGGTTTATTTTCTGGCCAAAAGGCTGGTGGACAGCGTGCAGATCAAAGAGATAGCCTCCGGGCGGGCGGCCTTGATAGAAGGAGCCCTGGTGGCGGCGCTTTTGGCGGTGGGAACTGCGCTGCGTCTGGCCATGATCGGCGGGGCGGGGGAGGAAGCCGCCTACTATGAAGTCGCCAAGGTGACGGAGGAGGGCATGCAGGCCCAGCTGGTGCAGGGCAGCATCTATTACTATCTTTGCCTGTTAAACGGGCTATTCCGGGTGGTGGGCAACAAGTGGATGGCAGGGATCTACCTGCAGCTGGTGCTGCAGATGCTGGGGATTGTCATCGCTTATTTTGCCATGAGGCGGTTGTCCGGCAGGGGGCCGGCCCTGGTGTCCCTGCTGTTTCTGGTGTTGGCCCCAGGTTCAATCAGGGCTGGTGTGACCTATTCCCCCAAAATGCTATATTTTTGTGTATATGCGCTGATCCTGCTGAGTATTGCTCAGTACCTGTGGAGGAGCACCCGGCCCGGCGGCAGGTGGCTCACCTGGTTTCTGGCGTTGTTTTGCGGCGCATTGGCGGGATTTGCAGGATATACGGATGTTGTGGGCTTCACCCTGGCGGTGCCGCTTTGCGGATTGCCCGCGTTGAAGAGGGAACAGAAGAGCATGCTGCAGTGGGTGGCTCAGCTTCTGTTATCCATGCTGGCCATGGCCGGCACTTTCTGCCTGCTGGTGCAGCTGGACAGTGTAATGAGCGGTTCCACCTTCGGCAGGGTGCTGCAGGCCTGGGAGGTCACCTACAAGCTAAAAGAGTCGGACTACAGCTTCTTTTTTCAGGAGGGGGGCTATGAAACCCTTCTGCTGCTGGCGCTGATGGCACTGGGAATTTTTACCTTTATGCGCAGAAAAAATGAGGAACGGTTTTCACCCTGGGTGGTTATGGTACTGTCTGTGACGCTGATGCGGATGCTGGGCATCCTGACTCCCAATATGAACGGCAGTTATCAGATGTTCTTTGCCATGACGGGACTGGCCGGAGTGGCGTTCTGTGAATTGTTTGTTCAGGGAGGCAGGGAGACCGAAGGTACAGGCGTGCCGGAGGCGGTGGTAGAGGACTTGGACCAGGAGATGCCTGAACCGATGGCGGCCGGACAGGAGGAAGGCCTTTCTGCGGGCGTCTGGCCCCCGGAGAGGCCCATGGAGGGTCGTCCTGAGCAGGCCGTCCGGGAGATATCCCCCGGGCCATCTGATAACCAGGGAAGGCCGGCAAAAACGGACCGCAGGCCGTCCTGGAGAAGGCAGCGATGTTACGAACAGGGAGGGGCGTCTCCCCAGGCAGTTCCAGAAGTGGAGGAGAGAGAAGAGATGGCTGAAAAGAAGCGGGAGGAGCCCAGACAGGTGCAGTATATAGAGAATCCCCTTCCTTTGCCGAAAAAACATGTGAAAAAGGTGATGGATTTTCCCATTCAGCCGGAGGCTTCTCAGATGCATTATGACCTGGAGGTGGATCCAGAGGACAATTTTGATTTTTAGTCCGCAAATTTGAGTCAAAAATCCCTAGAATGAAAACCGCATATCTGGTTACGATAAGAGGAGAACCGGGAAGGGTTCTTCTCTTTAAGTTATCTATAGATTGGGGGATCATTATGAGCGACAAAGACAAACGCATCGGGGAAGAAGAGCATCGGGACGAGCGCATCGAGAAAATCGGCCAGGTGACGCTGAACCAGAATGCGGACCACAAAAACATCCACCTGTTGTCCATAATAGGTGAGATCGAGGGGCACGACAATCTGTCCGGCAACTCCAAGACTACGAAATATGAACATATCCTGCCTCAGTTGGCGGCCATCGAGGACAGTCAGGAGATCGACGGCGTACTGGTGATCCTGAACACCATGGGCGGAGATGTGGAGGCGGGACTGGCCATAGCGGAGATGCTGGCCTCTCTGAGCAAGCCCACCGTGTCCCTGGTGCTGGGGGGCAGCCATTCTATCGGCGTACCCATCGCTGTCAGCACCCGGTATTCTTTCATTGTGCCCACGGGGACCATGGTGATTCATCCGGTGCGCATGAACGGCATGGTGATCGGCGTGCCTCAGACATTTGATTATTTCAAGCAGATCCAGGACCGGATTACCGGCTTCGTCTGCCATCACTGTGAGATTGGCCAGAAGCGTATGGAAGAACTGATGATGGAGACGGGAATGCTCACCAAGGACGTGGGTACCATACTGGTGGGGCAGGAGGCTGTGAAAATGGGCATCATCAATGAAGTGGGGGGCATAGACAGGGCGGTGGCCAAACTTCATGAACTAATGCGGGAGCGGGACGCCGGAAATACTGAGACAGAGGAGAAGGCCGGAGGGTCGGCAAATTAAAGGATGACAAGCGGGGCGGGAAATGGTATAATAGTATTTGTTTGTCCGGGGCCGAGTACACAGGCCCTGGCCCCCTGGGGAAAAGGAGTATGGTGAGATGGCAAATTCATCAGGCAGGAGGGCATCTTCAACGGCAGGCAAGAGAGGCGGCAAAAAGCCGTCCGGCTCCGGCAGGAAGGGTAATGCTCCTACATATGATTATGAGAAAGAAAATGAACTGTTCCACGAGATTGGCTTGATAATATTTTTCATCTTGATGGTAATTTTATTTTTATGCAATTTCGGCATCATTGGTCCGGCTGGCGATCTGGTCAGCGGGGTCTTGTTTGGCCTGTTCGGATTAACTTCCTATGCGGTGCCTGTGCTTCTGTTTGTAGCCGTGTCTTTCTGGTATGCCAACTCCGGCAATCCCAATGCGCTGCGCAAGCTGATCGCAGGCGCCGTGTTGTTTCTGATGGTGGGCGTGATCTGTGAGCTTTTTTCCAGAAACAGCCTGTCTCTGGAGAGATATGATATGGCGCAGATTTATGAGAATGCCCGTACGGGCAGAATCGGCGGCGGCGTTGTGGGGGGCAGCCTGGCCTATCTGCTGCACCATTATCTGGAGACCATAGGGACGGTGCTGGTAGTGCTGCTCTGCGGCGCGATCAGTTTTATCCTTATGACGGAAAAGTCTTTGATCAGTGGCATGAAAAACAGCGGCTTCCGGATGCTGGAGCGCACCAGGGAGGATACCCGGCGCAGGAGGGAATATGCGAGAGCGCGCAGGGAGGAACAGGAGGAGGAATATCTCAGCCGCCGGGAGCAGCGCCAGGAAGCGGACAGGCTCCGCCGGGAGGAGCAGGAGCAGGCCAGAGCCAGACGGGAGGAGGAACGCCGTCAGAGGGCATTGGAGAAGGAAAGCGGCAGGGCGCAGCGCCGGGAGGAGAAGGAGACGGAAAAGATTCTGCGGATGGACAGAAAGGTGTCCGGCGTGATTCTGGACACGGCCATCACCCGGGAAAACGAAGAGCGCAGGCGAGACGATATCCATGAGATCATGTGGAATGAGGACGGAGAAGAGTACATACCTTCCGGGGAGGAGGGCGTTTTGCCGGAATCGCCGGAGGAAGAGAAGCCTTTGGGCAGTGTTTTTGACTTTGACAATATCCGCATACGCAGTGCGCATCAGCTGACAATTGACGAGGCGGAAGAGGAGGAACCCGAGCAGTTCTATTCCACTCTGGGGGCGGAACCTTTTGTGCCGGTGAATCCTTTCAGGGAGGAACTGCCAGGGGCGGGTGATTCCCTGCAGTCGGAAACCGCCCGGGAGATGGGCAGTCCTTTTCAATCGGAGAATTCCCTGGAGATAGATAATCCGCTGAAATCGGAAGAACTGCATGAGGTGGGCAGCTTCGCACAGGCTGGAGAGGCTTTTGACGGCCAGGACATCCAGATACACAGGGAGGACGTGGAGGAGCCCTCCGGCCGGCGGGTCAGACCTGCGGCGCGTTTGGAGGAGCCCCACAGCCGGGAAGGGGGAATGCAGGAGGCCCAAAGCATGGGTGCTGCGCAGGAGGCTGCTATTCCCAGGAAATACATGTTCCCCCCCATATCCTTGCTGCAGAAGGGGAAGGGCGGGAATAAGGATACCACCCAGGAACTGAAACAGACGGCCATGCGCCTGCAGCAGACCCTGGAGAATTTCGGGGTCAGGGTCACCATCACCGACATCAGCCAGGGACCCAGTGTGACCAGATATGAACTGCAGCCGGAACAGGGGGTCAAGGTCAGCAAGATCGTGGGACTCACCGATGATATCAAGCTGAACCTGGCGGCCACGGATATCCGCATTGAGGCGCCGATACCCGGCAAGGCGGCCATCGGCATTGAGGTGCCCAACAAGGAAAACATGGCAGTGGCGCTGCGGGATTTGCTGGAGAGCAAAGAGTTTAGGGACTTCTCCTCCAACCTGGCTTTTGCCGTGGGTAAGGATATCGGAGGGCAGACGGTGGTGTCGGACATAGCCAAGATGCCCCATATGTTGATCGCGGGAGCCACCGGTTCCGGTAAGTCCGTGTGTATCAACACTTTGATTATGAGCATCCTGTATAAGGCTCACCCGGAGGAGGTGAAGCTGATTATGGTGGATCCCAAGGTGGTGGAACTCAGCGTGTACAACGGTATCCCCCATCTGCTGATTCCGGTGGTGACGGATCCCAAGAAAGCCTCCGCCGCCCTGCATTGGGGCGTGGCGGAGATGACTGACCGCTATAAAAAATTTGCGGATTTCAACGTGCGTGACCTGAAGGGTTACAACAATAAGGTGGAGGCTATGCGGGAGAGTGATCCCCAGGCTCCTGCCAAGATGCCTCAGATCGTCATTATCGTGGACGAACTGGCGGATCTGATGATGGTATCCCCGGGAGAGGTGGAGGAGTCCATCTGCCGTCTGGCCCAGCTTGCCAGGGCGGCGGGCATCCATTTGATCATTGCTACACAGCGGCCCAGTGTGGACGTCATCACCGGCCTGATCAAGGCCAACATGCCCAGCCGGGTGGCCTTCTCCGTGTCCAGCGGCGTGGACTCCCGCACCATCCTGGACATGAACGGCGCGGAAAAGCTGCTGGGCAAGGGTGATATGCTCTTTTACCCCCAGGGGTATTCCAAGCCGGCAAGAATACAGGGCGCTTTTGTGTCGGACAAGGAAGTGTCCGACGTGGTGGACTTTTTGAAAAACCAGACCCTGGGCAACACCTATGCCGCCGATGTGGAAGAGCAGCTTAAGAGTATGGGCGGCCCTGGAGGCCTCGGAGGCGGAGACGAGAGAGACGAGTACTTTGATGAGGCGGGGCGCTTCATCATCGATAAGGACAAGGCTTCCATCGGCATGTTGCAGCGCGCTTTCAAGATCGGCTTCAACCGTGCGGCCCGGATCATGGAACAGCTTCACGACTATGGGGTCGTGGGGGAAGAGGAGGGCACCAAGCCCCGGAAGATCCTGATGGGCACGGAGGAGTTTGAACAGTTGCTGGAGGAAATCGTTTGATAAGACTGCCCGGAATCATTTAAGGGTAAGAAGGAGGCAGACCATGAAAACAGACATTCAGATTGCGCAGGAAGCGGTGCTGGAGCCGGTCACCCTGGTGGCGGAGCGCGCAGGGATCCCCCAGGAGGAATTGGAACTGTACGGCAAATATAAAGCCAAGGTTTCCGATGAATATATCCGGCGGCTTCAGGATCAGCCGGAGGGCAAACTGATCCTGGTGACGGCCATCAATCCCACCCCGGCCGGGGAGGGCAAGACCACTGTCACCGTGGGACTGGGAGAAGCCTTCGGACAGTTGGGTAAAAAGGCGTTTATTGCCCTGCGGGAGCCTTCTTTGGGCCCGTGCTTCGGCATTAAGGGAGGGGCAGCCGGGGGAGGATATGCCCAGGTGGTGCCCATGGAGGATCTGAATCTCCACTTCACCGGAGATTTCCACGCCATCACCTGCGCCAATAATCTGCTGGCGGCATTGCTGGACAACCACATCCAGCAGGGCAATGAGTTGCGGATTGACACCCGGCAGGTGGTGTGGAAGCGCTGCATGGATATGAACGACCGGGTGCTGCGCAACATTGTGGTAGGCATGGGAACCAAGATGGACGGCGTGGTCCGGGAGGATCATTTTGTGATCACAGTGGCCTCGGAGATCATGGCCATTCTCTGCCTGGCCACGGATATGCAGGATCTGAAGGAAAGGCTTTCCCGGATTGTGGTGGCCTACAATTATGAGGGAGAGCCTGTGACAGCGGGACAGCTTCAGGCTGTGGGGGCCATGGCGGCTCTGCTGAAAGACGCTCTCAAGCCAAATCTGATTCAGACCCTGGAGCACACTCCGGCGCTGGTACACGGCGGCCCCTTTGCCAATATCGCCCATGGATGCAATTCCATCATCGCCACTAGGGCGGCCCTGAAAATGGCGGATTACTGCATCACGGAGGCGGGATTCGGCGCGGATCTGGGCGCAGAGAAGTTCTTTGACATCAAATGCCGTCAGGCGGGGCTTGCGCCGGATGCCGTGGTGCTGGTAGCCACCATCAGGGCGCTGAAATATAATGGCGGCGTGCGAAAGGATCAGCTTTCCCAGGAGAATCTGGAAGCTCTGGAAAGAGGGATTGTCAATCTGGAGAAGCACATCGAGAATCTGCAAAAGTACGGCGTGCCGGTGGTGGTGACGCTGAATGCTTTCACAGCCGACACAGAGGCGGAAACTGCCTTCGTAAAGCATTTCTGCGAGGAAAGAGGCTGTGCCTTCGCTCTGGCCAGAGTATGGGAACAGGGCGGCCGGGGCGGCGTGGAACTGGCGGAGAAGGTTCTGGAGACCCTGGAACAGAAGGAGAGCCATTTCCGGGTGCTGTATGAGGACAGTCTGCCCCTGAAGGACAAGGTGGTAAAAGTAGCCACAGAGATCTACGGGGCAGGGAAGGTGCATTTTGCCCCCTTGGCGGCAAAGCAGCTGCAGCGTCTGGAGGAACTGGGTTATGGCGGACTGCCGGTGTGTATGGCCAAGACTCAGTATTCTCTGTCCGACGATCCTGCTCTGCTTGGCAGGCCGGAGAACTTTGAGATGAATGTCAGGGAAGTCTATGTTTCTGCCGGCGCCGGATTTGTGGTGGTGCTGACGGGAGCCGTGGTGACTATGCCCGGGCTGTCCAGTAATCCTGCCGCCTACGGGATCGACGTGGACGATCAGGGGAGGATCACGGGATTGTTTTGAGGAAGCGGAACTGCGATTCCTGCACGGCGCGCAGATCAGTATTCGGAACGGGGAAGCCGGGGCGGCGCTTGTTAAAAGTGCGCCGGGAGGATATTTGAAAAATAAGATGGGAGGATGTAATGACACAGATTATTGACGGGAAGCAAATCAGCGCGGAGATCAAAGACGAACTGAAGGAGCAGGTGGCAGTTTACAAAGCCCAGGGAAAGGAAATCTGTCTGGCGGTGATACAGGTGGGGGACGATCCCGCCTCCAGCGTCTATGTGCGTAACAAGAAGAAAGCCTGCGAGTATATCGGGATCCGTTCTTTGTCCTATGAACTGCCCTCCCAGACCACGGAGGAGGAGCTGCTGTCGCTGGTGGAGGAACTCAATGCCAGGGTGGATGTGAACGGCATTTTGGTGCAGCTGCCTCTGCCGGAACAGATCAACGAGGAAAAAGTGCTCAATGCCATCAGCCCGCTCAAGGATGTGGACGGATTTCATCCCATGAATGTGGGGGCGTTGTGTATCGGGAAAAAGGGGTTTGTGTCCTGCACCCCTGCCGGGGTGGTTCAGCTGCTGAAGCGTTCCGGCATCTCCGTCAGCGGCAAAGAATGCGTGGTGGTGGGCCGCAGTAACATCGTGGGCAAGCCCATGGCCCTGCTGCTCCTGCGGGAGAACGGTACTGTGACGGTGGCCCACAGCAGGACCGAGGATTTAAAGGCAGTCACCCGCCGGGCGGATATCCTGGTGGTGGCGGTGGGCAAACCGCTGATGATCACTGCGGATTATGTAAAGGAGGGGGCTGTGGTGATTGATGTGGGCATTCACAGGGACGAGAACAATAAGCTGTGCGGGGATGTGGATTATGAATCCGTAGCGCCTCGTTGCAGCGCCATCACCCCGGTTCCCGGCGGTGTGGGTCCCATGACCATAGCCATGTTGATGAAGAATTGCGTGGACAGCGTGCTGCTACAGGAGCGTTGAGGGGTATTTTGTTGAAAGGGCGGAAGTAAATTCGTATGAATTGTCCGAAATGCGGAGCAGAAATAGAAGAGGGTTCGCTCTATTGCGGGATCTGTGGGGAAGATATACACATTGTGCCCGACTTTGAATCGGAAGTGGAACAGAGCATGCAGGCTACGCTGGAACATATTGCGGAAGAACTGCAGATCTCCGGAACCGCTTTTTCCTCCGGGGAGGCGGCCGGGTCGGAGACCCCTCAAAAAAAGAAGAGTTATCTGGGATGGCTGATCGGTATATTTTTCCTGTTGATCCTGGTTCTGGCCGGCGTGCTGATCGGCGCCTGGCATCATATGGAGAATTCAGTGGAATACCAGATGGCCCGGGCAGTGGAATGCGTCAGAACCCAGGACTATGAACAGGCGGTAAGCTACTATATCAGAGCCCGGGAACTGGGAAACATGGATCAGGAAGTGGGGTTTGCCCTGGCAGACTGTTACTATGCCATGGATAATGTGGGCGGTTATGAAAGTCAGCTGCTGGCCCTGATTGAGGGCGGGCTGTTGGACCAGAAACAGCTTGAGAGGGCCTATTCTCAGCTGATTCAGTCCTATAGGGCCAGAAATGATTACCAGACGATTGACAGTCTGCTGAATAACTGTGATAATGAGGTTATCAGAAGCACTTACCAGAATTTACAGGCTAAAGCGCCGGAATTCGGGTTTGAGGAAGGGTATTATCAGGAGATTCTTCCCCTGAAACTCAGTTCCAACACGGCGGGGACCATCTACTATACCATGGACGGCTCGGAGCCGGATGAGAACAGCCTGGTATACACGGCGCCCATCTTTCTGGACAACGGGGAACATATCATCAAGGCCGTTTTTGTAAATCAGTATGGCCTGGTCAGTGATGTAGTGACCAAGAATTACCAGATTGAGTTGAAGATACCTGTCGCGCCGAATGTGGTGACGGCCAGCGGCCAGTACAGCAGTCCTACCCTGATCCAGGTCAACAGGGAGGAGGATGAGACGGTCTATTATACCACCGACGGCACGGTTCCCTCCCTGGACTCTGCCCGGTATGCAGGCCCCATTCCCATGCCTCTGGGCGACTCTGCGTTTTCATTTGCCATCATTGAGGAGGACGGGATCGTGGGAGAGGTTGCGGAACGCACTTACAGCCTGCAGCTAAATACGGATATTTCGGTGGACATGGCCACTGTGACCCTCTACAATGAGATGATTCGCACGGGGAGGATCCAGACCCCGGAGGGATTTGCGGGAGAAAGCGGCATATACCAGTATCGGTTCCAATACCCGCTGACAGTTGGCGAGGAGGATTATTATATCTTTGCGGAATTGCATGTGGACGAAAGCGGGGGCAGTATCTCCACGGGCAGCTATTACGCAGTCCATGCGTACAACTGTATCTGCTATAAGCTGCTGACGGACAGCGGCTACAGCATAGCAGAAATCCCATGAGTGGCGGGGGTAGCCGGACTGCGCTGCTGTATGTGCGGCTGCCGGAGCGGACAGACAGGCAGCGCCGCTGCACGAGGCAGAGGGAAAAGGCGGAACCGAAACAGTATGTTGCGGAATTATGATAGGAGGAGAGTATGTATAAGATTGTCAGAGCAGAGGAACTAACCACCAACATCTACCTGATGGAGGTGGAGGCGGAGCGGGTGGCAAAATATTGCCAGCCCGGCCAGTTTGTGATCGTCAGGACAGACGCTGAAGGGGAGAGGATTCCTCTCACAGTGTGTGACTATGACAGGGAAAAGGGCACGGTGACCATCGTATTCCAGATTGTGGGCGCATCCACCCAGATGATGTCCTGCCTGAAGGCAGGGGACAGTTTTCACGATTTCGTGGGACCTTTGGGCTGCGCGTCTGAATTCGTTACAGAGGAACTTGAGAGCCTTAAGAACAAGAAACTTCTGTTTGTGGCAGGAGGCGTGGGAGCGGCACCTGTTTACCCCCAGGTGAAATGGCTTCATGAGCATGGTATCGCCGTGGACGTGGTGGTGGGCAGCAAGACCAGGGACCTGCTGATCCTGGAGAAGGAAATGGAAGCTGTGGCGGGCAATCTGTACGTAACCACCGATGACGGTTCCTATGGCAGGAGCGGTATGGTTACTCAGACCATCAAGGATCTGGTGGCAGAGGGAAAGCGCTATGATCGCTGTGTGGCCATCGGTCCCATGATCATGATGAAGTTTGTATGTCTGCTGACTAAGGAATTGGGCATCCCTACGATTGTCAGTCTGAATCCCATCATGGTGGACGGCACTGGCATGTGCGGCGCCTGCCGTGTGACTGTGGGCGGCAAGGTGAAGTTTGCCTGTGTGGATGGACCGGAGTTTGACGGGCATCAGGTGAATTTTGACGAGGCCATGAGCCGTCAGCAGATCTACAGGACGGAGGAGGGCAGAGCTTTCCTGAAGGCCAAAGAAGGGGCGACCCACCACGGCGGATGCGGCAACTGTAACGGGTGACCGGACAGACGGATACGGAACTGAAAACAACCTTTGCCCGGGAAGCGCACGGGGCGGCAAATGGACGCCGTAAACGGCCGGGAGGCGAGTCCCGGTCAGGGGTGCTGTGAGGGCGGATGGGGAATTAAAATAGGAGAATAGAGATGGATGTTTTGAAAAAGGTGCCTGTGAGGGAACAGGATGCGCAGGCGCGTGGGAAGAATTTTGAAGAGGTATGTCTGGGATACAACAAAGAAGAGGCCATGGAGGAGGCCGCCCGCTGCATCAACTGCAAGAACGCGCAGTGCGTCAAAGGCTGTCCCGTGGCGATCAACATCCCGGGCTTTGTGGAGCAGGTAAAAAACGGGGATATGGAGGGTGCTTATCAGACCATCAGCCAGGCCAGCGCCCTGCCCGCTGTGTGCGGCAGGGTGTGTCCCCAGGAGAGCCAGTGCGAGGGCAAGTGTATCCGGGGCATCAAAGGGGAGCCGGTATCCATTGGTAAGCTGGAGCGCTTTGTGGCGGATTATGCCCGGGAGCAGGGGATAAAGCCGGAGGGGGCCAAAGAGAAAAAGGACAGAAAAGTGGCGGTGATCGGCTCCGGTCCCGCAGGATTGACCTGTGCCGGAGATCTGGCCAGGCTGGGCTATGAAGTCACCATCTTTGAGGCATTGCATGAGCCCGGAGGCGTGTTGGTATATGGTATTCCGGAGTTCCGTCTGCCCAAGGAGGCGGTGGTAGCCAGGGAGATCGAAAACGTGAAATCCCTTGGAGTGAAGATTGAGACCAATGTGGTGGTGGGTAAATCCGTCACCATAGATCAGCTGTTGGCTGAGGAGGGCTTCTCAGCAGTGTTTATCGGCTCTGGCGCAGGGCTGCCCAAGTTCATGGGCATACCCGGTGAGAACAGCAACGGTGTGTTTTCCGCCAATGAGTACCTTACCAGAAGCAATCTGATGAAGGCTTTTGATGAAAACAGCAATACCCCCATTATGCGAGGGAAAAAGGTGGCCGTGGTGGGCGGCGGCAATGTGGCCATGGATGCGGCCCGCACCGCTCTGCGGCTGGGGGCAGAGGTGCATATTGTATACCGCCGCAGTGAGGAGGAACTGCCTGCCCGTGTGGAGGAAGTACATCATGCCAGGGAGGAAGGCATCATCTTTGACCTGCTGACCAATCCCACCGAGATTCTGGCAGATGATAAGGGCTGGGTGACAGGTATGAAGTGCATTCGTATGGAACTGGGCGAGCCTGACGAGTCCGGCAGAAGAAGGCCGGTGGAAGTGCCCGGCTCCGAGTTTGTGCTGGAGGTGGATACGGTGATCATGTCTCTGGGAACTTCCCCGAATCCGCTGATTTCTTCCACCACCGAAGGATTGGAGACCAATAAGTGGAAATGCATTGTGGCGGATGAAGAGAACGGCAAGACTACCAAGGAAGCTGTGTACGCCGGGGGTGACGCCGTGACGGGGGCGGCTACCGTGATTCTGGCAATGGGGGCCGGAAAGGCGGCGGCGAAAGGGATTGATGAATATCTTTCCAACATGAACTAGTGTGCTGTATCGTTGACTTTCAGTAAAATGACGCCGGATGAATTTTCAGTCTGCAAGGCGGAGGAGGGAGGCGATGCGGTGGCATCGTTGAC
>JAAWKU010000105.1 GCA_022797535.1 Lachnospiraceae bacterium | reverse complement strand
TGTCTCTTCTTTTTGACGGGGTGGCGGCGGGGCTGTATCTCTTTATGCTGAGTTTTCTCACCTCCAGCCGGAACTGGATGTGGGGGCTGGGGCTTCCTGTTGTGATTCTTGTGACCCTGGTTGCGGAACTGCTCACAGTCTGTATCCGGCATCTTCCCAGTTCCTTTCTCACCAACGCGTTGTATGTGGTAAGCGCTGTGGGACTGCTGTGTCTGGGTCTGGAGATCCTGATTGACCTGTATGTGGCGGGTCTCATTGCTCTGAGCTGGTCGGCGGTGGTGCTGACGGTGGTGGCCTGCGTGGATGCCATGCTGATCACGGTCTTGTCCAGAAGGCGGCTGCGCAACGAAGTGCGCCGGAGGCTGCACTTCTAAGGGGAGAGACGCCGCCAGGCGCCCATATTTGAATCATGGGATGTGGACGCCGGCGGGGGAACCGGGATAGACGGTGCTGAAATCAGGAGGAAAAAATGGTAGACAAGAGAGAGAATAACCGTAACCAGCGGATGATGCAGTTGGTTCGCCGTGCTCATGGCCTGGTGGAGAATCCGGATATTGAGAAACACAGGCAGTCTCAGAACCATATCGGGGAGATACTGGGCAATACCAGAGAGATCCATTACGAGGAACTCAAAATCGGCGAGATGGAGGCGGAATGGGTTTCCGTGAACCGTGCTCATATGAAAAAATATGTGGTGCTGTACTGCCACGGAGGGGGGTATTCCACGGGAAGCCGCAAGTATGCCCGGACCCTGACCTCCAAGCTGGCGTCTTCCACTTTTATGGATGTGCTGTGCTTTGACTACAGACTGGCCCCGGAATATCCTTATCCTGCGGCCCTGGAGAATGCCGTGGCGGCGTGGGATTATCTGATGTTGCTGGGCTACGGGGCCCGGGAGGTGATCGTGGCGGGGGATTCCGCCGGTGGCAATCTGGCCCTGGCTCTGACCCTCAGCCTGAAAGCGCAAAAACGTCTGCTGCCCAGGGGACTGGTGCTCATGTCTCCCTGGACGGATCTGACTTCTTCAGGAGAGTCCTTCCAGAGCAAGGCGGAGGTGGATCCGGTGCTGAACGCGGAATATATCGAACGGATGAAGCTGGCGTATGCTCCCGACCAGGATCTGGAGAATCCCCTGATCTCCCCGTTGTTCGGGGACCACAGGGATTTCCCGCCCACTTACATACAGGTGGGGGAGAACGAGGTGCTTTACAGCGACGCCAGGCGTCTGTACATGCGTCTGCTGGAGGAGCATGTCTCGGTAAAATTCGAACATTTCAAGGGGATGTGGCATGTGTTCCAGATGTCGCCCTTCAAGACGGCCTATGGGGCCATGGATCTGATCGCGGATTTTATATATGATATTTGCAGGTAACATTTATATGTGCAGCATCTTACCAGGCGTACCGCGCCGGATGCGGGAATTGTGCCGGTCCTGTCAGGGCCGGTGATGCTTTTTTAAAAAAGAAAAAGGATTTAGGGAAAAATTGCAGAATATAAGAAGTAGGAGACCATTGTGACAGGACGCGGCCCGTGGGAGGGCTGTGGGAAAGGCATGGTGCAGATGACGATACGGGAGAGCCTGGAGTACTGGGAAAAGGAATATCTCAGTCCTTTTGCCACCCTGAGTATGAGTTCCAAGGGCAGGGAGCGGGAGGAGGAGCAGTGCGACATTCGTCCTGTTTTTCAGAGGGACCGGGACAGGATTTTGCACAGTAAGTCTTTCCGCAGGCTGAAAGACAAGACCCAGGTGTTTTTGGCGCCGGAGGGGGATCATTACCGTACCCGGCTGACCCATACGCTGGAGGTGTCACAGAACGCCCGCACCATTGCCAAGGCGCTGAAGCTGAACGAGGAGCTGGTGGAAGCCATTGCCCTGGGCCATGATCTGGGGCATACCCCCTTTGGGCATGCGGGGGAGAGGGCGCTGAATGATGTCTGTCCCTATGGGTTTGAGCACAGCCAGCAGAGTGTCCGTACAGTGGAGCGACTGGAGAAAAAAGGACAGGGACTGAATCTGACCTATGAGGTGCGGGACGGGATCCTGAACCATCAGACCAGCGGTACGCCCCATACGCTGGAGGGAAAGATCGTGCGGCTGTCCGACAAGATCGCCTACATTCACCACGATATGGACGACGCCATACGGGGCGGGATCCTGACCGAGGCCGATGTGCCCCGGGAGATCGGGGAAGTCATAGGACTCACCACCGGTCAGAGGCTGGATCATTTTATCCACGATATTGTGATCCACAGTGTGGGCCAGGCAGACATATGCATGTCCCCGCCGGTGGCAGAGGCCATGAAGAGACTGCGGGGCTTTATGTTTGAACGGGTCTATTTAAATCCGGTGGCCAAGGGCGAAGAGGGCAAGGCGGAGGCGCTGATTAAGACCCTATACCAGTATTACATGGGACATATTGACAGGCTGCCCGGGGAGTATCTGCATCTGATTTCGGAGGGGGAGCACCGGGAAAAGGTGGTCTGCGACTATATAGGGGCCATGAGCGACCGTTTTGCCATCGCCCAGTATGAGGAGTTATACATACCGAAGTCCTGGATCCTTTAGGCGTTTTCAACGAAAGGCTTTAACGTCCGCCCAGGCGGGCATGGAGGATAAACATGTATTATCCGGAAGAACTGGTGGAAGAAGTCAGGGTGAGGAATGACATTGTGGACGTGGTTTCCGGGTATGTCCGGCTGCAGAAAAAGGGCGCCAATCACTGGGGATGCTGCCCTTTCCACAATGAGAAAACCCCTTCTTTCGCGGTAAACGGGGCCAAGCAGATGTATCACTGTTTTGGCTGCGGCGCGGGAGGCAATGTCTATACTTTTGTCATGAATTATGAGAACTATACCTTCCCGGAGGCCGTGAAGATGCTGGCTGCCCGGGCGGGGGTCAGCCTGCCGGAGGCGGAGTACGACGAGGAGCAGAAGCAGAGGCAGAATCACCGCCAGCAGCTTCTGGACGTGAACAGGGAGGCGGCCACATTTTTCTATTATCAGCTGCGCAGTCCCCAGGGACAGGTGGGCTACCGCTATCTGGCTGACCGGGAATTGTCCGATGAGACAATGCGCAAATTCGGCCTGGGCTATGCGGGCAGGAGCGGGGCCGGGCTGATCCGGCATCTGAAGCAGAAAGGGTTTGAGGACAGACTGATCATAGAGGCGGGGCTGGGCAGCCATAATGAGCGGACCGGGCTGGTGAGCCCGTTCTGGAACCGGGTGATGTATCCCATTCAGGACATCCATAACCGGGTGATCGGTTTCGGGGGCCGGGTTATGGGAGAAGGGGAGCCCAAATACTTGAATTCTCAGGAAACTCCTGTTTTCGACAAGCGCCGGAATCTGTACGGGCTGAATTTCGCCCGCACAGCCAGAAGCGGCAACATCATACTTTGCGAGGGCTATATGGATGTGATCGCCTTGCATCAGGCGGGGTTCACCCAGGCGGTGGCCTCTCTGGGGACTGCGTTTACGGCGGAGCAGGCGGTGCTGCTCAAGCGTTATACGGACAAGGTGCTGCTGGCCTACGACAGCGACGGCGCTGGAGTTAAAGCCGCCCTGCGGGGCATCGGCATCCTGCGGGAAGCCGGGCTTTCCGGGAAGATCATCAATATGCAGCCCTGTAAGGATCCGGATGAATTTATTAAGAAAAACGGCAGGGATGCTTTTCAGGAGCGCATAGACCAGGCAGAGAACAGCTTCTTTTTTGAGATCCGTATGCTGGAGAGAGGGTTTGACCTGAAGGATCCGGAGTCCAAGACCCTGTTTTACAGGGAGATTGCCAAAAAACTCTGCAGTTTTTCTGTGGATGTGGAGCGGGAGAACTATCTGGAAGCCGTGGCGGATAAATACCATATCGGTTTCGAGAACCTGCGCAGGCTGGTGGGAAGTTACGCCATGCAGACCGGCGTGGACAAGCCTCCGGAGCGGCCCAGGTCCGGCGTGCGGCAAAAAAACTCTCCCCAGGAGAACAGCCGGCGTACCCAGAGACTGCTGCTCACCTGGATCGTGGACGATCCGGCTCTTTATCCCAGGATCGCCCGGTATGTGGCTGCGGAGGATTTTACCGAGGAACTGTACCGTCAGGTGGCGGAACGGCTGTTCCGGGATCTGGAGGCCGGGCGGTACCAGCCGGCGGCCATTGTCAGCATGTTCCAGGATGAGGAGGAGCAGCGCCAGGTGGCGGAGATTTTCAACACCAATCTGCCCCGGCTGGAGACCAGGCAGGAGCGGGAAAAGGCTCTTCATGATATTTTGTACGCGGTGAAAAAAAACAGTTATGAGCATTTGACTGCCAGTCTGGGCTCAGACGTAACAGCGCTCAGCAGAGCGGTGGCGGGCAAGAAAGCCCTGGAAGAACTGGCCAAAACGCATATTTCACTGGAATGAAGTCAATACTAGTGTACTACCACATTCACTTTCTGTGAAATGGGAACGTGTCAGTACACCAATACACAACAGCAGGAAATTAAATCCAGAAAGGAAACCACAAGGATGGACGAAAACACACAGGCACGTTTTGAGGAGAAAATGAAAAATCTCTTAGCGATGGCCAAGAAAAAGAAAAATGTATTGGAGTATCAGGAGATCAACGATTTCTTCTCGGATATGACGCTGGAGGAGGATCAGTTTGACCGGATTCTGGAAACTCTGGAACAGAATAATGTGGATGTACTGCGCATCACCGAGGACGATGATGTGGACGAGGAGATACTGCTGGCGGAGGAGGATCTGGATGTAGAGAACCTGGATCTGTCCATTCCAGACGGCATCAGCATCGAGGACCCGGTGCGCATGTACCTGAAGGAAATCGGCAAGGTGCCCCTGCTGTCTGCAGAGGAGGAGATTGAACTGGCGAAAAAGCTGGAGTTGGGTGACCAGGAGGCCAAAAAGCGTCTGGCGGAAGCCAATCTGCGTCTGGTGGTCAGCATTGCCAAGCGCTATGTGGGGCGGGGAATGCTGTTTCTGGATCTGATCCAGGAGGGCAATCTGGGACTTATAAAAGCGGTAGAGAAATTTGATTATCGCAAGGGGTTCAAATTCTCGACTTACGCCACCTGGTGGATCCGTCAGGCCATCACCAGGGCCATTGCGGACCAGGCCAGGACTATCCGTATCCCTGTTCATATGGTGGAGACCATCAATAAGCTGATCCGGGTGAGCCGTCAGCTTTTACAGGAACTGGGACGGGAGCCTTCTCCCGAGGAGATCGCGGAGGAGATGAGCATGCCCGTGGACCGGGTGCGGGAGATCATGAAGATCAGCCAGGAGCCAGTGTCACTGGAGACTCCCATCGGCGAGGAGGAGGACAGTCATCTGGGAGATTTTATCCAGGATGACAATGTACCTGTGCCCGCGGACGCGGCGGCCTTTACACTGCTGAAGGAGCAGCTGGTGGAGGTATTGGGCACACTGACGGAGCGGGAGCAGAAAGTACTGCGCCTTCGTTTTGGATTGGATGACGGTCGGGCCCGTACCCTGGAAGAGGTGGGCAGAGAGTTTAATGTGACCCGTGAGAGAATTCGGCAGATTGAGGCCAAAGCGCTTCGCAAGCTGCGCCATCCCAGCCGCAGCCGTAAGCTGAAGGATTATCTGGACTGATGGGGAGAGAGGTGGCTCTGTCTGCCCGGATGCTGGCGCTGGTCCATATGGTCACTGCCGGGAACCGGGTCTGCGATGTGGGTTGTGACCATGGTTTTGTGTCCATCTATCTGGTGCAGCAGGGGATCAGTCCCCGGGTACTGGCCATGGACGTGCGGCAGGGACCTTTATCCAGGGCGCGGGAGCATATCAGGCAGCAGGGACTGGAGGCATACATAGAGACCAGACTTTCCGACGGCGTTTCGGCGCTGGGGGCTGGGGAGGCTGACACAGTGATCTGTGCCGGGATGGGCGGCAGGCTGATGCAGAGGATTCTGGAGGAGGGCAGAGAGAAGCTGGAGACTGTAAGGGAACTGATTCTGCAGCCCCAGTCAGACATCCCTGCCTTTCGGGCGTACCTGTGGCAGGCAGGTTATGTGCTTCTGGCGGAAGATATGGTGTACGAGGACGGGAAGTACTATCCCATGATGAAGGTGACGGCGGGGAAGCGCAGGCCCCCGGGAACGGAAGAACCGGGGCCGGAGAGCAGTCCGGGGAGCCATCTCGACGGCGGAAACCGGGAGCGGCAGAAGCCGGGAGAGGGAAGCGAAGCGGCCGGCGTAAGCTGGAAGAGGGAAGCAGAGCGGCCGGCCCAGGCCGGAAGAGGCGTAAGCCCAGATGGGGAAGCCCGGTGTATAAGTACGGAAGCAGGGGATGGACAGGCGCTGCAGGATCGCTTTGGGGAGTTGTTGCTGGCCGGGAGTCATCCGGTGCTGAGGCAATACCTATTGTATGAGCAGCAGGGTAACCGGCGGATCCTGGAGCAGCTTCAGCAAAATGCCGCAGGAAGCAGAGCGGCCCGGCGCATCCGGGAACTGGAAGAGGAGCAGCGTCTGATCGGTCTGGCTCTGAAGCAGATGGAGTTACCGGAGCACTGCGGAACAAAAACAGAAAGGGGCAGCGAGGATGAAGATAGAAGTATTGGGGCAGGAGAAGGAATATCCCCAGGGAATCACTTATGAACAGATTGCGGAGGAATATCAGGAGCAATATGGAGGGCTGATTGCCCTGGCCTGCGCGGACGGCAAGATCCGGGAATTATTTAAACATGCCAACAAAGAATGCCGACTGGGATTTTTTACCCTGAAGGACGCAGTGGGACACAAGGCCTATGTGCGTTCGGCTACCATGTTGTGTCTGAAAGCCATTTATGATACCATGGGCGAAGAAGCGGCGTCAATGTGCCGCCTGGAGTTTGCGGTGGGAAACGGCACCTATATCAGTACAGGGGGCAGGATCGCTGCCACAGAGGACAATGCCGGACGCATTAAGGATCGGATGAAGGAATTGCAGGCCAGCGCCATGCCTTTTCGCAAAAGGTCCTATCCTCTGGACGAGGCCATAGAGCTGTTCCGAAAAAAGGGTATGACCGGCAAAACGGAATTGTTCCGCTACCGCCGCAGTTCCTTTGTGAACGTCTATGAGATGGATGGTTATTATGACTATTATTACGGTTTCATGCTGCCCAATGCGGGGTATGTGAAATGGTATGATCTGCAGGCTTACGATGAGGGCTTTATGCTGGTGCTACCGGATCAGAAAACTCCCACAGAGGTAAAACCTCTGGCCCAGCGGCGGAAGCTGTTTGAGACCTTGAAGGCCTCCGCCCAGTGGGGACACGACATCGGTATAGAGACGGTGGGACAGCTAAATAACCAGATTTGCAGCGGCTCCATCAGTGACCTGATCTTGGTGCAGGAGGCGGAACAGGAGCGGAAAATCAGCGAGATTGCCCGTGAGATCGCATCCCGTAAGGGTGTTAAGTTCATTATGATCGCGGGCCCTTCCTCCTCCGGCAAGACCAGCCTGTCCCACAGGCTGTCCATTCAGCTGCGGACACTGGGCATGACGCCCCATCCTGTGGCACTGGATAATTACTTCGTGAACCGGGAGGACACACCGCTGGACGAGAACGGGGACTACAATTTCGAGTGTCTGGAAGCCATTGATGTGAAAAAGTTCAATGATGACATGACTAGCCTTCTGGGCGGTGAGCGGGTGGAGATTCCCGAGTTTAATTTCAAGATCGGCCGCAGAGAGTACAATGGTAACTATATGCAGCTTGGAAAAGAGGATGTGCTTGTCATCGAGGGTATCCATGGACTGAACCCCCGGATGAGTTATGCCCTGCCGGAGGAAAGCAAGTTCAAGATTTATATCAGCGCTCTGATTAACCTGAATGTGGACGCTCACAATCGGATCCCCACCACCGACGGCCGGCTGCTGCGCAGGCTGGTGCGGGACGCCCGCACCAGAGGAGCTTCCGCTCAGAGAACCATCCAGATGTGGCCTTCCGTGCGCCGGGGGGAGGAAGAGTATATCTTTCCTTTCCAGGAGGAGGCGGATGTGATGTTCAACTCAGCCACGATCTATGAACTGGCGGCGCTGAAGCAATATGCGGAGCCGCTGCTGTTCCACATCGAAAAGGACCAGCCGGAGTACTATGAAGCCAAGCGGCTGCTGAAATTCCTGGAGTATTTTCTGGGCATCAGCAGCGAGGAACTGCCCAGGAATTCTATATGCAGGGAGTTCGTGGGGGGTAGCTGCTTCAGGGTGTAACGGTGTAACAGCCGGGATTTTTTACTGTCATGCATATATTGTCATGCACATTAGGAACAGAGAGGAATGAAGATAGGAACAGAGAGGAATGAAGAAGGCCTTGTCCGGGGGAACCCGGACAAGGCCTGGAAAAAATCCCCGCTGAACCAGACAGACAATAGCAGGACGCCATCCAAAACTCTCTTTATAGATTCTTTCTCAGAATCCTGGACCAGGGATTTGCTTTTAATCCATATTTACTGGCTTCCTTTTCCATTTCATTGGAAATGTCCATAAAGCCCATTTTATTATAAAAGCTAATTGACCATGGCGCATTATTTAATACTTTTACACACAAAACACTTCCTGGGGGGATCATTTCTTCCAAAAAAAGAACACTTTGTTTGCCTATTCCCATTCGCTGATATTCCTTCATAACATATAACGACGTAAGTTCAAATAAATAGTCCGTATGTATTTTATAGGAAAAAAAAGCCCTGGGGATATCGTCATTATCGTAATATATATAATTGATATCGGTGCGTATTTGTTGGTAAAAAATGTCGCTCGTAGCCTCCCTCCTTTCCTCCTCATTAAAAGCTAAAATAGCACTGTTATATATATCCGTAAATACATTACAACTATCTATACTATTTACCTTTTTAAACATCGCTTTAATCATATCCTTTCTAAAGTACTGGTGTACTGACTCGATTATATCTGGCGAAACTCCGCAGAATAAATTTTCACCGGCAGGGCGGAGGAGGGAGGCGATGCGGTGGGCGCTGCGACGCACTCGATTTAACTGTATCTGTAAACGGGTGTTACAAAAAGACAATAACATAGATTTTTATAAAATGCAATTTTTTTTGTATATTGCACCCGGGCTCTTAAAGGCTTTAAAAGGTGGTCATCAGGGAGTTGCCAAAGGATATGGTTTGTGATATGATGTAAAATTGTAAGTAGGACAGGCGATCGCAGCCACGGCAACGTGGGTGAGGAAAGTCCGGGCTTCACAGGGCAGGATGCCGGATAACGTCCGGTGGAGGCGACTCCAAGGCCAGTGCAACAGAAATATACCGCCGGGAGGCAATTACGTAGCAGTTTGCTCCCGGTAAGGGTGGAAAGGCAGCTTAAGAGACTACCGTCCGTCTGGTGACAGGCGGAGCCATGTAAACCCCATCCGAAGCAAGACCAAGATGAAAGCCACAGGCTTGCCCGGCCTGCTTTCAGGTAGGTCGCTGGAGGCGTCTGGCAACAGGCGTCCTAGATAGATGATCGCTCAACGACATAACCCGGCTTATCGTCCTGCTTATATGGAATCCCAGTATTTGTCATGAATACTGGGGTTTTATTATCCGAAAAGCATCTGCGTGAAACCCAGGACTTTACAAAGAGCAGGCAGGAATATTTTCGGGAGCGGTTTGACACAGTATATGAGTAAGCCGGGAGCCGCCACATAAGCCGGGCGCAGGCTGGAGAAGGCTGGTTTGGAGTGTATAAACGGAGAAAAATGCTGAAAATGTGTCTTAGGCAGTTTATATTGCTGGCAATGAGGCGGATCAAATCGCTGTGCTGCCCTGGAGCGTTATGGAAGCCGTTTACGATATTTTCAGCCGCACAGATATTGACAAGCAGGCGGATTTGTTAGACAATGAACATCAGTGGACAGATCATGAGAGTCGGAGCCATGGACATAGAAGGCTTTGGTAATAACAGGATCTGCGGAAAGGAAGTACGGTATGACTAAGATTGATATTGTGTCCGGCTTTTTGGGGGCGGGCAAGACTACATTGATTAAGAAGCTGATAAAGGAGGCGCTGCAGGATACCCAGGTGGTGTTGATCGAAAACGAATTCGGCGAGATCGGTATTGACGGAGGGTTTTTAAAGGATGCGGGTATCGAGATCAAGGAGATGAATTCCGGGTGTATCTGCTGCTCGCTGGTGGGAGACTTCGGAGCCTCCCTGAAGGAAGTGCTGACTACTTATAAGCCGGAGAGAGTGCTGATTGAGCCTTCCGGGGTGGGCAAACTTTCGGATGTGGTGAAAGCGGTGGAGAATGTGGCCGCTGATCTGGAAGTGAAGGTGAACAGCGCTGTGGCTGTGGTGGATGCCTCCAAGTGCAAGATGTATATAAAGAATTTCGGAGAGTTTTTCGTAAACCAGATCGAGCATGCAGGCACTGTCATTCTCAGCAGAACCGGCAATATGTCCCAGGAGAAGCTGCAGGCGGCGGTGGAACTGGTTCGGCAGCACAATGCCGGGGCCACTATTATCACCACGCCCTGGGAGGAACTGGAGGGCAAGGCGATTCTGGAGACCATCGAGGGAGTGGACAATCTGGAGGACATGATGAAAGAGATGCTGGAACATGCCCGGGAACATGAGCATCACTATGATGAGAACGGGCTGTGCAGCTGTGGGCACCACCACCATGACGGGAAAGAAGGACATCACCACGATCATGAGGAGGAGCATTGCCATCACCACGATCATGAGGAGGAGCATTGCCATCACCACGATCATGAGCAGGAGCATTGCCATCACCACGATCATGAGGAAGAGCATTGCCATCACCACAATCATAAGGAAGAACATTGCCATCACCACGACCATGAGGAGGGGCATTGCCATCACCACGATCATGAGCAGGAGCATTGCCATCACCACGATCATGAGGAAGAACATTGCTGCCACAACGACCATGAGGAGGAACATTGCCATCACCACGACCATGAGGAGGAACATTGCCATCACCACGACCATGAGGAGGGGCATTGCCATCACCACGATCATGAGGAAGAGCATTGCTGCCACAACGACCATGAGGAAGGACATCACCATCACTATGATGAAAACGGCGTCTGCGAATGCGGCCATCATCATGGTGAAGAGCAAGGGCATCATCCTGACCATCACGGCCACCACCATGCGGACGAAGTGTTCAGCAGTTGGGGGATGGAGACTCCCAATACTTATACGGCGGAAGAGATTGAGAAGATACTGTCGGAACTGGACAGCGGCGCATATGGAATGATTCTGCGTTCCAAGGGCATGGTGCCCGCGGGGAACGGCAGTTGGATTTATTTTGACTATGTGCCCGAAGAGCATGATGTGCGCGACGGTAAGCCGGAAGTGACCGGCAAGATCTGCGT
>JAAWKU010000104.1 GCA_022797535.1 Lachnospiraceae bacterium | reverse complement strand
CGCTTCCTCCAATCCCTCCTTTTCCATCTTTCGGATGATTCGGAATTTTTCTTCTCTTTTCCCCTCTCTTTTTCCTACCCTTTTGCCTTCTTTTCTTCCCTCCCGCCGTTCTTCCTTCATCAAATCATCAAACGCTTTACACATGGACCATCCCTCCTTTTCCATCTTGTGAACCAGCATTCCTATATGCAGATGCCTGGCGATTACCTGCTCTGTCTCCGGACAGAGACACTGATATTCCTCGGTCTGAAGAAGTCTCCTCAGTTTTCTCCTGTCCCCACGGCACTGCATGGCCCGAAAAAATTCCTTTAAATCCGTATGATAGTCCTCTGGATCCACATAGTCCGCTTCTATCAGAGGAAAATCATAGTCGTGCAGACTGAGTCCCAACAACTTAGCGGATTCCATCGAGATTCGGAACATCTGGGATAGCTTCCTGCCACCCTTCCAATGACCTTCTTTCAAATAAAGAACCACTGTCACCATGGGAAGTAGAAAGTCGCTTTCTTTCATACGGCTCTTCCTGTCACGGTAGTTTCGGTAGCTTTCCCGCTCCCTGTGCCCCTTGTCAATCTGCCTGATCTGGTATTCGTATTCGCAGGCATCATACGTCATGACCCGCTGCGGCATCCTGTAGTCCGATTCCGTCTCTATCTCAATGCCATAACAGATATTCTGCCGCCTGTCCATCATCAGTATATCTCGCTCCAACTCACTATAAGCGCTGGACAGGGCGGGATACTTTCTGCTTTGCGGCACCAGATCCCCTGAGCGAAGAATTTTATCGCCGTGATAAAGCGCCACATTCACAAGTTCCGCAAACCGCTCACGATCCGAAAAATACGGCCTGTCCACAATATCTTTTCTCCCCATATACCCCTTTCCGGCCAAAATAACGCCGCCGGGCAAATATTGCCCCGAAGCCGTTTTCAACCATCTTTGTAAAATTTGTGTGAAATATGGCTGAAAGCGCCGGAATCGGGGAGACAGCACTGCTCCCGATCAATCACCCTGATCAGACAAGGCATAGAATTTCACAGAGAAGATTTTTCTTCCATTGAATCCATTATATGGTTTCAATAGCGGGTTGTCAATAAAAAGAAAAAAACCAATATAAAAAATCTACCGACTCAAATATTTGCAAAAAGGACAAAAGAGAGGGGGGATGCCACGCAGCCGTGACATCCCCCCATCAATATACTTTGAATAAACCGAAAGATTCCCATGTCCGCCCTTTAGCAGTTCACCACCATATGCGCTGCCCTGGGGGTCACCAGAGTGTCGCTTCCCTCCACACGGATGTCCGCACCCTCAGCGGAGACAGCCTGTACATTCACCAGCCGCACCGTGTAAGGCTTGGAGGCCTCCACGTCCAGGGTGACGGCTCCCGCGTGACGGGAAGCCTGAATCGTCAATTCGACCCGGTTGTCCATGCCGTATACGCTCCGCTCCGCACGGCAGCCATTGTGCAGTTCATACACCCGCAGTTCCACGCCGTCAGCATAATCATAATCCGGCCTGTCGTCCCGGGAACCCAGAGCGATGATGGAACCTTCCTTCACCATCATGGGCAGGCTCAGATAATCATACCTGGCGCTGTACCATCTGCCGCCCTCCTGCACCTGTCCGGTGAGGAAATCCGTCCATGTGCCCTGGGGCAGATAGTACTCGCCCACACCCTCCTCATTGAAGATGGGGGCCACCAGCAGGCTGTCGCCCAGCATATACTGTTTATCCAGATAGCTGCAGTTCCTGTCGGCGGTATACTCCAGCACCATGCTGCGCATGGTGGGGATACCGGTACGGCTGGTGTAGACAGAAGTCTCATACAGGTAGGGCATCAGCCGGGCTTTCTGCCGGGTGAAGAACCGGCACACGTCCACCGCCTCTTCGTCATAAACCCAGGGCACCCTGTAGGAAGTGCTGCCATGGAGACGGCTGTGGGAGGACAGAAGGCCAAAGGCCACCCATCTTTTATATACATCCGGCGTGGAAGTATGCTCAAAACCGCCGATATCGTGGGCCCAGAAGCCGAAACCGCTCATAAGCAGACTTAAGCCTCCCCGCAGACTCTCCTCCATGGATTCATAGTCGGACCAGCAGTCTCCCCCCCAGTGTACCGGGAACTTCTGGCCTCCCACGGTGGCGGAGCGGGCAAACAACACTGCCTCCCCTTTTCCCCGTTTTCTTTCCAGCAGTTCATAGACGCATTTATTGTACAGATATGTGTAGTAATTGTGCATTTTCTCAGGGTCGGAGCCGTCAAAGTACACGGCTTCGGTGGGGATCCGC
Organism: Lachnospiraceae bacterium; assembly: GCA_022797535.1. GTDB lineage: Bacteria > Bacillota > Clostridia > Lachnospirales > Lachnospiraceae > Acetatifactor. Next base: position 9,175 of record JAAWKU010000104.1, on the reverse strand, counting down.
TCGCCAAAATCAGTTTTGAAGCAGTCCACCCCCATATCCAGCAATACTTCCAGTTTATCCTGGAACCATTTCCACGCCTTCGGATTGGTGAAATCCACGATGGCCATGCCCGGCTGCCACATATCCCACTGATAAACCTGACCATTGGGACGCTTTATAAAGTATCCTTTTTCCATGCCTTCCGCAAACAGACAGGACTCCTGGCCGATATAGGAGTTGATCCACACGCAGATATTCAGTCCCTTGTCCTTGATCCGCCCCAGCATTCCCTCCGGGTCGGGGAACACCCTCTCATCCCACAGGAAATCCGACCAGTGAAATTCCTTCATCCAGCAGCAGTCAAAGTGGAAAGTGCGCAGGGGAATCCCTCTCTCCAGCATGCCGTCAATAAAACTCATCACTGTCTTTTCGTCATAGCTGGTGGTAAAGGAGGTGGACAGCCACAGTCCAAAGGTCCAGGGCGCGGGCAGGGAAGGCTTGCCTGTGATATCCGTGTAGGCTGTGAGCACTTCCTTCATGGAAGGACCGTCAAACAGCATGTAGTCCAGATAGCCCCCCTTCACGGAGAACTCCGCCCGGGTCACCATCTCCGTGCCCAGTTCCATGGATACCTTTTCCGGATGGTTCACCAGCACGCCGTACCCCTTGTTTGATATATAGAAAGGAATATTTTTATACGCCTGCTCGGTGCTGGTGCCTCCGTCCGCATTCCAGATGTCGATGCTCTGGCCATTCCTGACAAAAGGGGTAAAGTGCTCCCCCGTGCCGTAGAGCAGTTCTCCCACTCCCAGGGACAGCTGCTGACGCATATAGGTGTCCACATTGTCTCCCTGGTCGTAATACTCCCCCTTCCAATCGGTTTTCATCAGCGCCAGGTCTCTGCCAGTGCTGCGGGTCAGCAGCCTGCCGTCTCTTTTATAGGTCATGGACCAGGGTTTCTTAGTGATCTCCAGAGACAAATGCCCGCTTTTTACAGTGATAATCTCCTCCGTCTCGGATACCTCCAGCGGACACTCCTGCAGATTCAGTTCAAAAGCAGGTTCACGCACCACTGCCCCCAGGTGATGCCAGGTCTGCACCCGGAGCACGTCCACCCGGGGAGAAGTAATCTTCACGGTCAGATTGATCCCCCCCAGGGTTGCCCCCTTGCTGTTGATTTGGCCGGTGGGCGCGCAGATGCTCACCTCCGTGTCCGTCACATTGGTAAAATAGGCTTCCGTGGGAGCAAAGCACCCGCAGCCTTCCTTCTGTAGCCAACATCCATTGCTGAATTTCATAGCCGATCCTCCGTTTTTCTTTTCTCATCCTCCAACCTGCAAAGACGCGCAGCCAGAACGCCCGCTAATCCTTGTGAAATACATAAATCCAGCATAACAGAGTGAAGAGATAAATGCACGCAAAACTTTCCTTTTTTGTAAAAAATATAAATAGCTGCCAGGCATCCGCTGATAAACGCGGAGCAGCCTGACAGCATATTCTCATCCGGGATAGATCCGGGATATGGCTTATCCCTGTTTCCGATAGGCAAACAACGGTCTGCCCTCCTCATCCCACTCCACCTTCATCAGCATGGCGTGGCGGTTGGGATCCGCCAGAGAGTCCCCCACGATCTCCTCATACGTGCGGGCATGATACACGCAGATGTCATTGCCCTCCCCGTCTTTGGTAAAGCTGTTGTGGCCGGGACCATAAATCCCTTTTTCCGCATCCGTAGCCAGCACCGGGCGGCGTCCCTTGACCCAGCTTTTGGGATCCAGGAGATCGGTACCCTCCACAGCGCTGAGCATTCCCATACAATAACAGGCTCCCGTGGCGCTGGCGGAATAGGTGAGAAAGATTCTGCCGTCATGTTTCACCACCGCAGGCCCTTCGTTGACCCAGAAACCGATACGTTCCCAGTCATAGTCCGGGGTGGTCAGAAGCACCTGCACCGTGGCCAGCTTGACGCCGGATTCCATGCGGGCGATATACAGGTTGGAAATCTGCCTGCCCACGCCGACTTTCTCCGCCCAGACAAAATACTGGTCCCCACCGCTCTCAAAAATCGTAGCGTCCAGAGAGAAGGCCCGAAAAGAAAATTCATCCGCATCCGCGCACTGCATCTGCCCCCGTTCCACCCAGGTATCCTTCATGGGATCCTGGCCGGAACATTCCAGCACATAGGGGCGGATGGTCCACAGATTGTCCCTGTCGTCCCCGGCAAAGTAGATATACCACTTACCGAATACATAATGAATCTCCGGAGCCCAGATATGCTCGCTCATTGGCCCGCTTTCATGACGGGTCCACACGGTGATCTCCTCCGCCTGGGCCAATCCCTCTATGGTATCCGCATGGCGCAGGATGATCCTGTCATAGGCGGGTACGGAGGCGGTGAAATAATAGCTGCCGTCCGCCGCCTGTCCCACAAAGGGGTCCGCCCTCTGCAAAATAAAGGGGTTGTTATATTCCGTGATTGGTCCGTTGATCTTCTGCTCCATAAAAACCCTTTCTTTTCTGGAATTATGCCTGTTGCCCGGGGCACACGGGCCGGTTCAGATCTCCACTGCCAGATGCAGCACGCTGCAGGCGGGGATTGTGAACTTAAGGCCCTGGCCGTTAATCTCTACCTTATCAAACTTCTCCGTATGTACTGCGTTGGGATCCTCAAAGGTATTGTGGGCATGCATCTCACCGGTGAGAATCGTACCTTCCACACCCTTGATCTCCGTCTCCGTAAACACTGCGTCTATCTCATAGCTCTCCGTGGCTGACAGATTATTCAGGGTCACATGGATCCTGCCGTCCCTGCCCAGAGAAACGGACTCATGCAGGTTGGGAACCTTGCAGTTCTCGCCGCCGATCTTCTGAGTCTCTATGTAGCTTTCCAGAAGCTCCGCATCCTGATGATCCTTATACATATGAAATACATGGTAGGTGGGCGTCTTGACCATCTTCTCGCCCTCGGTCAGGATCACGGCCTGCAATACGTTCACCAGCTGAGCGATATTGGCCATCTTCACCCGGTCACAGTGCTTGTTGAAGATATTCAGGTTGATGCCTGCCACCAGAGCATCCCTCATGGTGTTCTGCTGATACAGGAAGCCGGGGTTGGTGCCTGGCTCCACATCATACCAGGTGCCCCACTCGTCCACGATCAGACCAATGAACTTGTCTGGGTCATACTGATCCATGATGGCGCCATGACGTCTGATCAGTTCTTCCATGTACAGGGTCTTGCTCAAAGTCTTATAGTACTTATCCTCATCAAAATCCAGAGCGCTGCCCTTGTTCTCCCATACGTCGCCCGGATGAGTGTAATAATGGAGGGAGAGCCCGTTCATAAAGCCGTGGAAATGCTCCGCATGGTCATGAGTGGTTTTCAGCACGCCCTCCGTCCAATGATAGTCGCTCACATTGGCGCCGCAGCAGATCTTGTAAATCTCCTGCCCCTTCTTGTAATTGCGCACATAGGTCTGATATCTGCGGTACAGATTGCCGTAGTATTCCGGCGTCATATTACCGCCGCAGCCCCAGTTCTCGTTACCTACACCGAAGTAGTCCACTGTCCAGCTCTCGGGATGACCGTTTTGGGCCCGCAGGTCAGCCATGGGAGAGACCCCTTCAAAGGTCATGTACTCCACCCATTCGCTCATCTCCTGCACCGTGCCGCTGCCCACATTGCCATTGACATAGGTTTTGCAGCCAAGCTGGCGGCACAGCTCCATGAACTCGTGGGTTCCGAAGCTGTTGTCCTCCACCACGCCGCCCCAGTGGGTGTTGATCATCTTCTTGCGGGTCTCCTTGGGACCGATGCCGTCCTTCCAGTGGTACTCGTCCGCAAAACAGCCGCCGGGCCAGCGCAGCACCGGAATCCCCATTTCTTTCAGGGCCCCTACTACATCGTTACGCATACCGTTGGTGTTGGGAATCTCGGAATTCTCTCCCACATACAGGCCTTCATAAATGCATCTGCCCAGATGCTCGGAGAAATGTCCCTGGATCTCGGGGTTGATATGCCCCAGTTGATGTTTGGGATTTACGTATAACTTTGCCATAAACTAAACCTCACTTTTCTGTTTTACTTTTTGATATTTATTTTAGCTTCCACTAAAACACTATACTTTTTTCTTAACAACTCTATAGTAGTATGAATCATACACAATGTCAATAACATCCGCAAAATAAGTTTCACATATTTTAATAAATTTTTTTGGCTATATTTACTTTTTACTAAAGTAGTTCAAATTTTTCAGGAATTACGCCATTTTAAACGGGGATATTATTGACTTTACTTTACATAATGCTATAATTAAAGTAGTAATGACTCAAAGAAAACCAAAGCCATATCACAGGCGCCGGTGAGATTTGGCTTTAAACCGGTTTCAGATATGCGGAAAAGAGGACACTATGCTGTATTTTCAATCAATCGGAGAGGCGGAAGCTGTATTCAAAGCCCTGAGCACCCCCATGCGCCTGAAAATCATGGAAATGATCTACAAAGATGATAAACTGAGCATGAACGATCTGGCGGAGGCTCTGGGGCTGACCAACGGCGCCATCTCCATGCATGTGAGTAAGCTGGAGGAGGCGGGCCTGGTAAAAATCCGCACCACCTCCGGCAAAAGAGGAACCATGAAAATCATCCGCCCCCGATATGACCGCCTGATGATAGATTTAGCGCCCATCAAGGATGTGCGGCACTGTTATACCGATGACATCCAGGTTGGCTATTACACCACCTGCAGTGTTGCTCCCACCTGCGGTCTGGCCACCAACAAAGAGATCATAGGTTCTCTGGACGACCCCAGGGTATTCTCTTTCCCGGAACGTTTTAAGGCCGGCATTCTCTGGTTTGGCAGCGGCTATGTGGAATACAATCTGCCCAATCATCTGCAGGCCGGACAAACCCTGACGGAATTACAGATCTCTTTTGAGATTTCTTCAGAGTGTCCCGAATACAACGAGGATTATCCTTCGGACATCCATTTCTCCATCAACGGGGTTGCCCTGGGAATGTGGGTGAGTCCCGGGGATTATGGGGCCCGCAAGGGGTATCTGTGTCCCGGCTGGTGGCCCGAACTGCTGAATCAGTACGGCCTTCTGAAAACCCTGATTATCAACAACGAGGGATGTTTTATCGACGGCAACAACAAGATCTCCGATGTAACCATCCAGGATCTGAATCTGAACTACAACAGCTACATCAGCTTTCGCTTTGAGGTTCCGAAGGATACCGCCAATGTGGGAGGATGTACCCTGTTTGGAGAAGATTTCGGGGATTATAACCAGGCGATTAAAGTAAAGGCTTACTATGAGGAAGAGAGCGAAGGGTAAATAAATACATAACATCAGAAGCCCCCGGAAAGTTTGTCCGGGGGTTTTTTTCTTTTGAGGCAGTTATGAGTTCCTGAAGATACGGCAGACAGGAAAAAATGAGGCCGCCACAAGTGTGACAGCCCCTTTTTATTATACATTAACTGTTCAAATCTTACTGGATGTCCAGGAACGCATTCTCCACAGTCAGGCAGTAGTACAGATCCCCGTCCACGGCAATGCCGGTGTAGGACTGGTTGTATACCTTGCCGTCAGCGCAGGTAACTTTTGCCACCACGTCAGCGGTTTCACCATTGTTGGTGATGGTCAGTTCCACATTAGCGCCATCCATATCCGTGGTAAAGGTATCCCAGTTCCAATCGCACTCTGCTGTGGCAATGCTGTCATAGCCTGCGCCCCAGCCGAAGTTATCCGCACGCATCACGCCGTACTCCTTGTAGTCGGCATTGGCGTCCGCAGAATGTACCTCGGGAACGTTCTGCAGCACTACCAGGAAATTGTGCCAGTTGGCCAGACCATCGGTGTAGTTTACGAAATTCGCCGTCACGGATTCGCCGGAGGGAACTTCCACCACCTCGGAGAATTCGCTCCAGAAGCCGGTGCTGCAGTCGGTAGCGCCCAGCACGGTGCCGGAGGTGGTCACCGCGCTGTGGTCGATGGCCACGGGTTCCGCCTCATTCCCAGCTTCCGCAGGAGCCTCCGCTACGGACTCAACGCTGGGATTGCCCTCCAGATACAGGCTTGCAACCTGACCGTCGGTGAGAGCCTTGTCAAAGAAGTACATCTCGTCCACAAATCCCTTGAATACGCTGTCCCAGTAGTTGATGCCGAAGAAGCATTCAAAATTGTCCTCGGCGGTAAGCACATCGGGAGCCAGGCCGCCGTAAGTCCCCTCAGCCGCGTCAAATGCCAGTTCGCCATTCAGGTAGAGTTTTGCCGCCACTCTGTCCAGGCCGTCATCCGCGAAATTATAGATATCACCGGTGGCTACCAGAGTCACCAGAACCCACTCCTTCTTGCCATGGATGGAATCATCCGCAGCATACACCCAGGGCCATACGCCGGTCTCGGAGTTTCTGTCCCACACCACCGGGAAGATTTTGGCATTGCTGGTACCCCACTCGGTCTGGGTCACATTGATCCACTTTACGGCAACCCCTTCGTCTGTATCCGCCATACCCATGTCGCTGCCAATCTGCAGAGTGGGACCATAGTTGGAAAGCCTGTCGGCATTCATCCAGAAGGAAATGGTATACTCATTGGTGTTCAGAGCTTCCACAGGCAGCTTCAGGCCAAAGTTACCGTCGATATAAGTACATTTGCCCACAGGGCCGTCAGCGTACTGCACCACGATGGGCTGCTCCGCGCCTTCCTTATCCACATAGGTGGAACTCTCCACCACGCCGTAGGTAGCGCCGGTGTTGCTGCCCTTGTCCTCGCTCTGGATCATGGTCAGAATACCTTCATCACTGCCATCCATGGCAAAGTGATACAGGGGATCGGGCAGGGGCTCCGCCTCAGCCAGACCGCCAGCCGGTTCCTCTTCGGAACTCTCCGGGATGGATTCCTCAGTGGATTCCTCCGCGCTGCTCTCCTCGGAACTGCTGGGTTCAACGCTGCTCTCCTCCGTGCTCTGGGGTGTAGAGTTGTCAGCGGGTGTACTGGGTTCATTGCCACAGGCAGTCATCATGGACATAACCATTGTGGCAGAAAGCAATGCTGCAAAAACTTTCTTTTTCATATTCTTACTCCTCCTGATAAATGTTTTGCTCTATATGCCAAAGGGCAGAGCGCCCTCCTGCAATCTCTAAACGTCTGCCCTGATCGGTCCGGCAGATTTATGAATTGTCGGCTACCTGCTGCTCGTATTCGGCAATCTCCTCGTCGGTAAGCACATTGTAGCCGCCGGGCCCGAAGTAGTCGATCATGGCCTGCGCATGGTACAGATTGGCCTTCTCCGTGGCCTCGGTGGCGAAGTCCGCCGCCTTGGAGGCGCCGCTGTCCACTTTGTCATGGATGCCGATCTTGTTGAAATACTCATCGCAGTAGTTCCAGTAACCGGCTATGGAAGTCCAGCCGAAAGGAATGGGTTGCATGCAGCTTGCGAAATAATTCTTCCAGTGGCCCACATGCTCTTCATCCATGCCCTTGGTGTACATGGCGATATAGCCGTCCCAGATCTCCGCATCCTTGGTGATGGGGGCGGGCATTACGTCATACTTCAGCGCCAGTCCGGATGCGTTTGTGATGGTCTCATCATTATAAACTTCCAGCCTGGTCTTCCAGCCGTCCACGCCGAAACTCATGAACTTCAGCAGTTCATAGGCCTCCCTGGGATAATCGGTTCCCGTGGTCACGCCGCCGAAGTCGATGGTGGCAATGGAGTGGTGATCCGCGCTGGCATCCTGCTCAGACACTGCGGGCACCACATAAGGGATGATGTCCAGATTCAGGTCATTGAAAGCCTCGGTTGCCCAGGTACCCTGATAGGTCCAGAAAGCCTCGGAGAACATGGCCACATGACCCGTTGCGCCAAACCATTTCTCCCAGTCGCCCGCCCAGTCCTCCATCTCGGGAGTCTCGGCCACAGGCGCCACATAGCCGCCCAGCTTCAGGTCCGCGAAATCCTGCTCGCCCACGGCCCACACGCCCAGGTCAAAGGTTTTGCCATTGTATCCGAACTCACCGATGATGTCCTGGCTGGCGGCGATGCCATAATAGGAATCCAGTCTGTTCAGCACGCCCAGCCCATAGTAGGCCATACCGTCGGGAGAATCCAGCACGGTGCAGTCCTTGATCAGCTGGATCATTTCACTCCAGGTCCAGTCCATACCGGGCACATCCACATTCAGGGTCTCCAGTACATTGCGGTCCACATACATCACGCCGGGAAAGAATTTCACGGGTACGCCGTATCTGCCGCTGGTCTGAAAAGTGCCCAGTCCCGCGCTGTTCACTGTATCCGCCAGGTTCTGGGTCTCAGGATCCGCGTTCCAGTACTCGGAAACGTCCGCCAGCAGCATGTTGGACAGAGCGAAATCCGCATCGGAATACATAATGCAGTCCGGCGCGTTGCCGTTGCTCACCAAAGTATTCAGAGTGGTATTATATGTAGCCACATTTTCATACACGGCGTTGACCTTGATATTGGGATACAGCTCCATAAACCTGTCGGCCAGATACTTCACCGTCTCATCCTGGTCAAAATGGAAGTAGGTCAACTCGATATTGTCGGTGGTCAGATCCCCCGCCGGATGGTAGGTAATGCCATTGATCACCACCTCCTCGGCCCTGCCGCTGCCGCCCTCATTGTTTCCGCCGTCTCCGGCATTGCCGGCCTCTCCGCCATTGCCGCCTTCACTGCCGCACCCGGCCACACTGGCCACCATGGCGGCGGAAAGCAGCAGCGCCAAAAACCTGCTTCTCTTTTTCATAATCTCTTTCCTCCTGATTTTACTTCTGCAAACTCCCTGAATGTATACAATCTTCCGGGAATCTGCCGTTTTCAGTTCCGCGGCTGTGTCACAGCCTCAAGTGTGCTGACTCGATTATATTCAGGCAAACCGCCTTGCCGATGAAAATTTATTCTGCGGAGTTTCGCCAGATATAATCTAGTCAGCACACTAGTCTGCACCCATAAATCTGTGCAATTCCTCCATATATGTTTTTCTATAAATTACTTATATCATACTTCTCAGAAAAAATCCATATCTTTTATACGGAAAACTTAACTTTTTTAGTCATTATTAAAATTTTATTAAATATCAACTAAAAAAAGATGCTGAAATTGTATATTATTTCAGCATCTTCTCTAGTAAATCTATCCAACACTAAACTTATCTAAGGTTTTAACCAATAA
>JAAWKU010000103.1 GCA_022797535.1 Lachnospiraceae bacterium | reverse complement strand
AACCAACTGTGAGTATGACAGCGCCAAGGCCTTTGAGCGGGCGGGCGCGGATGTGGTGACCAGAGTGTTCAGAAACCAGAGCGCTTCCGATATCAGGGAGTCCGTGGAAGTTTTTGAGCAGGCCATCGGACAGGCGCAAATCATCATGTTCCCCGGCGGCTTTTCCGCAGGCGACGAGCCGGACGGCAGCGCCAAGTTCTTTGCCACCGCGTTCCAGAACGCCAGGCTGAAGGAGGCGGTAACGAAGCTGCTGGAGGAGAGGGACGGCCTGGCGCTGGGAATCTGCAACGGTTTCCAGGCGTTGATCAAGCTGGGGCTGGTGCCCTACGGCCAGATCCTGGGCCAGAAGGAGGACTCTCCCACGCTGACCTTCAACACCATCAACCGACATATCTCCAAGATGGTGTACACCAGGGTGGTGACCAACAAGTCTCCCTGGCTGCAGGGAGCGGAACTGGGAGCAACCTATTGCAATCCCGCGTCCCATGGGGAAGGCCGTTTTGTGGCGCCCAGGGAGTGGATTGACAGGCTCTTCGCCAACGGACAGGTGGCTACCCAGTACGCAGACTCTCAGGGCAATGTGTCCATGGACGAGGAGTACAACATCAATGGTTCCTATGCCGCCATCGAGGGCATCACTTCCCCGGACGGCAGGGTGCTGGGCAAGATGGCTCATTCCGAGAGAAGGGATACTGCCGTGGCCATAAATATTTATGGAGAACAGGATCTGAAAATTTTCGAGAGCGGCGTGAGGTACTTCCTCTGATGGGGCGCAGATTGCGAGTTTGGCAATTACCTAAGGCAGATATATAGAGATAGTGGAGAGGCTTCAAAACGATAGTTGTATTTTGTTTTGAAGTCTCTTTTTTTGTGAATATTTATCCGGCGGGATTTCCTGGCAGGCGGCGGAAGGGAGCGCCATAAGATGGTGAGATAACATGCGATGCAATAATATAAAAAGTCAGTTGACTGAAATCGAAAAATAATTTATAATTACAGTATCACTACCGCGCAGAGTGATTCTTAAGGATATGAGAACAAAACAGGATATAATGGTTAATGCGTGTCTTAAAAGGATTGTCGTTGTTAAATAGGATCAACTACAAAAGGAGGAAGTATGAGTAGGATGAAAAAAATAATGGGACTTATGGTAGCAGGCACATTGTCTTTGGGGATTGCGGTATCGGCCTATGCGGCGGAGTCTGTGATGAAAACGCCGGGGCATGTACATGCATTCAGTGTCGTTGATTATACTTGCTACAATTCTTTTAGTTCAGGTACACATTCCTATGTGTCTGGCTATAGAGTGGATCCAGCCACCGGACAAACCACACCTACATATTCTTCTTGTACAATCGTGGTATATCAGTACAGGGGAACGTGGAAGTGCGCCTGTGGGGCTACAGATGGTCAGGCTTATAAGACGGAAGAACGGCATATGAACTGTGGACAATAGAGATCGTTTGTAGAGAGGAATTGCAGATATGTTTGCTACCAATAAATATACATTACTGACAGTTGTATTTTTTTCTATCTGCATTCTGTTGACGGGCTGTGGGACATCCCCGCAGCCTGTACAGGAAACGAGTCCCCAGAATTCCGCCGCAGCCAGCGAGGGCGCCCCGGGCCTGGAGGGGACGGTGTTCTACGCGGTCTCGGAGATCGGTCTGCCGTCTTCAGAGGCGGAATTGACAGCGGATATTCTCAGAGGTGACAACTGGGTGGCCAGGGAAAAGGAAACCCGATTCTGGGGCGGGACTCTGTACCGTTTTTCAGAGCTCTTTGAGATGGTGGAGGAGAAGAATATCTACATGGGAGCCTGTATTCAGAGGCTGGCTCCTCCCTATGATCACTGGGACACCCAGGGGATTTTTTATCTGGAAGAAGAGGACAGCGACCTGTGGGTGGAGGCGCTGGCGGGTGTGGCAGGACAGGACGTGCTGCTGGAGATGCGCTCCATGGCGGATGAAAAACGGTATCTTGCGCGTCTCGAATGGGGAAGCGGCGTGGAAACTCTGCTGGAGATGCCGGAGGAGTTGAGCGGCGGGTTCTGGTATCAGGAGGACGAAATGTACCGGGCTGTCTCCGGCGGAGGAAGGAAGCTGACGGTATTTGATGAAGAGGGACAACAGCAGGCCAGCCAGAACCTGACAGGAAAGGTGGCGGGCTTTCTGGAGGCTCCCCAGGGCGGGGAGTGGACCTGGTATGGCTTTGACCAGGAAGAACTGGTGCTGTGGGATCAGCCCGGAGGCCGGGTACAGGCCAGGATCACCGGACAGATCAGCCAGTATGAGGACTTTGCCATAGGGTACTCACCTTCGGGCGAATTGATTCTGGCAGATGCGGGGCATGTATGGATCCATGACGGACATGAGACCAGGGAGGCTTTCTCCTTTTTGGAGAAGGACTATGCATTGGAAAATCTCATTGGATTAGGCACTGGGGAGGATGGGGCTTTCCTGTTCCTGGCAGATCTGGAAGGCAGGCAGTGCCTTCTGGAGGCCAAAACCGTCTCGGCGGCAGACATGGTGGAGAAGCAGGAGGTATTTATTGTGCTGAACAATCCTTCTCCCGCGATGCAGAAGCTGGCCGCCAGATATAACCGGGAGAGCAGGGCGTATCATGTAACCATCACTGCGGCGGGAGACGCCGGGGATCCTGAAGATTACCGCAGGCGCGTTCAGATGGAAATGGCTGCGGGGGGCGGACCGGATCTTTTGGGAGACTGGACGGTGAATATCCGGGAATGCATAGCCCAGGGCTATCTGGCTCCACTGGAGGAGGCGGTGGGGGATTTGGCTCCCTTTGTGGAGACGGCGTTTATGACAGCAGGGGCGGAGGGAAGGCTGTATGGAGCCGCCTATGAGTGCTATCCCTATTTCCTGACGGTTTCCTCCCAACTGGCAGACGCCTCCTCCTGGACGCTGGAACAGATGTATGAGGCGGTGGAGAACTCCCCGGCCCAGGTGCTGGAGATGGGTATGGACGGCGTGGGGATCGTCATGACCTATGGCCTGCATGATGAGGAAAGCAAGGTCTTTATTGACTGGGAAAAGGGAGAAAGCCACCTGATGGAGGAGCCTTTTCTGGAATTGATGGCTTTTGCGAAAGGGTATGAGGATCGGGATGAGTATCCCCGCGCGGAGACCGGAGAACGTCTGGCAAAGGGGCAGATCGCCGGAGTGCAGATCGTGCTTTCCGTACCGGTGCAGCTTAACAGGGCCAGGAGTTGCTTTAACGGGGAGGCATCCTGCATCGGTTATCCACGGGAAGCAGGCAGCGGTGTTTATATGGAGGGGGCGCGGCTCTATCTGAACAAAAACGCGGGAAACAGGGAGGGTGCTCTGGATTTCCTTCGGTATCTCCTCTCCGAAGAGGGGCAGCGCCAGTATATGGAGTACGGTTCCGATACAAATCAGGGCTGTTGGATGAACCTGCCAGTGCGGCGCAGCCTGCTGCAGGAATGCCTGGACAGATACCAGCAGAGCGTGAACGACCCGCCGGTTCAAAGTTATGACGACAGGGGGATATACTGGGAGTGGGAAAAGCTGGATCAGGAGCAGGTGGCATTGTTCTGGGAGATTCTGGATCAGGCCGTTCCTGCTGTGTTCCGGTCGGATGATATCTGGAGTATGGTGGATGAGGAATTGCAGCCCTATTTCAATGGCGCGCGCAGCGCGGAGGATGCGGCGGGAGCGCTTCACAGCAGGGTGCAGCTATATTTGGATGAACGGAAATAAGCAGAAGAGGCTTTGCCGGTGGGCAAAGTCTTTTTGCGTGGTGGGACTTATCCATTTTGAAGAGTAGTTTAGGGAAATTTCTCTTGTGCTAATGGTGGGGGTATGCTAGAGTAAAAGCAGATTGACCAATATGGACCAGGAGGGAAAACAGATGATTTTAGGAGCGTTGGAAGCGGGCGGCACCAAAATGGTGTGTGCCATCGGCAATGAACAGGGAGAAATATTGGAGCGGATTTCCATTCCCACGGTGAGCCCGGAGGAGACCATGCCGCAGATGATCGCTTTCTTCAGGGAGCACCACATAGAAGCCCTGGGAGTGGGGTGTTTTGGCCCCATCAATCCGGTGAAAGGAACTGCCACTTATGGCTATATTACCTCCACTCCCAAGCTGGCCTGGCAGCAATACAATATTGTGGGCGCTTTTGAGGAGGCGCTGGGCTGTCCTGTGGGTTTTGACACGGATGTGAATGCCGCCATGCTGGGGGAGGCCACCTTTGGAATCGCCAAGGGGCTGGATAATTGTATCTATGTGACCATCGGCACCGGTGTGGGAGTAGGCGTCTATATCAACGGCGGGCTGCTTCATGGCATGATGCACCCGGAGGCGGGACATCTCCTTTTACAGCGTCATCCTTCGGATTCTTACCCGGGGAAATGCCCCTTTCATGGAAACTGCCTGGAGGGACTGGCGGCTGGCCCTGCCATCGAGGCGCGTTGGGGGGCCAGGGGGATTGATTTAAAGGACCGACGGGAGGTATGGGAACTGGAAGCCTATTATATCGCCCAGGCCTGTGTCAACTTCACTTTGGTCTACTCGCCCAGGAGAATCATTCTGGGAGGCGGCGTCATGCATCAGGAACAGCTTTTTCCTATGGTACGGCAGCAGTACCAGGAACTGATGGCGGACTATGTGGTCACGCCGGAACTGGAGAATTTGAACCGTTATATCGTGCCCTGCAGTCTGGGGGACAATCAGGGCGTTATGGGATGTCTGGAACTGGCGCTGGAGGCGGTGGGAGAACAGCTTCTGGCCAAGGGGCTCCAGAACGGAAAGCTGTTTGATTTGTAACCATAGAGTTTATTTACTGTCAATCAGGGTGAACGCATCTATGCGTTAAGCCGTGCGGGGGGGCAGGGACGGTGGAAGGAAGGCGGCAGCGTTCCGGACAGCGGCGTCTGCGGATCATGAGAGGAATCACGGAGGATGATGGAGGACAGCAAGATTATAGATCTGTATTTTGAACGCTCGGAGGAGGCCATCACCCGGACTGCCGAGAAATATGGCCGTCTGTGCCGCAGCATTGCCCTGCGTATCGTGGGAAGTTACGAGGATGCCCAGGAGTGCGAAAATGACACTTATGTGGCGGTGTGGAACTCCATACCTCCCACCAGGCCCAATATTTTCTCCGCTTTCCTGAGCAGGATCAGCCGGAACATTGCGTTGAACCGCTATGAGTATAATCGGGCGGGTAAGCGAAACAGCCAGTTTGACCTGGTGCTGGAGGAACTGGAAGAATGCCTGGCCTCGTCCTGCTCCGTGGAAGATTCTTACATTGCCGGAGAAGTTGCAGGAATGATAAACGAATTTCTGGAAAAACTGAAGGCAGAGACAAGAGTCATGTTTGTGCGCAGGTATTATTATGCGGATTCGGTCAAAGAGATTGCGCAGAGACTGGGCGTGGGCGAGAGCAAGGTCAAGACCACACTGTTCCGGGTCAGGCAGGAACTGAGGACATACCTGGAAACCCGGGGCGTGCAGGTGTGATCAGGGCGCACTGATCTTTATGGGGCTGCCCGGCAGGCATATACAGATCTTGGGAAGCTGTAAACCGCAGGAAACATGCGGAACTCAAAATCAGAAGGGGACAGTAAATATGGGTAGAATCAGCAGGGAGGATCTTTTCCGGGAGATCGGGGAGATCGATGAGGCATATGTGGAAGAAGCGCGGCGGGCCGGGCGGTCCCGCAGGGTAAAGCCCTGGGTGGGCGGTACTCTGGCGGTGGCGGCCAGCCTGGTGTTCTGCCTGGGAGTGGGTTATGCGGCTCTCCAGCTTATGCCTCGCATGGGAGGCACGGGAGGCGATATGGAGGGCGCCCCCAGCGCAAATGGAACTGCCATGGAGGCAGCGCAGGATTCCTTTTCCACCGGGGAAGAGGCAGGGGCGGAGGAGGCATTCACAGAAGAGAAGGCAGGGCAGATGTCCCCGGAGACGGCCCCCAGGGAGGCGCCCCCGGACCAGGGGAGCGCATATGATGCGGTCGCGGAAGGCAGCATGGACACGGAGCAGACGGCCGCCAGCCCGGTCCGGGAGGACCAGGGGGCATCGGCGGAGTCCTCCCTGCTGACGGACTTGCAGGGGGTCAAAGAGAATCTGATTCAGTCAGGCGACGCAACGGAACTGACATGGGAAGAGGTTCGGACTGACGCGGTCTATGGGCGCTATGTAGATGTGTCGGTTCCGGAGGGATATGATTATACCAGTGGAGCTCTTTCTCCATCAGCTCTGTATGTGACCTGGAATAAGGGGCTGGAGGAGATTACCATAGTATGCAGGCAGGCGGATGAGAGCGTCAGCGACTGGCTGGTGGATGCGGAGAATCCGGAGGAATATGACCTGGGTCTGTATAGTGATCTCTTAAGCGAAAATGTTCCTCAGGAATTGTATATCTCGCTGGCCAACGCCACCTTCAGGGCGGATCAGATCACTCCGGAGATTGTGGCCGCCAGAACCTGTCAGGCAGCGGAGGATGGAACTGCGTCGGGCAGCCGCACCAGCATTAACATCCTGTACAGGGACAATGTGCTGGTGGAGATCAGCGGCAGGGGACCTTCTGCGGAGGAGATCTATACGCTGATAAATCTGGAAAATTAGGGGTGTACAGAAGAATATTCTGAATTTTATTAAATGCCTAATTTCCTATTTACGAAGCCGGCCTTTTTCGCTATAATAGAAAAAATGATTTGAGGCGGAGGAAAAGGATGAGGGCTGCGTACACGGGCAAACAGATGAATATGCCGGCAAAGATGCGCGGGGCTTTCTATTCCCTTTTTTCTATCATTGCTTCTATCACATATATTGACAGAATAAGCCAGTAGTTTTAATACTGGCTTTTCTTATGGGCCTTGCGTGCCTGCAGGGAATATGCGGAACCGAAGATCTGCAGATCTTCAGTTAGGAGGAGGAATATGAGTAAGAGAACGGACATCAAAAAAGTACTGATTATCGGGTCGGGCCCCATTATTATCGGTCAGGCCTGCGAGTTTGACTATTCCGGCACCCAGGCCTGCAAGGCCCTGCGGCAGCTTGGCTACCAGATTGTGCTGGTGAACTCCAACCCGGCCACGATTATGACAGACCCGGGGATTGCGGATGTGACTTATATTGAGCCCCTGAATGTGAAGCGGCTGGAGCAGATCATTGTCAAGGAGCGCCCGGACGCCATTCTTCCCAATCTGGGCGGGCAGTCTGGCTTAAACCTCTGTTCCGAACTGGCAGGCGCGGGCGTGCTGGACAAGTACAATGTGAAAGTCATCGGTGTGCAGGTGGACGCCATTGAGCGGGGCGAGGACCGCATAGAGTTTAAAAAGACCATGAACAAGCTGGGCATCGAGATGGCACGCAGTGAAGTGGCTTACTCCGTGGAAGAGGCCCTGGCCATAGCGGACAGGCTGGGCTATCCGGTGGTGCTGCGCCCGGCCTATACCATGGGCGGCGCCGGCGGCGGCCTGGTGTACAATGTGGAGGAGCTGCGGACAGTCTGCTCCCGGGGCCTGCAGGCTTCCCTGGTAGGGCAGGTGCTGGTAGAAGAGTCCATTCTGGGCTGGGAGGAACTGGAACTGGAAGTGGTGCGGGACGCCAGGGGCAATATGATTACCGTCTGCTTCATTGAAAATATTGATCCTCTGGGGGTACATACCGGAGATTCCTTCTGCTCCGCCCCCATGCTGACCATTTCCCCGGAACTGCAGGCCCGGCTTCAGGAGCAGGCTTACAAGATTGTCAACGAGGTGGAGGTGATCGGCGGCACCAATGTGCAGTTTGCCCATGATCCTGTCAGCGACCGTATCGTGGTCATTGAGATCAATCCCAGAACCTCCCGTTCCTCGGCGCTGGCCAGCAAGGCTACGGGATTCCCCATTGCCCTGGTGTCCGCCATGCTGGCGGCGGGCCTGACCCTGGATGAAATTCCCTGCGGCGTGTGCGGTACTTTGGACAAGTATGTGCCCGGCGGAGATTATGTGGTAATCAAGTTTGCCCGGTGGGCCTTTGAGAAATTCAAGGACAGCGAGGATAAACTGGGCACCCAGATGCGGGCTGTGGGTGAGGTTATGAGCATCGGTAAGACCTACAAGGAGGCGTTTCAGAAAGCGATCCGCAGTCTGGAGATTGGACGCTATGGCCTGGGTTTTGCCAAGGATTTCCATGAGAAGAGCAAAGAGGAATTGTTGAAACTGCTGGTATATCCTACCAGCGAAAGGCAGTTTATCATGTATGAGGCCCTGAGAAAAGGGGCCACGGTAGATGAGCTGTTCAAACTCACCAGGATCAAGCATTATTTTATAGAACAGATGAAGGAGCTGGTGGAGGAAGAGGAGGCGCTGCTGGCCATGAAAGGCAGCGTGCCGGAGAAGGCCGTGCTGGAACATGCAAAGAAGAACGGTTTCGCGGATCGTTATATGAGCAGGCTTCTGGAGGTGCCGGAGGAGGAGATCCGCAGGACCCGCGTGGGCTATGGCATCACCGAGAGCTGGGAACCAGTGCATGTGTTTGGCACCCAGGACAACGCTTACTACTATTCCACCTACAATGCGCCGGACAAAACCGTTTGTTCCGATAAAAAGAAAATTATGATCCTGGGCGGCGGCCCCAACCGCATCGGCCAGGGCATCGAATTTGACTATTGCTGCGTGCATGCGGCGTTTGCCCTGAAGGAACTGGGCTTTGAGACCATCATTGTGAACTGCAACCCGGAGACTGTATCCACGGATTATGACACCTCGGACAAGCTGTATTTTGAGCCTCTGACTCTGGAGGATGTGCTGAGTATCTATGAGAAGGAGCAGCCGGTGGGCGTTATCGCCCAGTTCGGCGGGCAGACGCCCCTGAATCTGGCGGCGGACCTGAAAAAGAACGGTGTGCGGATTCTGGGCACTTCCCCGGAGGTCATTGACATGGCTGAGGACAGAGATCTGTTCCGGGGCATGATGGAGAAACTGGAGATTCCCATGCCAGAGGCAGGGATGGCAGTAGACGTGTCGGAGGCCCTGGAGATCGCCGACAGGATCGGTTACCCCGTTATGGTGCGTCCCTCTTATGTGCTGGGCGGCCGGGGTATGGAGGTGGTCAGCGAGCCGGAGAGCCTGAAGCAGTATATGGCAGCGGCTGTGGGCGTGACCCCGGACCGTCCCATCCTCATCGACAGGTTCCTGCGCCATGCCACGGAGTGTGAGGCGGACGCCATTGCGGACGGTAAACATGCCTATGTGCCTGCGGTGATGGAGCATATCGAGCTGGCAGGGGTACACTCCGGCGACTCGGCCTGTATCCTGCCCTCCAAGAACATTTCGGCAGAACTGGTGGACACCATCAAGGAGTACACCCGCAGGATCGCCGAGGAGATGGGTGTGTGCGGCCTGATGAATATGCAGTATGCCATTGAGGACGGCAAAGTGTATGTGCTGGAGGCCAATCCCAGGGCGTCCCGCACTGTGCCTCTGGTTTCCAAGGTCTGCGGGGTGCAGATGGTGAAGCTGGCCACCCGCATCATGACCCGGGAAATGACGGGGGAGTCCTCCCCCATCGAGGGCATGAAAGAAGTAAAGCCCGTATACTATGGGGTGAAAGAGGCGGTGTTCCCCTTCAACATGTTCCAGGAGGTGGATCCGATACTGGGGCCCGAGATGCGTTCCACCGGCGAGGTGCTGGGACTGGCCACCAATGTGGGGGAGGCTTTCTTCAAAGCCCAGGAAGCTACTCAGACCAAGCTGCCCACCTCGGGCACGGTGCTGTTCTCCGTCAGCAGCAAGGACAAGCCGGAGGTGGTGGAGATTGCCGGTATCTTTGCGGAATGCGGTTTTGACATCCTGGCCACGGGAACCACCTATGAACTGCTTATCAGGAACGGCATTGCGGCGAAACATGTCAACAAGATGCAGGAGGGCAGGCCCAATATTGTGGACGAGGTGATGAACGGCAAGATTCAGCTGATCGTGAACACTCCGGCTACCAAGGAAGAAAAGCGGTTTGACGACAGCTATATCCGCAAGACGGCCATCAAGGCCAGAGTGCCCTATATGACCACCATGGCGGCGGCCAAGGCCACCGCCGAGGGCATCCGCACAGTAATCAAAGAGGGTGAGATCGGTGTGATGTCCCTGCAGGAAATCCACAGGGCGATTCAGTAATAAATAGATACAGGCATAAGAATTGCCATGGGAGTCCGGCAAAGACGCCGGGAACTTCCGTGGCAATTATGCTGTACGTTTGGGAGCGCAAAGCGCTGGCTTTATTAAATAGAAGGAGCATATATGAATCATAAAGGAACAGTTACCCTGGAGACGGATCGTCTTTTACTGCGGCGGTTTCAAAGAGAGGATCTGGAACAAATCTATTATAACTGCTGGTCAGAGAGGGAGGTGTGGGGATGGACCAACTATGCGTCCATGAACTGTGTGGAAGAAGTTCTGACCAATGCGAATATGTTTACTGACAACTGGTTTGGCGCCTACGAGAGGGGAAACCGATATAGCTGGGCTGTCTGCCTGAAAGAGACCGGTGAGGTGATCGGACGCTATTTTGGGATGCACCCGGATGAGGAACTGCGCCAGGTGGAGCTGGCCTGCGAGATCGGGAGAAAATGGTGGAACCAGGGCCTGATGACCGAGGCCACCAGAGAAGTGATTCGGTTTTTCTTTGAGGAGGTGGGCATGAATCGGATTTATGCCTGGCACGCCAGCGGGAATCCTGCCTCGGGCAGAATGCAGGAGAAGGCCGGATTACTATATGAAGGCACGCTGAGACAGGCGGGCAAGTGTAACAACGGGATATTTGACAAGGTGGTATATGCCCTGCTGGCGGAGGACTACTTTGCCTGATTTTCCCCAACTGTTCTTTCTGTCAGCAGATATAAGGACTATGTTATAGTGGAGGGACATCTGTGAATGACGGCATATGCCATGGCACCGCATCATTTCAACGATATTTAAGTGATCGCCGGGAAGCGCGATGGGGATGCATGGAAGGGATGGATGTAAAAGAGCCGGGGATGAGAAGGAGGCAGGCAATGCGGATTATTTATGAGGAGTTGTGTATCAGAAATGCGGAAGAAGCCGACTGCGCGCAGCTTGCAAAATGGTGGAATGACGGCAGTGTGATGGCGCATGCCGGTTTTCCCCGGGGGCTTGGTATAACGGCTGAGGAGATTCGGGAACAGATCAAATATGACAGTGACCAAACGAGGTGCCGGCTGCTCATTGAATATAAGGGTTTGGCAATCGGTGAAATGAGTTACTATAACCGGGGGAATCATATTGCCGAGATCGGTATAAAGATCTGCGAAACAGCGCATCAGGAAAAGGGCCTGGGAAAAGTTCTGCTAAGTATGCTCATTGAAGAATTGTTTTCGATGGGTTATGAAAAGATAATTCTGGATACGAACTTGAAAAATACTAGTGTGCTGTATCGTTGACTTTCAGTAAAATGACGCCGGATGAATTTTCAGTCTGCAAGGCGGAGGAGGGAGGCGATGCGGTGGCATCGTTGACC
>JAAWKU010000102.1 GCA_022797535.1 Lachnospiraceae bacterium | reverse complement strand
CTACCAGGTGATCGGTTATTATGCTCCCACTTCCCGGTACGGCAGCCCTGAGGACTTCATGTATTTTGTGAACGAACTGCACAAGGCGGGCATCGGCGTGATTCTGGACTGGGTGCCGGCCCATTTCCCCAGGGATACCCACGGTCTGTCCGGCTTTGATGGCACATGCCTGTATGAGCACCAGGATCCCCGCCAGGGCTTCCATCCCCATTGGGGAACTTTGATCTACAATTACGGCAGGCCCCAGGTGTCCAATTATTTGATTGCCAACGCCCTGTTCTGGGTGGAGAAATTTCATGCAGACGGTATCCGCATGGACGCAGTGGCCAGCATGCTGTATCTGGATTATGGCAAAAACGACGGGGAGTGGGTGGCCAACATGTATGGGGGCAAGGAGAACCTGGAGGCCATGGAGATGATCAAGCATCTGAATTCCATTCTGAAAAAGCGCAATCCCGGCGTGCTGTCCATTGCGGAGGAGAGCACCGCTTTTCCGTTGATTACCGAGGATCTGGACAAGGGTGGCCTGGGCTTTGATCTGAAGTGGAATATGGGCTTTATGAACGATTACCTGGGGTATATTCGGATGGATCCTTATTTCCGCAGTCATCATCACGGGGAATTGACCTTCAGCATGATCTATGCCTATAGCGAGAAATTTCAACTGGTGTTCTCTCACGATGAAGTGGTGCACGGCAAGGCCACCATGGCGGGCAAGATGCCCGGTACCAGAGAGGAAAAACTGGCCAATCTGCGGTTGACTTACGCCTATATGATGACTCATCCCGGCAAGAAGCTGCTGTTTATGGGCCAGGAACTGGGGGAATTCGACGAGTGGAACGAGAATCGGCGGGTGCAGTGGGAACTGTTGGAAGTGCCGGAACACAAGGGCATGGCGGAACTATATAAGGATCTGAACCATTTGTACCGCAGGGAGACGGCGCTTTATGAACTGGACCAGGATCCCTCTGGCTTTGCCTGGCTCAACGCCATTTCCGGCAACGACTGTTATCTCAGTTTTCTTCGGAAGGGCAGCGATGCCGCCGATATGCTGCTGGTGGTGGCAAACTTTGCGGGCGTGGCCCAGGAAATCCGCACAGGTGTGCCCTTTGACGGCAAATATAAGGAAATTTTCAATACTGATGAAACCATATACGGCGGCATGGGAGTGGTGAACAAGCGGGCTCTGGCGGCGGAGGATGTGGAATGGGACGAGCAGGCGGTGTCCATCAGCGTGAAGCTGGCTCCCCTGTCTCTGAGCATCCTGCGTTTTGAGCCCTACTCCGAGGAGGAACTGAACCGGGTGATCGAGGAACGGGTGCGCAGGAAGCTGGCGCTGATCAAGGAGAAAACACCCAAGAAAGCGCCGAAGCAGACTGCCGCCAGAGAGGAAAGGCCGCAGACTGGCGCTGGAAAGGAAGGGCTACAGCCTGTCTCTGGAAAGGAAGGGCCGCAGACTGGCGCTGGAAAGGAAAGGACCCAGCCTGTCTCTGGAAAGGAAGGGACCCAGCCTGTCTCTGGAAAAGAAGGGACACAGACTGCCCCTGGAAAGGAAAGGCCGCAGACTGGCGCTGGAAAGAAAGGGCTACAGCCTGTCTCTGGAAAGGAAAAGACACAGACTGTCACCGGAAAGAAAGGGGTGCAGACTGCCTCTGGCAGAAAGGACTCCGTGAACCTGTCAGCGGCCAAGGATAAAAATAGCGAAAAGAAAAGCGAAGAAAAGAGCGGAAAAGCCGTATCCCAATAGAAGGGAGTGTTTAGCCGATGCATTTGGAATGGATTGTTTCCCGGGCGTCCCAGTACACGCCCGCGCTGGATCCCAATGCCATAGAACAATTTATATCCGGTCTTCCGGAAAAAGCGCTGCGCATGGGCCTGCGAGTCCTGCTGGCCCTGGTGGTATTTCTGCTGGGGGTGCAGGTGATCAAGCTGGCCCGCAGGATTGTGAGAAAGTCTCTGGAACGGGGCAAGGTGGATGTGGGAGTAAGGCAGTTTACCGACTCCTTTCTCAAGGCAGTGTTGTATATTCTGCTGGTATTTATGATCGCCGGAGGATTTGGCGTGGACGCAGCCAGCGTAGTGGCTCTGCTGGGCTCTGCAGGCGTGGCCATCGGCCTGGCGGTGCAGGGAAGCCTGTCCAACCTGGCGGGAGGGGTGCTGATTCTGATTTTGAAACCCTTTCTGGTGGGAGATTATATCGTGGAGGGGGGCGGCAAGGAGGGTACGGTGACGGAGATCCAGTTGTTTTACACCAGGCTGCTGACCCCGGACAATCGGACTGTGATACTGCCCAACGGGGCCCTGGCCAACGGAAGTCTGGTAAATGTGACTACGGACAAATACCGCCGGTGTGACATCTCTGTGGGTGTCTCCTACCAATCCGATCTTCAGACGGCCCGGGAGGCCCTGATGGGAATGCTGGCAGCCGACCCGGCGGTGCTGAAAGACAGGGACATGCGTGTGGTGGTGGATGCGCTGGGGGAAAGCGCCATACAGTTGATCGTTCGCTGCTGGTTTACCAATGAGGAATACTGGGACGGGCGCTACCGTCTGACGGAAGGGATTAAAACCACCCTGGACCGGGCCGGCATTCAGATCCCTTATCCTCAGTTGGACGTCCATGTTCTGGGGCATGAGGGAAATAAGGAATTGTAAACGGTTATTCCCGGATAGACCGAACTTTAATCAGGAGACTATAAAATGCAATTTGATTATCTGGTGGTGGGATCGGGCCTGTATGGCTCAGTCTTTGCCCATGAAGCCAAAGCCCGGGGCAAATCTGTGCTGGTGGTGGACAAGCGGCCCAATGTGGCGGGCAATATTTACACGGAAGAGGTGGAGGGGATTCCCGTACACAAATACGGCGCTCATATATTTCATACCAACAACGGGCGGGTGTGGAATTACATTACCCGGTTTGCCAGGTTCAATCGCTTTACCAACTCCCCCGTGGCCAATTACAGGGGGGAATTGTACTCCCTGCCCTTCAATATGTATACTTTTAATAAAATGTGGGGGGTGGTGACACCCCAGGAGGCGGCGGCCAGGATCGAGCAGCAGAAGCGGGAGGCGGGCATCACTGAGCCTGGAAATCTGGAGGAGCAGGCTATCTCTCTGGTGGGCCGGGACATCTTTGAGAAGCTGGTGAAGGGTTACACGGAGAAGCAGTGGGGCCGGGACTGCAGGGAACTTCCCCCGTTTATCATCAGACGTCTACCGGTGCGGTTCACTTATGACAACAATTATTTTGACGCCGCTTATCAGGGAATTCCCGTGGAGGGTTACACCAGGCTGGTGGAGAATCTGCTGGAGGGGATTGAGGTGCGTCTGAACACGGATTACCTGCAATGCCGGGAAGAACTGGACGCTTTGGCAGATAAGGTGATCTACACCGGACCCATAGACGGGTTCTATGGCTACAGGCTGGGAGCGCTGGAGTACCGTTCCGTGCGCTTTGAGACGGAAGTGCTGGATATACCCAATTTCCAGGGCAATGCGGCGGTGAACTACACGGATCGGGAGATACCCTGGACCCGGATCATCGAACACAAGTGGTTTGTGTTCGGCAGGGACAAAGAGGGAAAAGAATTTCCGGGAACGGTAATCAGCCGGGAGTACAGTTCGGAGTGGAAGCCGGGAGACGAGCCCTACTACCCGGTGAACGATGAGAAAAACAGCGCGTTGTATGAGGAGTACAGAAAGCTGGCCGACGGAGAGGAGAAAGTGTTTTTCGGCGGAAGGCTGGGAGAGTACAAGTACTACGATATGGATGCAGTGATTGCGGCGGCGTTGGAGTTCTGCGACAGGGAACTGCCGTAAGCAAACTCAGCGCATGTGAGATAATTTCAAGTTTTATGAAAGGCAGAAGTAAACATATGAAAAAGAAAGCAGCTGCGGCAATATGTATTTTTTCGTTGGCGGCATATATGCCGGGTGCGTGTGCAGAGAAGTATGCGCCTGCGGAAGCGCCTGCCGCGGCGGTGGAGGAGTAGCCGGAGCATTTTGAATAGTTAATGGACTGCAATTCAATAGGAGAGAGACTACGATGCTAAACAATTGGCGGGTGGTCTCTCTTTCTTCAAAAGTCATCCGGCTGTTTGAACATATGTAATTAAAAGTATATTATGCAAGAGTATATCATGCAATAAAAAAGAAGGTAATCACGCAACTGAATAGATCAGTCGGTTTGACAACCTTCTTTATCAGCTGAAAATGGGACTCGAACCCACGACCCCTTCATTACGAGTGAAGTGCTCTACCAACTGAGCTATTTCAGCACTGAAGTTTATTATATCGGGTAACAGGAAAAATTGCAACAGTTTTTTTCTTTTTTTGTATTGTTTTTTGGAGACAAAACGTAGGGCATTTGCTATAATATATTTGCTGTTTGGGTTAGAATGAACTTATTTAAGTGGAGCGGTAAGAAAATCAGTATGGACATTGTTATAAGAGAGATGGAATGTAAAGAGTATGTATGCGTAGCGGCGATTTAGCGTGATGTGCCTGGTATTTTGTCAGCGACTGATAAAATGTCATTGGAACATGTACTTTGTGTATCAAGAGAAACTGGAAAGGCAGTTACAGGCGAAAACAGACAAGCCTGCAACGGTTATATCTTTTATTCTGGCAGCTGCCGGCATACTGGCGGCATGCATCCAATTTTTTCTCTGACTTTTTTACTTTACAGAGTTAAATGATTGAAGTATAATAGAGATGTTACGATTCACAGCATATCCGGGGTCCTGCGTAAGCCAGACCCCGGATATGCGGAAAAGAGGAAAGCATGAAACAGTTAATGTTAGGAAACAAGGCGTTGGCCCGGGGCCTCTATGAGGCGGGTTGCAGTGTGGTATCCAGTTATCCCGGTACGCCCAGCACGGAAGTGACCGAGGAAGCAGCCAAATATGAAGAGATTTATTGCGAATGGGCCCCCAACGAAAAAGTGGCCATGGAAGTGGCTTTCGGAGCCTGCCTGGCGGGCAAGAGGGCGTTCTGCGGTATGAAGCATGTGGGATTGAACGTGGCGGCGGATCCCCTTTTCACCTGCTCTTATACCGGCGTGAATGCGGGACTGGTAATCTGCGTAGCGGATGACGCGGGTATGCACTCTTCCCAAAATGAGCAGGACAGTCGGCATCATGCCATCGCATCCAAGATTCCCATGCTGGAGCCCGCAGATTCTGACGAGGCGTACCGTTTTGCCAAGCTGGCTTTCGCCATCAGCGAAGAGTTCGACACACCGGTTATTATCAAGATGTGTACCAGAGTAGCCCATTCCCAGAGCATCGTGGACACCGGGGAGCGGGTGGTGCCTGAGATAAAGCCCTATGAGAAAAATATAGCCAAATATGTGATGATGCCCGGCAATGCCATCAGGCGCCATCCCTTCGTGGAGGAGCGGACCCGCAGGCTTGCGGCCTACGGGGAGACGGCGGAGGTCAACCGGGTGGAGATGGGTGATACCGGTCTTGGAATCATCACCTCCTCCACCAGCTACCAATATGTCAAGGAGGTATTTGGGGACAAAGCCTCCATCCTGAAAATCGGCCTGGTGAATCCCTTACCCAGGCAGTTGTTCCTGGACTTTGCCGCCCGGGTGGAGAAGCTGGCCATCGTGGAGGAGCTGGATCCCATAATAGAGAACCATTGCAGGCAGCTGGGACTGGAAGTGACCGGAAAAGATATCTTTCCCATGGAGGGCGAATATTCCCAGAATCTGGTGGCGGAGAAATTGGGTGTATCCCTGTCCCCGGTCAGGAGCCTGGGGGAGACCCTGCCCGGCAGACCGCCGGTCATGTGTTCCGGCTGTCCTCACAGGGGTCTGTTCTATACCCTGAAGCAGAATAAATGTACGGTGCTGGGGGATATCGGCTGTTATACCCTGGGGGCGGTGGCACCCTTGAGCGCCATGGATGTAACCCTGTGCATGGGGGCCTCCATCAGTTCTGTTCACGGCTTTAACAAGGCGTTGGGACAGGAGAGTGAAGGAAAGACCGTGGCGGTTATCGGTGATTCTACCTTTATGCATTCCGGCATGACCGGTCTTGCCAATATCGCCTACAACCAGAGCAATTCCACTGTGATTATTCTGGACAATTCCATTACAGGTATGACGGGACATCAGCAGAATCCCACCACCGGATACAACATCAAGGGAGATCCTGCAGGAAAGATTAATCTGGAGGAACTGTGCCGTGCCCTGGGATTTTCCCGGGTGACGGTGGTGGACCCCTATGATCTGGCGGAGTGTGACCGGGTGCTCAAACAGGAACTGGCGGCAGAGGAGCCCTCTGTGATCATCAGCCGCAGGCCCTGCGTACTGCTGAAGTATGTGAAACATGAGAAGCCCCTGAAAGTGGACTGTGATAAATGTGTGGGCTGCAAGTCCTGTATGAGGCTGGGCTGTCCGTCCATCAGTATCAGGGAGGGCAAAGCGGTGATTGATCAGACTCTGTGCGTGGGATGCGGTGTATGCAGGCAGCTGTGCAAATTTGAGGCATTCAAGTCCCAGGAACAGGAATGACGGATTAACGCAATACTACAGGTATAACTGGATTTCGGTTATGCGGGAAAGAGGAAGCTATGACGAAGAATATTATGATCGTGGGCGTGGGGGGGCAGGGTTCCCTGCTGGCCAGCAAGCTGCTGGGCCATCTGCTTCTGACGGAGGGTCTGGATGTAAAAGTATCCGAGGTACATGGCATGAGCCAGCGGGGCGGAAGCGTGGTTACATATGTGCGTTTTGGGGAGAAAGTGTATTCTCCCATTATAGATAAGGGACAGGCGGATTTCATTGTGTCTTTTGAGAAATTGGAGGCGGCCCGCTATGTAGAATATTTAAAGCCGGACGGGCGAATCGTGGTAAATACCCAGGAGATTGATCCCATGCCGGTGATCACAGGCGCTGCGGCATACCCGGATGATCTGGTGGCCAAGATGGAGGCATTGGGCATTGCGGTGGACACCATGGACTGCCTGGCGCTGGCGGAGCAGGCGGGCTCCGCCAAGGCGGTGAACATCGTGCTTATGGGCAGATTGTCCAAATATTTT
The DNA here is from genome assembly GCA_022797535.1 of Lachnospiraceae bacterium. GTDB lineage: Bacteria > Bacillota > Clostridia > Lachnospirales > Lachnospiraceae > Acetatifactor. The sequence goes on along the minus strand of JAAWKU010000102.1, from coordinate 4,508 downwards.
GATATCCCTGTGGAAAAATGGGAAAAGGCCATAGAGGACTGCGTTCCAGCCAGGTTCCTGGAACTTAACAAGAGGGCGTTCGCCTTGGGAAGGGAATATGTGGTATAAACTTATATAGAAATAATTATCCCCGGGACGGCAACATCAAACCCACGGAAACCGGGGATATTTGAAATGCGGGCGCATACGGGAAATACAGAGAATACATTTTCTTATGAGGGAACATATTTTCAACAGGAGAAAATAGAGACAGGAGAAGAGTGAAGATGGGAAATTATTACCAGCCGGAGATTGAGACCATGCCGCTTCCCCAGCTGCAGGCTCTGCAGAGCGAGAGACTTGTGGCACAGGTGAAGCATGTGTATGAGAATGTGGCGTTTTACCGGGACAGAATGGACCAGGCGGGGGTGAATCCCCAGGATATCCATGGCATAGAGGATCTGCACAGGCTGCCCTTTATCAACAAGGATGATCTGCGGGACCAGTATCCTTATGGATTGCTGGGCGTACCACTGTCCGAATGTGTCCGCATCCACTCCACCAGCGGCACCACAGGGCGAAGGGTTGTGTCTTTCTATACCCAGGAGGATGTGGACCTGTGGGATGAGTGCTGTGCCCGGGCTATTGTGGCGGCTGGTGGGACCAAAGAGGATGTGTGCCATATCTGCTATGGCTATGGTCTGTTTACCGGCGGCCCCGGTTTAAACGGCGGTTCTCATAAAGTGGGATGTCTGACTCTGCCCATGTCCTCCGGCAACACGGAGCGCCAGCTGCAATTCATGATGGACCTGGGATCCACCATTGTTTGCTGTACGCCCTCCTATGCGGCCAACTTGGGGGAGGCCATCAACGAGAGGGGACTGCGGGACAAGATCAAGCTGAAAGCGGGTATTTTCGGCGCAGAGCCCTGGACGGAAGAGATGCGCCGCAGCATCGAGGAATCCCTGGGCATCAAGGCCTATGACATTTATGGCCTGACGGAGATCTCCGGCCCCGGCGTGTCCTTTGAGTGTGAGGAGCAGGCGGGTATGCATGTGCAGGAGGATCATTTCATCCCGGAGATTATTGACCCTGAGACCGGCCAGGTGCTGCCGGAGGGAGAAGTGGGAGAACTGGTGTTTACCTGCATTACCAAGAAGGCTTTCCCTCTGCTGCGCTACCGCACCAGGGATCTGTGCTGCCTGACCAGGAAGAAATGTTCCTGCGGCCGCACCCATATCCGTATGCACAAGCCCATGGGCAGAAGCGACGATATGATGGTGGTTAAGGGTATCAATGTATGGCCCTCCCAGATCGAGGCTGTGCTGCTGAACCAGGGGTACCAGGCCAATTATCAGATCCTGGTGGACCGCGTCGGCAACAATGATACCATCGAGGTGCAGGTGGAACTGACCCCGGAGATGGTGGAAAATCCCACCATGACCCCGGCTCAGAGGGAGAAGAAGATCGTATCCGGCCTTAAGTCCATGCTGGGCATCCTGGTGGACGTAAAAGTGGTGGAGCCCAAGACCATCACACGCAGTGAAGGCAAGGCCGTGCGCGTTATTGATAAGAGGAATCTGTACCGGTAGGAGCCTCTGAAACCGAATAGGGGAAGATAGTAGACGTAAGTCTGATCCACGCTTGTCAGGGAAAATTTTCTGACAGGCGTGTTTTTTTGAAAGAAAAAGCAGTATTTCGCATATAACTGCCCGATATCTGCAGGGCGCGTTTCTGATTGTTTTGTTTTAGGAAAGGGGAAATGTGTATGGAATTTACATATGTGAGAATTCAGGGCAGAGAACTGTCCTATGTAACCAAGGCTCCCAAGGGCGTATTTGCCTTGTGTTGGCGCATGATTTATGACGGGGTTATGAGCGGGGAGGACGCGGCCATATTCAGAGAGACGGAGCAGTGGTTTGTCGACCATCTGCCCGAACCGCCCATGTGTGCCACCGGGGAGCAAAAAGTTATCTGTTATTTTAAGACTGCTTCCACAGTTCATATGTTGGATCGTCTGCGGCCCATCCTGGAACTGCTGGATAAATACCGTCACCCCTATGATGTGGTCTATACCAATTATGTGGGGGAGGTGGTGTATGAAGACGCATATCAGGTGGCCGTAGAAGTAAAGAATTAGTATTGTTCTTTTCCTTTTTGCCGCGCAGTGCAACTGGCGGTCAGGGAAATCCTGATCCATACAGTGTATGGCGAAAATCTCAAGATTTGTGGTTTGCCATAGAAAACAATAGATCATGATAATGTCAAGGATGGATTCGAGTTTTCCAGGGGTTTGAGAATATTTCCCGGATACGGGTTCCTGTGACGGCGGCCGTAAGGCGGTGGTGTCTGATATGCTTGACAAATGCGGTAAAAGGGTGTTACTCTTGATACTAAGGATATATTTACAGAATGAGTACATACTTGGAGGAGGAATGAAGATGCGTCTGGCGGGAAAAAGGGGAAAGAGAATGCTGGCGGTATTGCTGTTTTGCGCGCTGCTGGTGGGCAGCCTGGGGGCATGCGGCAAGGGAGAGGACTGGCGTTCCCGGGAAGTACAGGTAATCGACGATAACTACCGCACGTGGTATGAGATATTTGTGTATTCGTTCAACGACAGTGACGGCGACAGAATCGGAGATTTGCAGGGAGTAATTTCCAAGTTGGACTATGTGTCGGACATGGGTTTTAACGGGATCTGGCTGATGCCCGTTATGCCGTCCCCTTCCTACCATAAATATGATGTGACGGATTATAAGGCCATTGATCCGCTGTACGGAACTATGGAGGATTTTGACAGACTGGTGGAGGAGTGCGACAAGCGGGGGATCAAGCTGATTATTGACCTGGTATTGAACCATACTTCCTCGGAGCACCCCTGGTTTACGGCGGCCTGCGAATATCTGGGGCAGTTGGAAGAGGGGAAGGAACCCTCCCCAGAGGAATGTCCCTACTATAGCTATTATAATTTTGTCAAGGGAGATCCCTCCTCGCCCACCTTTTACCGGGTAGGGAACACGGATTACTACTACGAGGGCGCTTTTTCAGACAGGATGCCGGATGTGAACTTCGACTGTGAGGCGCTTCGGAAAGAATTTGAAGAGATTATGAGTTTCTGGCTGAATAAGGGAGTGGGGGGCTTCAGGTTAGACGCCGTAAAGCATTTTTATGGCGATGATACCAGCAAGAACGTGGAGGTTCTGACCTGGGTGAACGATTATGTGAAATTCATCGATCCCAACGCCTATATGGTAGGCGAGTGCTGGGACGGCATGAATGTATACTCACAATATTATGCCAGCGGTATAGACAGTTTTTTCAATTTTGAGTTCGCGGATTCCTCCGGTGTGATTACCAAGACGCTGACTTACAACGGGGAAAGCAACAGCGCCCAGGCCTACGCCAAGGCTTTGGTGAGAATACAGAATGCCATACGGGACAACCGGGAGGAAGGTATTGACGCACCGTTTTTTGTCAATCATGACCTGTCCAGGGCGGCGGGATATCTGCGGTATGACGAACGAAAGATCAAGATGTCGGCCCCCCTCAACGTACTGATGAGCGGCAGTGCTTTTGTGTATTACGGCGAAGAGATCGGCATGACCGGCAGCGGGAGGGATGAGAATAAACGGGCTCCCATGTATTGGTCGGACGACAGCCAGGCAAAGGGAATGACCGATGGCCCTGCGGATATGGAACCCCAGGAAAATCGTTTTGCCTGCGCCAGTGAACAGATGAAGGACGAGAATTCCATTTTCAGCTTTTACAGAGATACCATCCTGCTGCGGAATCAGAACCCTGAGATCGCCCGGGGCACGGTGGCCCGTCTGGAGGAGATCACGGATCTGGATATCGCCGCCATCTCCAAGACTTATGACGGGAGCACAATTTACCTGATTTATAATCTGTCTGAGACAGACAAAAAGGAAGTGGCGCTCTCCAGGGAACAGTATGGTTATACGGAAATCGCAGGATATCTCTCTGTGGATGGGGAGAAAGTGACACTGAACGGGGACACTTTGACGCTGCCTTCCTACAGTGTGGCAGTTCTGCGTTAAGTAAGATATATCAAGGCAAGGTATATTATGAGATACAGCAAAGGTGCAGCACATGGTACAACAATCGCATAACATTTGGCGTATAAATATGATAATTGTACCTAATTATAGAATGCATTATGCGAAAGAAAAGTTTTTAAGGACTTGACAGTCATCCCATATTGTGTATAATAAAAGTTACAACAGCAGAAAGGATAGCGGCCTCGCATCAGGCAGAGGGCTATTCTTTCTGTTTTTTATGTTTAACAGTGGGAGGAGGAAGTAATTATGACGAAAGAGAGCAACAGAGTCATTTCGAACCGGGAGGTGAAAGACAGTGCGTTTACGGCGTATTTCGGGGAACCGGAAAACGCCTCCAAACTGTATTCCGCTCTGGGGGACGAAGAGGTAACTTCGGACGACATTACTTATGTGACGCTGGAGGGAGTGTTGTTCGTTGCCAGGAAGAATGATCTGGCGTTCACGGTGAAG
>JAAWKU010000101.1 GCA_022797535.1 Lachnospiraceae bacterium | reverse complement strand
CAGCGTAGCAAAAATATGTCGGCTATTCGCTCAAAGGACACAAAGCCGGAAATATATTTCAGAAAACTGCTTTTTTCCAGAGGATATCGATATCGGGTAAATTCAAAACAGGTATCAGGTCATCCTGATATCTATTTGAGAAAGTACCATACAGCAATATTTATTCATGGATGCTTTTGGCACAGACACGAAAAATGTAAATATGCATATATGCCAAAAAGTAATGTGGAATTTTGGAATAAAAAATTTGATACAAATATCCGCAGAGATGCAGTGGTGCAGGAGGAATTGCGGTCTGGAGGTATCAAGTGTCTGATTATATGGGAGTGTACTGTCAGGCAAATGAAAAAGAATAGAGAAATTTGTGATAAATATATGGAATTGGTGGAGAGTTTTCTTGTCTCGCCGGAATTATTTAGAAGTATTTAGTTTGTTGGGATGCTTAAGAACATTGCGTAAAAGGGGTGGCATTCTAAACTTCAGGTAAATATACAGGATTAGAAAACAGTCTGAATTTGGTTGCAAGACTGTTTTTTTGTCGCATAATACGGTGAAAACCTGTTATATGATGTGTACAGTTGATTTCTTTTGTATTTTTTCCCTTATAATAGGTAAATGACAATAAATGGGGAGAAAATCAAAAGATAAACTGCATTTTTGTAATTTCCTCTGCTTCCAGGGGGAATTACTTCTATGTCTGTCGAATTTAAAAAGAGAAATATACTATTTCGGGAAAGCGCCGCTGTTCTAATAAGGATTGCGGCGCTTTCTCATTCGACACCGTTCTCGCTTTTCTGATATATGCTACAAAAGACAACTATATAAAATATATCCATTTAAAACTTTACGGGGTGGGGCGTTGCAAAGTTTGTCCAAAGAGGAAAGCCATAAAGAGAATAAGCTGAGGATCAGTTACCTTACCGTTTTGGGGTCGGACATGCTGGTCATTCCAGCCAAGACCTTTTTTCAAAGGTATCCTGAGCTTGAAACTGATACAGGAGAGACTGGAGAATGAATCAGACAGGATTGCTGTCCGGTACCACATATATATAGAATTAGCCGTGGGCCGAGGCCCGGAACTGATGTGGGTGCGAGAGGAGGATATTTATATCCTTCAGGAAAAGGGGTCACTTATGGATCTGTCCCAATTGATACCAGAGAGCAGATATGGCCCGGCGTGATTCGGTCCGGAACCGTGAATGGTCAGCTGGTGGGCATTAAATTATATGCCCTGTATGACACTATGGTGGTTTCTAATGCGCTGTGGGCAGGAGATTTCTGGACACGGGAGGATATTCTGGAGATCATGGAGTCCCGTGAGGACTGGGCAACCGTAATGAATTATAATGGGCATACCATTGAACCGTATGAACTGCTCAGAGAAGTGCTGTTAACGAATCTGGACGGTTCGGACTTTCTGGACACAGAGCGGGGATACTGCAATTTTGACAGTCCGGAGTTTCGCAGATTGATGGAGGTTTGCAAAAAGTAAGGGCAGATTAAACCAGCGTCGTTTGACAGTGAAGAGCATGGCGGACAGTTAAAGACAGGGGACAGCATTGCATGGGCCGGAACAGTGGTAGATGGGATTCGTGGTTTCTCCACCAGTATGAACATGTATAACGGCAGTGCGCATATAGTGGGATTTCCCACACGGGAGGGCGGAAAAATTATATTGCCGCAGATAAGATAACACATATCTGGTTGTAAATGCGCAGGCAGAGCATCTGGGGGAGATAAAAGAGCTGCTTGCATATCTTCTGAGCTATGAAGAACAGTTTGACAACAGCGATATGAGTATCAGAGAAGATGTTACAGGGGAAAATGTAGTATACCATGAATTCCTGAAAAAGTATGTATTGAAAATATCCGCCACAGAGGATTCCATAATGGAGATTGATCTGAAACCTGACGGAACGAGCTGGACCGAAGAATATGTTGCGTTTGTCAAAACCTGTGAACCGGCGCCAAACTGGCGCTATACCATGGTGGGGACGATCCTGTCGGAGGAACTGCAGTCGTATTTTACCGGGGACAAAAGTGCCGAAGAGGTAGCAGAGGTTATACAGAGCAGAGTGCGGATTTATTTGGATGAGGCCAGATAAAAAAGTATGCTGTGATTCTGTCTTTTAGGGGCCGTAGGGCAGTTTCAGTTTTTGACAGTCTGGGGCGGCCGCAATAAGCGGTCGTCCCAAACTTTTTATCATCCGCAATTGCAATTTAGGAACAAATTGGGTATAATGTGCGTGTAGGGCAGAGTCAAATTCATAAATAAACAGACGCCGAGCTAGCTCGAGCGACTGCTTATTTATGAATTTGAGGAGCGAAGCGACAGCGAAAGCCGAAGGATTTCGCTGCTCTGCCCGTAGTCCTTGAGCCATCCCATAAATAAACAGACGCCGAGCTAGCTCGAGCGACTGCTTATTTATGAATTTGAGGAGCGAAGCGACACTGCCCTGTAGTCCTTGAGCCATCCCATAAATAAACAGACGCCGAGCTAGCTCGAGCGACTGCTTATTTATGAAAAGGAGGATATTATGTCATCTGACGTATACGAAAAGTTGAAAAAATGTGAATCCTGCATTCGCCGGGTCACGGATTTTATTCCTGAAGTTGCCATTGTTTTAGGTTCCGGACTGGGCGACTATGCGGACACGATCCGGGTGACAGCCCAAATCCCCTATGGGGATATAGAGGGTTTTCCCATATCTACCGTGCCGGGACATGATGGACGATTTATCTTCGGGTATGTGGGGGATGTACCGGTGGTGTGCATGAAGGGAAGAGTGCATTACTACGAAGGCTATGAGATCAGCGATGTGGTGCTGCCAATCCGGCTGATGAAGTTGTTGGGTGCGAAATATCTGTTCCTGACCAATGCTTCCGGCGGTGTGAATACCTCTTTTCATGCAGGAGATCTGATGCTGATTACGGATCACATCTCCTGTTTTGCGCCAAACCCGTTGATCGGAGCCAATATCGAAGAGTTGGGAACCCGGTTCCCGGACATGAGCCATGTGTATGATCCGGGGCTTCAGGAGATCATAAAATCCGCCGCCAGAGAGCAGCAGATTTTTCTTCAGCAGGGCGTCTATGCCCAGCTCACAGGCCCTTCCTTTGAGACTCCGGCGGAGATCCGCATGCTTCGCGCGCTGGGTTGTGACGCCGTGGGCATGAGCACGGCGGTGGAAGCGGTGGCTGCCGCTCATATGGGCATGAAGATCTGCGGCATCTCCTGCGTATGCAACCTGGCGGCGGGCATGACGGCCAATCTTCTGTCCCACCGGGAGGTGCAGGCAGCAGCGGATGAAGCGGCGCCGAGATTTAAAAGATTAGTGACGGAAGCGGTAAAACGTTTCGGAGAAATGCAATAGAACAAATCCCGAATCCAAAGGGAGCGGCAGGCCTTCGAAATGGAACCAGCGCATAGAAGTTGACAGGGATGTGGCGTTATCGGGAAAGAGGACGTTATGGATCATTTACAGGACAGGGAACTGATACAGGCGGCTCTGGAGGCCAGGGAGCGGGCATATGCCCCCTATTCCGGCTATCTGGTGGGGGCGGCCCTGCTTGCGGCGGACGGAACGGTTTTCCAGGGCTGCAATATTGAGAACGCCTCCTACGGGGCTGCCAACTGTGCGGAGCGGACTGCGTTTTATAAGGCGGTAAGCCAGGGGGAAAGGGCGTTTTCAGCCATTGCCATTGTGGGAGGCAGCCGGGAGATGCGGCAAGGTGAGGTTTTTCCGGATCTGGCATATCCCTGCGGTATCTGCAGACAGGTGATGCGGGAATTCTGCGGGCCGGAGTTCCGCATCCTGGTGGGCAGAAGCACAGAGGATTTTGAGGAATATACGTTGGAGGAACTGTTGCCGGAGAGTTTCGGTCCTGTGTGGAAACACAGGGAGGATAGCAAGGTAAAAGGCGATGGGTTCAATTCCCAGGGAGAATAATGGGGAAAAGGGGAAAGAAAAAGGGATGAATTTAAGATTGTATAATGCCAGAATCCTGACCATGGAGCCAGGCAGAGATATTTTCCAGGGAGAGATCTGGGTCAAGAATGAAAAAATCGTCTATGTGGCAGACCAGGAGGAGATTGAGAGGGAGTGGAGGGGAGAGGGAATCCCCCGCGTTTCCTGGGACTACGAGGTGGATTGTGAGGGCAATCTGCTGATGCCCGGATTCAAGGACGCCCACACCCATTCTGCCATGACCTTTCTGCGGTCGGCGTCGGACGATGTGCCCCTGCAGCACTGGCTGCAGGAAAAGGTGTTTCCCATGGAGAAGAAGCTGACGGATCAGGATATTTATCAGATGACCCGTCTGGCGGTGTTGGAATATCTCACCAGCGGTATCACGGCCATCTTTGATATGTATCTGCGGCCGGACGCTACGGCCAGAGCCTGTCTGGACATGGGGATGCGCTGCGTGCTGGTCAGCGGCCTGAATGATTTTACCTCCTCCATAACCCAGGTGGAAGAGGAATATATGCACTGGAACCGCAAGAACCCTCTGATCAGCTATCAGCTGGGTTTTCATTCGGAATACACCTGCGACCGGGCGCTGATGGTGCAGCTGTCCGGGCTGGCTCACAGGCACAGGGCCCCTGTATTCACCCATATGTCCGAGACCATGGAGGAGGTGCGGGGCTGCAAGAAGAAATATGGCATGACGCCGGCATTTTTTCTGGATTCTCTGGGCATGTTTGACTTTGGCGGAGGGGGTTACCACTGCGTACATATGACGGAGTCAGACATGGATGTGTTTCAGAGACGGCGTATGTATGTAATTACCAATCCGGCTTCCAACGCCAAGTTGGCCAGCGGAGTGGCCCCCATACGGGACTTTGTGAGCCGGCAGATTCCGGTGGCCATCGGCACGGACGGCGCTGCCAGCAACAATGCGCTGGACATGTTCCGGGAGATGTTTCTGGTATCCGGTCTGTCCAAGCTGCGGGAGATGGATGCCGCCAGTCTGGACGCCATGGAGGTGCTGCGGATGGCCACGGTGAACGGGGCCAGGGCCATGCGCCTTCACAGGGCGGATGTGTTGGCCAAGGGGAAGCTGGCCGACATGATTCTGCTGGATCTGAATCAGCCCAATATGCAGCCCCTCCACAACATCCCCAAGAATGTGGTATACAGCGGCAGCAAGGCCAATGTGAAAATGACCATGATCAACGGTAAGATTCTGTATAAGGACGGCAGTTTCAATGTGGGAGAAAAGCCTGAACATATTTATGCCGCCTGCAATGCAATCGTACAGAGGTTGTTATCTGAGTAAGCGATTACCCAGACATCAATAGTCACTGTCAACCCAATTTCCAAAGAACCGTTCACAGACAGGAACAGTTATCTGTGAATAGTTACAAACAGCCGCTTTGGCGGCAGAAATGAGAGGGAAAAATGTTAGAAAAGTTCTTCAAACTCAGGGAGAATAACACCAATGTAAAGACCGAGGTCATGGCCGGTATCACCACATTTATGACCATGGCCTATATATTGGCTGTCAATCCCAATATCCTTTCCGCAACAGGAATGGATCAGCGGGCGATCCTGCTGGCCACGGCGCTGGCTTCCTTTTTAGGAACACTGATGATGGCGCTGCTGGCCAACTATCCTTTCGCGCTGGCTCCCGGTATGGGCCTGAACGCCTACTTTGCCTACACCGTTGTCATCGGCTATGGATATTCCTGGCAGATCGCTTTGCTGGCCGTGTTTATCGAGGGCCTGATCTTTATCGTGTTGTCCGTCACCAATGTGAGGGAAGCGATTTTCAACGCTATTCCCATGACGCTGAAATCTGCGGTGAGCGCTGGCATCGGCCTGTTCATTGCCTTTATCGGCCTGCAGAATGCCAAGATCGTGGTAAACAATGACTCCACTCTGGTCACATACCAGAATTTTAAAGAGAACTTCAATTCCGTGGGCATGGGAGCCCTGCTGGCTCTGCTGGGGGTGCTGATCACCGCTTTCCTGCTGATCAAGAAAGTGAAAGGCGGCATTCTGTTCGGCATCCTGATCACCTGGATTCTGGGAGTTGTCTGTGAACTGGTGGGTCTTTATGTCCCCAACCCGGATCTGGGTATGTTCTCCGTAATTCCTTCCGCTTTTGTATCCTTTGATTTTTCACCTCTGGGCAATACCTTCGGACAGGTATTCAAAGCAGATTTCGGATCCGTCAAGATCATGGATATGGTGGTAATAGTGTTCGCGTTCCTGTTTGTGGATATTTTTGACACTCTGGGAACCCTGATCGGCGTATCCTCCAAAGCCAATATGCTGGACAAGGACGGCAAGCTGCCCCGGATCAAGGGCGCTCTGCTGGCAGACGCCATCGCCACTTCCGCAGGAGCGGTGCTGGGCACTTCCACCACTACCACTTATGTGGAGAGCGCGTCCGGTGTGACCGAGGGCGGCAGAACCGGGTTGACTGCCGTGGTGACCGGTCTGTTATTCCTGCTGGCCATAGTGTTCTCACCTCTGTTCCTGACCATTCCTTCCTTTGCCACCGCGCCGGCTCTGATCATCGTAGGCTTCTATATGATCGGTTCTGTGGCTAAGATTAACTGGGATAATATGCTGGAAGCCATCCCGGCATTCCTGTGTATCCTTTCCATGCCCCTTATGTACAGCATTTCCGAGGGTATCGCCGTGGGCGTAATCTCCTGGACGATTCTGCATCTGTGCACCGGCAAGGTAAAGGGGAAGGTGAGCATACTGATGTATGTGCTGACTGTGTTGTTTGTTCTCAAGTATATTTTCCTGTAATAAGGCAGGGAGCATCCGGCAGGGCAGGCGGAACGTCTGCCCTGCTTTCATAGGTATAAGGAAGTATACGGAATTTAAACCAGGAGATTTTTTATATGGAGTATCTGATTTTTTGGGGAGCCATGGGGCTGATCATTCTGTTTCTGGCGGGACAGGGTATTATGGCTGACCGGCGGGAGAGGAAACGTTTTGAGAGAAAACTTTATGAAAGTTATGGGAAGCGCCCTGACAAGGAATATAAAGTGGAGCGTTTTGTCCGGATTCCCGGCTATTATGAACACCACAGGCGCCCGGGGCAGATTGACGACATCACCTGGGATGACCTTTCCATGGATCAGGTATTTATACGGCTGAATTATACCATTTCCTCCAGCGGAGAGGAGGTGCTGTATTATATGCTGCGCACCCCGGCCCAGTCCCGGGAGGAACTGCAATATTTTGACAATGTTGTTACTTATTTTATGGAACACCAGGAGCAGCGGGTGGCTTTCCAGAAGATCATGAGGAACCTGGGCGGCACAGGCAAGTTTTCTCTGTACGATTATCTGGAATACCTGCATACCCTGGGCAACAGATCCAACGCCAGGGACACTTTTGTCAATCTGTTGTATATTCCTGCCGTTCTGGCGCTGTTTGTCCGGCTGCCCCTGGGGCTGGCGGCCATTGTCATACTGATGGTGTACAATATTGCCACCTATATGGGGATTAAGCGGGAGATTGAGCCCTATATTACCAGCCTGGCTTATATTGCCCGGCTGCTGGGGGCAGCCCGGGACACGGCAGGTCTGAAACTCCCGGTGTGTGAACGGGAAAACAGGCTGCTTATGCAGGGAAAAAGAGCGCTGGATAAGTCCCAGCGCGGTTCTTTCTGGGTGTTTTCCAAAGCGGGAGCCGCTACGGGAGGAAGCCCTCTGGATGTTCTGCTGGACTATGTGCGGATGGCTTTCCATGTGGATCTGATCTTTTTCAACCGTATGCTGCGGGAGATCGGCATACATGGGGAGGAAGTGGATCAACTGATCACCACTCTGGGATATATGGAATCCGCAGTCAGCATCGCCATGTACCGGGCCAGTCTGGACGCGGAAGGATACGCCTGGTGCAGGCCAAAGCTGCAGGGAGAGACGCTGGCGGCAGAGCAGCTCTACCATCCACTGATAGACCATCCCGTGAAGAACAGCATTACCGCAGGGCGCGGGGTACTGCTGACAGGTTCCAACGCCTCGGGAAAGTCCACTTTCCTGAAGACCACAGCCCTGGGCGCCCTGATGGCGCAGACTCTGTATATGGTACTGGCCGACAGCTACAGCGCTCCCATGTATCGGATTTATTCTTCCATGTCCCTGCGGGATGATCTGGAGAGCGGGGAGAGTTATTATATTGTGGAAATCAAATCTCTGAAACGGATATTGGATGCCGTGAAGGAGGAAAATCCCTGGCCGGTGCTGTGCTTTGTGGATGAGGTGCTGCGGGGAACCAATACGGTGGAGCGAATTGCGGCGGCCACTCAGATCCTGATCAGTCTCACAGGAGCCGGTGTATTGTGCTTTGCCGCTACCCATGATATTGAACTGACGGAGCTTTTGTCCGGGCTGTATGACAATTATCACTTTGAGGAGGAGATTCGGAACGGAGACATCCTTTTCAATTATACCCTGCGAGAGGGCAGGGCCAGCAGCCGTAATGCCATCCGGCTGCTGGAGATCATGGGCTACGACGATTCTATCATACGGAGGGCCCAGAAACAGGCTGAAGATTTTCTGGGGCAGGGAATCTGGAAACTGTCTTGACGGGAACCGGCAAGTATTGTTATAATATTTTCTGTCTTGGAATTACAATGCGGCGGGATTCACGGATATCGGTCTGGGGAGACAGGTATTTGGGGACTGCCGAACCATAGGAGGCGCTGAATATGATCGCATTTTTGAATTCGTTATTATCTTATCTGCTGCTTATGGCAGTGATTGTGGTGGTGGCCGGAGTGGCGGTATTCGCAGGTATCACCATGCGTAAGAGAAAGAACCAGGCAGAGCCTGCGGAGGATGTGGGAGCCGGCCATGCGGATGGGGAATGAGCAGAATATCACCACGCTGCTGTGGGATGTGGACGGGACCTTGCTGGATTTTGACTATTCCATGCGGGGATCTCTGCAAAAATGTTTTCACACCCTGGGAAAGCCCCTCACGGAGGAGATGATTCTGCGTTACAGTCAGATCAACGACGGCTATTGGAAGAGGCTGGAGCGAGGGGAAGTGACCAGGGAGGAACTGCTGTCCGGCAGGTTCCGGGATTTTTTTACCGAATATGGGCTGACAGGGATTGATATGGAGGCTTTTCTAAAAGAATTTCAGGACGGCCTGGGACAGATCTACGCCTTCCGGGACGACGCGCTGACAGTGGTGAAATCTCTCCAGGGGCATTACAGGCAGTATGTGGTGACCAACGGGGTAACGCGCACCCAAATGAGTAAACTGAGCCTTTCGGGGCTGCTGGAGGTCATGAACGGGGTGTTTATCTCCGAGGCTGTAGGCCATGACAAACCCAGCCGGATTTTTTTTGACTATTGTCTGGAACATCTGGAGGAGCGGGACAGGAATCGGATCCTGATCATCGGGGATTCCATGACCAGTGATATTCTGGGCGGGATACAGGCCGGGATACGGACCTGCTGGTACAATCCCCAGGAAAGTCCCTGCAGCCATGCCTACAGGGCAGAGTATCAGATAGCAGTCCTGCAACAGATATACGAGGTGCTGGGGATCTATGTATAGGTATTATCATAGCCTGACCAGGGACATATTGCCCGGCCGGGCTTTTTTTGACGCTGCGGGACCTGGAGCGTAACGGGGAGGAGGAAACAGGCATATGGCGAGGGCATCGGGGCAGAAACTGAAGCTGCTGTATCTGGTTAAAATATTGGCGGAGGAGACAGATGAGGGGCATGTCATCAGCACCCGGGAACTGATTGACCGTCTGGAGAATCTGGGAATTCACAGTGAACGCAAGAGCATATACGATGACATAGCCTGCCTCCAACAGTTCGGTTATGATATCCTGCAGGTACAGAGCCGACAGGGCGGCGGCTACTATATGGCGGGCAGGGAGTTTGAACTGGCGGAGCTGAAATTATTGGTAGACGCGGTACAGTCCTCCCGGTTTATCACGCCCAAAAAGTCCCGGGAACTCATTGGTAAGCTGGAAAAGCTGGCCAGCCGGCACGACGCGGGGAAGCTGCGCCGGCAGGTCCATGTGGTGGGCCGGGTCAAGGCGGGGAACGAGAGCGTCTACTATTGTATCGACGCTCTGCACCGGGCGATTCAAAACGACTGTCAGATTGCTTTTCGGTATCTGGAGTGGAATGAGCAGGGGCAGTTGGTTCCCCGCAGGCAGGGCCAGCTCTACCAGGTCAGCCCCTGGGCGCTGATCTGGAGGGAGGAGAATTATTATCTGCTGGCCTGGGACGGAGACGCGGAAATGATGAAACATTACCGGGTAGACAAGATGGCGGAGGTGGAGGAACTTGCCAAACGGCGGCAGGGACAGGAAGCGTTTGACAGACTGGATCTGGCGGTGTACGCAGACAAAACCTTTGGTATGTTCGGAGGCAGAGAGGAAACCGTGGTGTTGGAGCTGCCGAGGCAGCTGGCAGGCGTGGTGCTGGACCGTTTCGGGAAGGATACGCCGCTGCGCAGGGAGGGAGAGGACCGTCTGCGGGCCAGAGCCGCCGTGGTGGTCAGCGATCAGTTCTACGGGTGGCTGGCGGGACTGGGCAGCCGCGTCCGAATCCTGGGACCCCGGTGGGTCCGGGAGGAATATTGCAGCAGGCTGCGGGAAATCCTGGAACAATATAGAGACCCAATAGAGTCCGGCGAAGGAATCCCTCTGCATGTGATAGATCCGGCAAGTCAATAGGTTTCCGCCAAAAATTGTCACTAATTTTCGAAACGTTTTTCAGCAATATTTATTCATATCCTTCGTTGACAATCTATATGTTTTTATTTTATACTAGATTCTGTACACTAAATATGGGCATGTGGCCGCAGGCAACACTATATATAGTGTTGCCGACCACAATAGATGGGAAAGGGATGGATGGGATGAGCAATATGGCAGGACAGGAAGCGAAAAGCGCAGAGGATTATGGCATTGTATTCAAGCCGGAGAAAACGGTGTATGTCATCAAGAAAGACGGCAGCAAGGAAGCATTCAATGTGCAGAAGGTAATTGACGCCGTGGGAAAGAGCGCTTATCGTGCCCTGACGAAGTTTACCGAAGAGGAGAAGCGCCACATCTGCCAGTATGTGGTGGACAAGGTAAACGAACTGGATCAGGCGGAGATCCCCATCCCCATTATGCACAATATCGTGGAGAGCGCGCTGGAGCAGGTGAAACCCGTGGTGGCCAAGAGTTACCGTGATTACCGCAATTATAAGCAGGACTTTGTGCGGATGCTGGACGATGTGTACAAGAAGAGTCAGTCCATCATGTATGTGGGAGATAAAGAGAACGCCAACACGGATTCGGCACTGGTGTCCACCAAGAGGAGTCTGATTTTCAACCAGCTCAACAAGGAACTGTATCAGAAATTTTTTATGACTACAGAGGAGATCCAGGCCTGCCGCGACGGCTATATCTATGTCCATGACATGTCTGCCCGCAGGGATACCATGAATTGCTGTCTGTTTGATGTGGAAAATGTGCTGCGGGACGGCTTTGAGATGGGCAATGTGTGGTACAATGAACCCAAGACTCTGGACGTGGCTTTTGACGTGATCGGCGATATTGTGCTCAGCGCCGCCAGCCAGCAGTACGGGGGATTTACCGTGCCCAGTGTGGACCTGATTCTGGAGCCCTATGCCGAAAAATCTTACCAAAAATACCTGGAAAAATATGCCCGCCTGGGAATTGATCCGGAAACCGCGGAGGCGGAGGCCAGCGCCGACGTGGCGCGGGAATTTGAGCAGGGCTTCCAGGGCTGGGAGTATAAATTCAACACCGTGGGTAGCAGCA
>JAAWKU010000100.1 GCA_022797535.1 Lachnospiraceae bacterium | reverse complement strand
CGATTCAGATGTAGAATCAAAAGTTGACGAAATAATTGACACGCTGATAAGGATAGGATTGATTTATGAAAAAGAAGAGTAATTTGCAATAAGTTTTGGGGATAGACATAATTTAACAGTTAATAATTGAATGTTCAACTGTAATATGATTGGTAGATGATTTGTAAGCAAGGGATGCCTTACACTTTTAAATGTATAGCCTATCTAAGCTATTCATATCATTTTAACCGAATTTGACACCAGTAAAGTGGTAAGTTGTCAAACATGGGTACCATGTAATGAAAAAGAAACCGCCATTTTATTGGAGATTTCATAGATTGACATCTTGAAAGATGAATTAAGTTTTTTGGATTGAAGCAATTTTCATGAACTGATTTTGTCCAGGACAGAAGGTTTCCCAGAAAATTGTGGATAGTGTCTTTGGCATGCTAAGAACGCTTCATAGACCCTTGACTGCCGTTCAAGGGGAAGGGGTCTACATTTTTTCTGGTGATGATGGAGACAAGCAGGGAAGGAGTGCGATGCTGCTGTGGAACACATCGTTGATGCGATTGACCCTCACAATGGTAAGTGTGGTGGCATACATATGAACATGGTGCTCATCTATCGGAAAAAGTCTGGGAAATGTCAAAAAGGCGATTTAAGACCTCGGTGGGAAGATCCTTGTAACCGTCGGGAAAATGTTTGACCAGTTCCGCCTCGGCAAGTCTGTAATCAAAGATTCTGACGGGGAGTCTTTCAAGGTTATTCTACTGCTTGGATTTTGCCTATCGAGTATGGCCTAACACGGTGATCTCTGAGACCTCCGATTTTATAGAAGTAGTGCAGCACATACATATCTAATTGGCAGTATTTTCATGATTTTGGTTAAAAGAATAAGAAGACCCCCAAGGAGGCGTTTAACTAGACTATGTAATATTTGTAATATCTACGATATCAGAGCAGTAAAAAGTAATTATATCTGACGTTATAGTTTTGATGGTGTGAAACTAAACCGACAGTATGTATTCTGGCAAAGTGATTGTTTGAAATTACACTCACACCATTTGCTTTTGTAAATGAAGGCACGAAAAAAGAAAACCACTAAATAAATTACTTAAGAAAAAGCAACAGCATTAGCGGGAGAAGCCTCATTTAAGAGGGCGTAGCAACTCGTGTGATGACCGTCATAAAAGTAGTACTTGATTTCAGTAAAAACCTATCAACATAAGAAGTCTATTGAATTTTGACCTGAGTACGCTTCATAATCAGCTTCATTCAAAAACTTCCGAGTTCCTTCAAATGAAGTAGCCTGATGTCACATTTTGTGAAGAAACGATGAACGTTCATCATTAAAGCTTTTGCAATGACAAAGGTATCGACATTATCCGTTTTGGTCTTGCGGATGTTGTTTTTCCGCAACGTTGATGTCGGGATAAGGTTGATGGCACTAACCTTGTAGTTATTTAGAATAATGAATTCAACAAGGTTGTTGCCGCAATAAGCCATAGATTCAAGACCTATGATGAGCTGGTCAGGATCGAAGAGAACGAGCCCTGATTGCAGCTGATGGAAGCCGTCATAGTCGCTTGTGAATTTGAACGGCTGAAGCAATATTTCACCGTCTGAGGATATCGGAGAGGCGAAATGGTTGAATTTGGCAATACAAATGCCTGCGTAAATCATTAAACCTTTCTTTCTGAGTGTATGGATGATGTGACGATTTCACAGGTGTTCATCCACACAGACTTGATTGAAAACATGCTTCGAAGAGATCCTCCCTGGCACATACAGCGTATAAATGATCCAGACAAAACCGTTGCAATACACTTAAAAGTTCACAGCTGAATGTATTGTAACAATTAAACAAATAAAAGAAAGGAAAATGTGATGTTTCAGCTTCTATAAACGTTATACGAGAATATTATGAAATTCTATTTTCTACATAACCATTATATACCATTTGAAGTCAAAAATGGACCGATTCAAGTTGAATCAGTAATTGTACCGGAGTTTTATTCAAACCTAAACAAAGTGTATATTGGAGAGTATTGTGGATTTGACTCTGTTGAGACCTATATTGATCACGTGATAAAATGTGGGTATTATTTGCCTGAGACTGTCTTCTCTGTTGAAAATATTCGGATAATTAATTCAAAAAATATACGAGAAACTTTGCTTAAATATAAAAGAATAGGAGTGAAAATTATTCAACTCTATAGTGGCAAAGACAATGAATATTATGAAAAAGAAAAAGGTCTTACTGCAGCAGGTGAAAAATTACTTTTAGAAGTTTATGATGCAGGATTAATTCTTGATCTAAGTCATCTATCTGATGACGCCGCGTTAATAGTTGCAGAGAAGTTTGGAGGCCGGATTATCGTATCTCATTGTGCATGTACTGATTTATATGCACAACAGAAGCCGAGAAGTAATTCCTTATCTCGTAGTACTATATACAAATTAGCGAAACGAGTAGAAGTATTTGGAATATCATTTGTTAATGATATAATATCTTCTGCCGAATATGAAACTAAATCAAATCAAATATATAAAGATTTTATTGCTCAGATGCATCTATTTGTTGATACCGTCGGTGCGACCAAAGTTGCATTAGGACCAGATTACTATGACACGGCATATTTTAGCAAACTATTTCATTTGGAATTAACTTATCCTGATAACTTTTTAAGTCAAAGAGGTTTAACAAGATTTGCGGAAGAGATAAGTCAAGAGCTATCAACAACTGATACGAATAATATATTGTGCGACAATGTTATTCGTTTGTTTAAGTGTGAATAATGAATTAAGATTCAAAATGGGGGAACATTCATGTTGTTAAAACAAAATAAAAAATACGGTTTTATCGATATGGTAACGCTTTCTTTTAAAACATCCGTTTTTTATTCGCTTTTGTTTGGTATTAAGCAGATTATCGATGCCTTATTGCCCACTCTTTCAATTTTTGTAAACGCGAGTTTTATCAATAATGCTATTGCCATAAGCAGAGATCAACGACCTGTTTCGACTGCTTATCCTTCAATAGCTTTACTGGTATGTATCATGCTATACAATACGTTGAGTTGGATTTTCATGGATATGATAGAGTGCCGTAGAAAAATTTTTTACAGAGAAAAAATACGAAAAGAAATATTCAAGAACACTGCCATGCTTGAATATCGCCACATAGAAAATTCTGAAGTTATGGACCTGTTAGAGCGTATTAGTTGGCCACTTCAATGGGAAGTGTGGACTATGTATAGCCTAATACTAAATGCAATTAATTATTTGGTGCATATAGCTGGTATTCTGATTACTCTGTATGCGCAGGTATGGTGGCTTGCTCTATCTATGCTCATATCTGGCATTCCTATATTGTATATAGCCACTAAAGCAGGTGAAAGAAGCTATGGTGCCGACAAAGAAATGACCAAAATAGATCGGCGCGCCAGTTACTTGTCTAAGTTAATGACAAATCGGGAAGCAGTGGATGAGCGAATGTTGTTTCAATTTACAGACAACTTAAATAAACAGTATGAAGAAAAATACGAATATGCCCGTAAGTTTCGCTTAAAGGTTATGTTAAATAATACGATAAAGCAAAGAGCAGGTGGTTTAATTACAACTGTGTATTCTGTTGTGGTCATACTGGTTTTGCTGCCCCTCGTTGTTGATGGTAGCATGACAATCGGTATGTTTATTGCCTCAGTAACCGCCGTATTTGGGTTAGCAAGCAAACTTTCATGGGGGGTAAACTGGTTGACAAAGGATATAACACAAAAGCGTTGGTTTTTAAAGGACCTCACGGAATATATGTCCCTTGAAAGGTGTGAAGGTGCCACAGATTTACCTACAATAAGTAAATCATTTGATAAAATAACGTTTAAAAACGTTTCATTTATATATCCAGGTACAAATAAAATTATCTTGGATGATGTTTCTTTTGATATTGAAAGAGGCAAGCATTATTCATTTGTAGGAAAAAATGGTGCTGGGAAAACTACAATAACAAAATTAATTACTGGATTATATGATAATTATGAGGGTGAAATTTTGGTGGATGGACGTTCGCTACGTGAATTTACTCAATCAGAGCTTAAGGGTTTGACATCTGTTGTATATCAAGATTTTGTTGTTTTCGGCGTAAGTATGTTTCATAATATTGCTCTTGGAGACGTCAATTCAATAGATACTATAGGCAGCAAAGAAGAGGCAGAAAAAGCGGCAAAGATGGTAGGATTAAAGCCCACTATTGAAAAATTAAAAAACGGTATTAACACTATTTTGGGCAAATCGGTGGAGAATGGAGTAGACCTTTCGGGGGGGGAGTGGCAACGAGTAGCCATAGCCCGTAGTATTGTTAATAAAGCTCCTCTTAAAATACTGGATGAACCCACTGCGTCTCTTGATCCCATCGGTGAAAGCGTAATGTATAATCATTTTAAACAAATATCTAGCGACATGACAACTATTTTTATAAGCCATCGGTTAGGTTCTACCAAACTTGCAGATATTATTTTTGTGCTCGATAATGGTAAAATCGTGGAGAAAGGTTCTCATGCTGATTTAATGAAAAATAATGGGTTATATGCGGAAATGTTTAACGCACAAGCCGAATGGTATAAAACTGAGGATTTGGAGGCAGTTTCTTATGATTAAGCGGTCAAAAGTGTCGTTGTGGAAAGTCATTCATTATGGCATAAAGTTTAATACAAAAAATTTTCCCTTTACTTTTTTATGTGTTAATATCGTTTCGTTTTTGTTTGGGATGTCTCAGGGCTTTTCTACTTTTATGACCCAATGTTTTTTTGAATCAGTCGAAGGTGTAATAGCCCAGAATAATTCTGCTGGTTGGACTTATCTAATGCTTACCGCCTTAGGTTTGACCCTTGTAGCAAATTCACTATTGGGGGGGCTAAATAATTTCTTGAACTATGTCATGAATGGTAAGACTGATGGAATAATGAATCAAATTATACATAAGAAAATAGCTCGTATCAATCCAGTATGCCTTGAAGATACGAAGTTCCACGACGACATGGAAAAAGCGAATATTGCTGCTGGATCGGTAATAAATTTTGTAAACAAAGGTTTCTTTGTTTTAACATTTTATCTGTCTTATTTTTTATTTATGGGTTTTTATTTACACCATCTCAAGCCTCAATTTGTTTTTGCTATTGCTCTTGTATTCGTTCCGGTTTTGTTAACTCAATTGGTACGGACATGTATCATTGCAAAATTTCAGGATAAAGCTGCGCCAATTAATAGAGAATCTAATCATTATTATTGGGTAGTTGCAGGGGGAATCTATTTAAAAGAAACTCGTATTCTTGGAGCATATGCGTATTTCTTTAACAAGATGATAAAAACATTAAAGAAGTTGGGTAAGGCGGAATGGGAGGCCACTGTAAAAACAAATTTATTGGAATTATGCACAGGTTTTATTAGCGCTGGGGGGTATGGTTTAATCATACTTATGTTGGTAAATGCTTTGTTGGCTGATGAAATAACTGTTGGTGCATTTTCAGCGGTATTTACGTCTATTGGCATGCTACATAGCTTAATGCAGGATAGAGAATGTAAGCTTCGTTTACCCTCACTGTGAAAATAAAAGCCTTGATGATGTATCTCTGGAAATTAAGGATGGAGAAACCATAGCCATTGTAGGAGAAAACGGAGCTGGGAAAACCACGTTGATTCGTTTACTTATGGGTATATATACGCCAACCGAAGGTAGGGTACTCATACATGGCATGGACACATTGAAAACCGATGTAAATTCTATTTTTTCGGGACAATCAGGGGTTTTCCAAAAGTACCAACGATATCAAATGACCCTTAAAGAAAATATTCAAATAAGCGCAAATGGTAATGGCGGTGATTTGAAAAAAGTATTGGAGCAAGCTGGATTGGATGATAAAGGGGCTTGTTTCCCTTTGGGAGATGAAACCATGCTTTCACGGGAATTTGGCGGAGTAGAATTGTCCGGCGGCGAGTGGCAGCGGATTGCTATAGCCAGGGGCTTATATCGAAATCACCATATGGTTGTGTTAGACGAACCTACTGCTGCCATCGACCCAATTGAAGAAAGCCATATTTATAATCAGTTTATAGAATTATCTAAACGTAAAACGGCTGTGATTGTCACTCATCGGTTGGGTTCTATCAAAATTGCCGATAAAATTGTCGTTATGGACAAAGGAAAGATAGTAGATGTAGGAAGCCATAACGAATTAATGAAACGATCTGGACTTTATGCTGAAATGTACAATTCACAATCGGCTTGGTATCAATGATGAATTTTTGACTTCAAAGTCATATATCTTTGATTACTACTTAGTTCAATTTATTTGAAAAATTGATTAATGTTCCATCACGATATTTAAAGGCATTTGAGTTAACATGGTAAAAAAATGAGAAATTAGTTGTTTTGTGGTAAAGAATTGAGAAAAGACCATAGTGATAGGAAGGAGAATATGAAAAGAGTATTACCTATTAATGCGAATTCAAGACTAAAATCATATGTTCATCATTCATATCCACATTCGATAGTAGATAGAGAATTAATTGCAACTTTATTTGTGAAAGAAATTGGAGAGTGGAGTGATAGTGAAACTGATGTGATAATAGAGCGAGATTGCGAATCAAATCTATTGCATATAAAGGAAAGCGCAGGGAGAAAAGATACTAGTTATAGATTAGAAAGAAATTGTAAAAAAAATGATGAAATATTAGTTAAAATCAAAAAAATAAATTTGATGGATGCACTTTCATATGTGATGGTTTATTTGGAGAGAGATGATGATAGTAGCAATCAATGTCTTGCGTTCCATTGGAATCAGTATGACATTACAATTGGTGAGGAACATTATGTTATAGATGGGCATTTTGAATCATATTATAGAGTCAAAAAGGAAGGTGAATTAATTAGAGTATCTATTTCTTCCGATTTAGTTAGTTGGGTTGAATTGTGTACTAAACGAGTTGAAGATAAAGCCAATCTTTTAAAATTTGGAATTCAGTTTTTCTTTGGGGATAATCAATATGAACAGTGGTTAAATATGAATTATATTCAGCTTTTTTATAATAAAAGTGATGTAAATACAGTATATTTAGACTATTTTGTATTTCCTCAAAAAAACAATGATGCTAGTTTTCAACAAATGTGTCAATTTTTGGATACAGAATATGTTGAATTTCAGGGGTGGATGAATTCTGATTATGAAAGACTGCATAGCTTTATTATTTCTAGTATTGAAAACGGTTTCTATTTAAATATTTGCTTAAATGAGTATTGGATACCAAGGAGACATTCATACAATAAATCCAGATATGATCATTATAATTTGATATATGGATATGACGAAGATAAAAGAGAATATAAGATTTTAGGATATGATTGGAAAGGTAAAGTGACACTAGGGATAATAGAATTTGACCTCTTGGAAAAGTGTATTGTATCTAGGCCGATAGTAAGATATGTTTATAGAGTGAACAAATATGTTTTTAAATTTCAAATTGGATATGTGATTGAAATGTTGGAAGAATTTGTTGGTGGAAAAGATTCGAGTAAACGATATGGAGGTTTACTTACAGCCACTGAAGGAACTTATGGGATACGTATTTTTTCTGAGTTGTTAAATACAGTTGAGGGGAAGAATTTGGTTTTAGAGGATAAAAGAATATCATTTTTGCTATATGAGCATTGTAAATTGATGTTAGGAAGATTAAATTATTTAATTGAAAAAAGATATCTTGGAGTAGAAAAGTGTAGTGATCTTACCAATCAATGTAATAAAATGGTGAAAACAGCGGAGAGACTAAAGAATCAGGTTATAAAGAATAAAATTTGTGATAATCTAGAAGGTATAATTTGGAAGACTTTATTAGATCTAAAGAATCAAGAGTATGAGTTTTGCGAAAACTTAATTACTAGTTTAAAGAATAATTATACTAAAAACTAGATTTTTAGTGAATTCATACGCAGAGTTTTTGGCAATACCGTTACAGAATGTTGGGATGTGTACTAAGGGTGATTTTGTCTGTGATCTTACTCACCATCTCGGCAGACATCTCTATCCCATAGATGTCCTGTAGCTGGTCATGGATGTCCCTGGTGCTCATCCCCCTGCCATAGAGCGAGATGACCTTTTCCTCAATACCACAGACATCCCTCTGGTATTTGGGGACGATCTTCGGCTCGAACTCGCCGCCCCTGTCCCGGGGAACATCAATCTGGAATTCCACATACTGGCTCTTGAGTTTCTTGGAGGAATGGCCGTTGCGCTTGTTGGCGGTTATCCATATCGCCTTTCTGATTCTTCTCATAGCCCAGTGTTGCGTCCAGTTTTGCCTCCATGAGCTCCTGCAGGATGTCCTTGAAACTATCCCTGAGCAGGGTGTAGACATCTGCCACGCTGCTAATGTTGTTGTCTGCAATAATCTGTCGAATCTGTTCCTTTGCTACTGGCATACAAATACGCCTTTTCGATAAGAATTTCCATATCTTGATTCTTACAGATGATGTGGCTGATAAAGTCTATGTGAGACAGTGGCATCTGAGTAAGCTGCTGAATAAGTATACGGGACAAAATTTCTCGGAACTGTTAAATCAGATCCGGATGAAAAAGGCCAAGGAGCTTTTGGGCAATCCCTCTCTGCGAATCAGTGATATAGCCGAGGAAGTAGGATTCCTGGATATGGCTCATTTCTCACGTGTATTTAAGAAGCTGGCGGGTGTCTCGGCTAACGAGTATCGGAATACGGTGAGTTTGCTCCGGAAGAAAGAGCCATAAGTAAACCCCTTTTGTCAGACTGAAGTAAAAGCCTGATGAAAGGGGTTCTTTCCATATTTAGAAAAATATTCTTGGCAGAATTTATTGGTAATTTTATAACGCTGTGTAAACGGGAATCTTGGATTAAAAAACCGGCAGTAGAATTTTTTATGAGAATAAATCAATTACTTTATAGAATAAATCATTTTCAAGAGTGCTGAAATGACTTATCATAAAACAGAAAAGGAAAGCCGTGGGACCGGCGGGGGCAGCAGGTTCTTTCGAAAGGAAGGATAGTTGTATCCGTCAATTTCACAGGCATGCCGGGACAGTGCTTTTCGTACCGGAACCTACTGGCGGCGAGGCTGTCGGAACAGGAGACCAAAACAAATTTGACTGCAAAGACGGGTTCGGAACCTGGCGCTGCCAGGGCATCATGGACCTGCGGAAAAGAGGCGAGTATGAGCAAGAAACAAGCGTGGAATCCCTATCTGCCATCCTGGGAGTATATCCCGGACGCGGAGCCGTATGTATTTGGAGACAGAGTGTATGTGTATGGTTCCCATGATTTTTATAATGGTTATGTGTTCTGTATGGGGGACTATGTGTGCTGGTCGGCCCCGGTGGACGATCTGGGGAACTGGCGCTATGAGGGTGTGATCTATGAGAAAACGGCGGATCCCTTCAACAGGGCGGGCAAGATGTGCCTCTACGCGCCGGATGTGGCGGTGGGGCCTGACGGCAGATATTATCTGTACTATGTGCTGGATAAGGTGTCGGTGGTGTCGGTGGCGGTCTGCGACACGCCGGCGGGAAAATACGAATTTTACGGATATGTGCACTATTCGGACGGCACCCTGCTGGGAGAGCGGGCCGGGGATGAACCCCAGTTTGATCCCGGCGTACTGAGGGAGGGGGACAGGGTATATTTGTATACCGGATTCTGCGGCAAGGGCGACAAATCCCGGCATGGGGCCATGGTGACGGTGCTGGACGGGGATATGCTCACCATAACGGAGTCTCCCAGGATCATTGTGCCGGGCTGCGAGTACAGCGCCGGAACGGAGTATGAGGGGCATGCTTTCTTCGAGGCTCCGTCAATCCGCAAAAAGGGAAGTACATATTATTTCATCTATTCCTCCCAGGTGATGCATGAACTTTGCTATGCCACCAGTAAAAGCCCTACCGGGGACTTTCGCTATGGCGGGGTGCTGGTGAGCAACTGCGACCTGCATATCGACAGCTATAAGCCTGCGGACCAGCCTGCGGCTTACGGCGCCAACAACCACGGCAGTATGGTGGAAATCCAGGGGCAGCCCTATATTTTCTATCATCGCCAGACCAATGGCACCTGGTACAGCCGCCAGGGCTGCGCGGAGAAGCTGACCATCCATGAGGACGGCAGCATTGACCAGGCCCAGCTGACTTCCTGCGGTCTGAACGGAGGGCCGCTGCCGGGCCTGGGATACTTCCCGGCCTACCTGGCCTGCAATCTGTTTACGTCCAGACCTTCCGCCTATGTGGGAGGCGGGGAACAGCCCCGGGTCATGCAGGATGGCAGGGACGGGGACGAGAACCCGGGCTATATAGGCAACATCCAGGATACGGCCACGGCAGGATTCAAGTTCTTTCAGGGCACAGAAGCAAAACAGATCCGCATCTGGACAAGAGGCTATGCCCAGGGCATCTTTGAGGTGAGGACGGAGATTGAGGGTGAGGTGCTGGCAAAGCTGTCGGTGGGATATACCAATGTGTGGGAAGAGGCCACGTCGGATATTGCTCTGCCGGAAGGCGAATATGCGCTGTACCTGACGTTCCGGGGCCAAGGCAACACCATGTTGAGAGGATTTGAACTGAGGTAACAGGATCCCGCATGGCGGCCGGGGATGACAGGCGGCGCTCCACGGATTACTCGATACGGTGGCTGTGGGTATGCGCCGGGTTTGTGAAGCATATGGACTGGCGTTGAAAATATGACTGACGTTGGAAATATGACTGGCGTTGGAAATATGACTGGCGTTGGAAATATGACTGGCGTTGAAAATATGACTGACGTTGGAAATATGGACTGGCGTTGGAAATATGGATTGATGTGGGAATCTGGATACGACCCGTGTCACGGGGGAAAGGTTTATTATGGGATATTTGAGAGTATATACCGGGGAGGCATGTGAGCCCCATGTGCCCCGGGCGCTGGCAGACAGCGTGTACATGGCATACACAGGATCGGACGGGAAGGAGCATGTGCTGAATCAGGGATTCGGCATCCTCTATGCGGAGGGAGTTGTACTTTCCGACAATACCATCGCTCCCAGAGGAATCAGAAATCCCAGGGGTCTGGCCCTGGAAGAGGGCTATGGCATTCTGGCGGAGCCAGTGGATCTGGAGGGAGAACCAGCGGGGGAGGAAGGTCTGATTCTCTGGAGAACCCGGGATTTTCTGCGCTTCCGCCAGGAATCCGTGGAGCGGAGCCGGTGGCAGGAGGCGTATGACGGGGCCCGGGACCGGGTGGAACTGCCTGATTCCCTTTGGGAGGGAATACGGCAGCGCTGGTGCGCGTCGGAGCCGGAACTGCGGAAGGTGGAATTCCCCCTGGCCGTGGGCTGGGCGGACCCGGTGATTTTTGACTGGGAGGGGAAATGGTATTTTCTGGCCACCAACGACAACAATAACAACATCGGCCTGTTCATCCGGGAAGCGGATTCGGTGGCGGGACTTTTCGCCCCGGAGGCGGAACCCCGCTGTATTCTGGACTATGATGAGGACAGGGAGCTGATACAGACCTTTTGGGCGCCGGAATTCCATGCGATCGGAGGGAGGGCCTACATCCTCTTCGCCGTGGGCGGCAGGCAGTGGGCTCCCCAGTGTCATATGATGCGCCTGAAGGAAAAGGGCAGCCTGACGGATCCAGCAGGCTGGGAAGCGCCGGTGCGGGTGCGCAGACAGGACGGGCATTTTCTGGCAGAGCAGGGGATATCCCTGGATATGACCTATTTTATGGCCGGGGAAAGATCCTACCTGGTGTGGTCTTACCGCTATGGCATCGGCACGGCGGCGGACACCGGCTCCATGCTGTACATCGCCACCACGGATGAGGTGCGGCCCTGGGTGCTGACCAGTGAGCCGGTGCTGCTGTCCAGGCCCCTGTATGGCTGGGAGAACCAGCGCGGCACCATCAATAATGAGGGGCCCTATGCGCTGCTGCTGGGGGATAAGGTATATCTGGCTTATTCCGGAGGCGGGGCCTGCGATCCCACCTATGCGGTGGGGTATCTGGTGGCGGATCAGGGGGAGGATCTGCTGAAGGCGGATAACTGGTACAAGGAGCCTGCGGCCGTGCTGCACAGAGGTTCGGTGGAGGGCATAGAGGGACCTGGCCACAATTCCTTTTTCCGGGATGAGAAGGGGGATCTGATGATCGCCTACCATGCCCAGGAGAGGGAACAATATCATCAGCGCTGCGCCACCTTCCATCGTGTGTATGTCAATGAGCAGGGGATGCCCCTGCTGCATCTTCCTCAGTAAAGTGGGGAGTCATACTCCTTCGGGGAAAGGAATAGGGGCGTATTTATAGAAAGGGAGAAAGAATATGGGAAAGATCAGGATTGAGGACAAGAGACTGGTGTTCCAGCGCAGGGACGAATTGACGGTGATAGAGCCTTACGGAAGGGATTGCCTGCGCTGCCGCAGCACCAAAAACGGCCGGATTTCGGATGAGAAATGGACGGTGCTGGAGCCTGCCACCCAGGACGAGTGTGTGGTGTCAGGAGATGAGAAAAAGGCCACCATTGTAAACGGCATGGTCAGCGCTACCATAGAGGCGGGAAGTCCCTGGTACGGCGGGATTATCACCTATTACCGCAGGGGGAAGCAGATTCTGCACACCCGGTTTGAGGGGGATTATACCAACCGCAACATGCATGTGGAGGGGGATCATTATCAGGTCAAGGTGATCTTTGACGCCAATGAAGGGGAGCATTTCTACGGCATGGGCCAGGAGCAGGAGGATCTGTTTGACCGCAAGGGCAGCACCAGCCAGATCATCCATTACAACACCAAGTCCACGCTGCCGGTGCTGTATTCCTCCCTGGGCTACGGCTTTTTCTGGAACAATCCGGCTCCGGGACGCTGCGAGACCACCCGCAATCACACCATGTTTGTGGCGGACAGCGCCTATCAGGCGGATTACTTTATCTATGCGGGGGAGACACCGGCCCAGACCATGGAGAGGTATTGCGACCTCACCGGCTATGCGCCCAGGTTCCCCCGGTGGGCAGCGGGATTCTGGCAGTGCAAGCTGCGCTACGAAAGCCAGGAGGACTTGCTGGAGGTGGCCCGGGAGTACAAAAAGAGGGGCATTCCCATCGACGCCATTGTCATCGACTATTTTCACTGGACCGAGCAGGGGGAATGGAAGTTTGACCCCAAGTACTGGCCGGATCCGAATGCCATGTGCCGGGAACTGGAGGAAATGGGTATCCACCCGGTGGTCTCCATCTGGCCCACCATCAATCCCGCCAGTGAGAACTATTCCGAGATGAGCGAGGGCAATATGCTGGTGCGCACGGAGAACGGGCAGTTCGGCACCTTTGATTTCTACGGGCAGCAGACCTTTTTCGACCCCATGAACCCGGAGACCAGGAAGTTTGTGTGGGGCAAGGCAAAGGAGAATTACTACCGCCATGGGATCAAGACTTTCTGGCTGGACGAGGCGGAGCCGGAGGTGCATCCTCAGCAGCCGGGGCATCTGAAATACTATCTGGGAAACGGCGCCCAGGTGGCCCAGATGTATCCTTACTATTATGCGCAAACCTTCTATGACGGTTTGAAAGAGGAAGGGGAGGAAGAGATCGTATCCCTGACCCGGGCGGCCTATCCCGGCAGCCAGAAGTTCGGCGCCATCGTGTGGAACGGGGATATTCCTTCCAGTTTCCACAACCTGAAGATGAGCATGGAGAGCGGCCTGTCCATGGGCATGTGCGGTATCCCCTGGTGGAATTCGGACATCGGCGGATTCCTCTCCGGGGATATTGAGAGCGAATACTTCCGGGAACTGATCGTCAGATGGTTCCAGTTTGGCGTGTTCTGCCCGGTGATGCGGCTCCATGGCTCCCGGCTGCGTCCCTCCTGGTATAAGCAGCGCCATCCCGGCGTCAAGGAGGCCAGCGGCGGAGACAATGAGATCTGGAGTTTCGGGGAGCGTAATTACCCCATCCTGAAAAAGCTGATTGAACTGCGGGAGAGGCTGAAAGATTATACCTGTCAGTATATGGACGAGGCCAGCCGTACCGGGGCGCCCATTATGCGTCCCATGTTCTGGGAGTTCCCGGAGGATGAGCAGTGTTATACCCTGGAAGATCAATATTTTTACGGCGCGGATCTGCTGGTGGCTCCCATTTATGAGCAGGGTGCGGTGGAACGCCGGGTGTATCTGCCCCAGGGAAAATGGGTGCTGACCCGGGACGGCCATGTGGAAGAAGGGGGCAGATGGATTACCTGTCACGCCGAGCTGGATGAGTATATCGTGTTTGCCCGGGAAGGAGCAAAGGTGTTGGAATGCTTTGCGGACAAGGAGTAAGGGGTATGAAATGGAAAAAATGGGGTTTGCTTTTGACCCTGTGCGTGGCGCTGGCCGGCTGCGGCGGGCCGGCGGGGGCCACGGGCGCAGGGGCAGGCGAAAGCAGCGGACGGGAGTCGGCATCGGAGGATGCCGGCGCGTCCCGGGGGACAGAGCAGCAGGGAACTTCTCAGGGGAGTCTGGCGGAAGGAACGCAGGGAAGCTCCGAGGAAGGGCAGCAGGCGGCAGACCAGGGCAGTTCTGCGGCCGGTGGGAGTACCGGGGCGGAAGGCCAGGAGGAAGAGGGAGATATGAACAGGGATTACGCAGCTTATTTTCAGGATATGAAACCGGCGGAGACTTACAAGGGACTGGAGGACGCCAACCCGTTGATGACACAGCGGTTTGGGGCGGATCCTTATGCCATGGAGTATAATGGCAGGGTTTATTTCTATATGACGGCGGACGCTTTCGAATATGAGGGGGAGGATGTCAAAGAGAATACCTATGGCAAAATCCATCAGATCAATGTGATCTCCACGGCGGACATGGTGAATTTTACGGATCATGGTTCCATAGAGATGGCGGGCAGCCAGGGAGCGGCGAAGTGGGCCAACAATTCCTGGGCCCCGGCGGCGGCCTGGAAAAACATTGGCGGTCAGGACAGATTTTTCCTGTATTTTGCGGACGGGGGCGGGGGCATCGGCGTGCTGACGGCGGACAGCCCCACCGGGCCTTTCACCGATCCCATCGGCCATGGGCTGGTGACCTGGCAGACTCCCACCTGCGCGGAAGTGCTGTGGCTCTTTGACCCGGCGGTGCTGGTGGACGAGGACGGCAGAGCCTACCTGTACTTTGGGGGCGGCGTGCCGGAGGATAAGGTGTCGGCTCCCGGTACGGCCAGGGTGGTGGAACTGGGAGAGGATATGATCAGCCTGAAAGGGGATCCCAAGCCCATTGATGTGCCCTATCTGTTCGAGGATTCCGGCATACATAAATATAACGATAAATATTATTATACCTATTGTACCAACTGGCAGGTGGACGCAGAAGGGACGGCGGCCTTTGGATTCCACAACGCGGAGATCGCCAGCCTGGAGAGCGACAGCCCCATGGGTCCTTTCACCTTCAAAGAGGTGATCCTGGAGAACCCCGGCAAGTTAAACGGCCTGTACGGCAATAATCACCACTGTGTGTTCCGCTTTCAGGACAACTGGTATATCGCTTACCATGCCCGCACCCTGGAGAAAAAGATGGGCGTGGAGAAGGGCTACCGCTGTACCCATGTGGACGGCTTTTCCATGGGAGAGGATGGAACCATCGGAAAGATCCGCATGACCATGAAAGGGCGGGAGCAGCTTGGCTATGTGGATCCCTACCAGGAAGTGAACGCCGCCACCATGGCGGTGCAGGGCGGTCTGGACACGGTGGTGGTGGCTGGTTTCAGGGCCGACGGCCATAGTACTGCAGTGGACGGTGATGCAGCCGTGGAGACGGGCGGTGCAGGCGTCATGGCGCTGACAGCTATTGACAGCGGGGATTTTATGAAAGTGCAGGGGGTGGATTTTGGTGAAAATTCTCCCACAGGGATACAGATATCCGCCCGCCGCACAGCGGGTAAAGAGGGGCTGATCCAGCTGCGGATTGACGGACTGCAGGGGGACATTCTGGGCTATGTGCCTTTGGGCAGCCTGCAGGAAAAGGCTGCGGCAGAGGAAGAATTTGTCATGTATGAGGCGGAGCTGAAGAGCGAAGTCACTGGTGTGCATGATCTGTATTTCCTGTTCTACAGCGGCCCGGACAATGGTGACAGTTATGAGATCGGCAGTTGGCGCTTTACAGGAGAAGAGGGAGAGCTGCAGGACAAATGTCCGGAGGAGATTGCCAGGAACGTGGCGGGGAGAGAATACGGCAGCGTGGAACATATCACCTACCATTCCGAGACCACGGGACTGGATCGGGGAGCCAATGTGCTTTTGCCGGCGGGATATGACCCGGAAAAACAGTATGGGGTGTTGTATTTCCAGCATGGGATCTTCGGAGACGAGTACTCTATGATAGGGGATGCCAACAATGCCATCCCTCAGATACTGGGCAATCTCAGCGCGGAGGGAAGGGCCAGGGAAGTGATCGTGGTATTTCCCGATATGTACGCCACTTCGGATCCCAACCAGAAGCCTGGCTTCAGCAATGAGGAAGTGGCTCCCTACGACAATTTTATCAACGAACTGACCGTTGACCTGATTCCCTATATTGAGAGCCATTATTCCGTGCTGACAGACCGAGAGAACCGGGGGATCATAGGCTTTTCCATGGGTGGACGGGAGACACTTTACATCGGCGTCAACAGGCCAGATCTGTTCGGCTATATCGGCGCCATATCCCCGGCGCCGGGACTGACCCCGGCAAAGGACTGGGCCATGTCCCATCCGGGTCAGCTGCAGGAGGATGAACTGCGGTTCCAGGACGGAGCGCTGCTGCCGGAACTTTTGATGGTGTGCTGCGGAACCAAAGACGGTGTGGTGGGCAAATTCCCGGAGAGCTATCATCAGATCCTGGAGGAAAACGGCGTGGAACATCTGTGGTATGAGGTGCCCGGCGCGGATCATGACAGCCAGGCCATCCGCAGTGGCCTGTATAATTTCATGATTCGGTGGAAATGATGAAACCGGCATATTTGGGAGAATGCGGGGCTCTTCTGCCATGGACCGGGCGGGGAGTTCCGCGCATGTCTGGATGGCAGGAAGCCACGGTGCGTTCTGCTGTCCGGCAAAATGTGGAATAATTTGAGAGGTGAACTATGAGTAGATTGCTATGTTATACCAGAGAACCCATTGACAATGTCCTGTATGATCCCAAACTTGCGTACAGTATGCATCTGGCGCTGCAGGAGGGGGAACTTTTCCGCCCCCTGAACCATAACGGCGGCGTATTGTTTGCCCTGGCCACGGAGAATCAGGACGGCTCGCTCAATCCCATGAGCCTGCTTCATCCCTGGATATTCCCGCTCAGGGACGGCGGCTATGGC
>JAAWKU010000099.1 GCA_022797535.1 Lachnospiraceae bacterium | reverse complement strand
GGCGATGCGGTGGCATCGTTGACCGACGACAACGCGGCAGATGGAAATTCAGGCAAGTCATTTTGCGAAATGTGAACGATACGGTACACTAGTGTGCTGGCCGCATTATATCTGGCGAAGCTCCATAGGCAGAGATTCCATCAGTAAGGCGGAGGAGGGAGGCGATGTTGTGACATCGTCGTCTGACGACAACGCAGTCTGATGGAAACTCGGGTAAGGAGGTTTGCCTGAATACAATGCGGACAGTACACTGGCGTGTAGAGAGCAATGCGGCATCATGGGAGTCTGGTCGTTGCCGGACTTCGGATGCTGAATATGTATTTATGCAATATCGCAGATAGATCTGTGATATGCGGGAAAGAGGTAATTATGGCATCAATGCGTGACATCAAGCGTCGGAAGGGGAGCATACAGAGCACCCAGCAGATCACCAAAGCCATGAAACTCGTTTCTACCGTAAAGCTGCAGAGAGCCAGAGCCAACGCAGAGAATTCCAAGGCCTATTTTAACTGTATGTACCAGACGGTGAACCGTATACTGGCCAGGGTGGGCAATATGCAGCACAGGTATTTGCAGCCTGCCGAAACCGCCAGAAAGGCGGTGGTGGTGATATCCTCCAACAGGGGACTGGCAGGGGGATATAACTCCAATATTGTAAAGCTGGTGACCCGCCATGAAGGCTGGGACAAGAAGGATGTGCTGATCTATGCTGCCGGGCGCAAGGGCAAGGATGCCTTTGTCAGAGAGGGCTACGAGGTGCGGATGGATCTGTCCGATGTGGTGGAGGAGCCTGCCTACCCTGACGCTATGCTGCTGTGCAGCGAACTGCTGAAGGCATACGCAGAGGGGGAAGTAGGGGAGATCTACCTGGCCTACACAGCTTTTAAGAACACGGTGAGTCATGTACCTACGCTGCTGAAACTCCTGCCGGTGGAGCAGGGGGAGGATGTTGGCGGAGAGGAATTGGAAGTGCCCATGAACTTCGAGGCAGATGACGAAGAGGCCCTGGAGATGATTATTCCCAAATATGTGGCCAGTCTGATCTACGGAGGGCTGATGGAGGCCGTAGCCAGCGAGAACGGCGCGCGTATGCAGGCCATGGACAATGCTACCAGTAATGCGGAAGAAATGATAAGTGACTTGACGCTGAAATACAACAGGGCTCGTCAGGGCTCTATTACACAGGAATTGACAGAGATTATAGCCGGAGCGGAGGCAATTTCGTAGTTCCTCGCTCCTGCGAAACTCTAAATCGGCATCCAGCACACAGCGCCTGGGGAACAAAGCAGCCATAGTAAGGATGTTTTGTTCCTCACCGGGAATGGCACTGTGAGGGCAGATGCGTAACTCTAAATGAAGAAGGGATGTTTTATGACAGGAAAAAATAAAGGAAGGATTACCCAGATCATTGGCGCGGTGCTGGATATCCGCTTTGGCGAGGGCCAACTGCCTGAGATCAACGAAGCAATCGTGATTCCTGGCAGGGACGGCAATGAGTTGACGGTGGAAGTATCCCAGCATCTGGGCGACGACACTGTGAGATGTATTGCCATGGGCACCACGGACGGTCTGGTGAGGGGCATGGATGCCATTGCCACTGGCGCGCCCATCACTGTGCCTGTGGGTGAAAACACCCTGGGACGTATCTTCAATGTGCTGGGAAAGCCCATTGACAACAAGCCTGCTCCGAAGGATGTGAGTTATGAGCCCATCCACAGGGCGGCACCGGATTTTGAGGAGCAGTCCACGGAGACGGAATTGCTGGAGACCGGCATCAAGGTGGTAGACCTGCTGTGCCCCTATCAGAAGGGTGGTAAGATCGGCCTGTTTGGCGGCGCAGGTGTGGGAAAGACCGTGCTGATCCAGGAATTGATCCGCAATATTGCCACAGAGCACGGCGGTTATTCCGTGTTTACGGGTGTGGGCGAGCGTACCCGTGAGGGTAACGATCTGTATCATGAGATGAGTGAGTCCGGGGTTATCGACAAGACCACTATGGTGTTTGGACAGATGAACGAGCCCCCCGGAGCCAGAATGCGTGTAGGTCTTACCGGCCTGACTATGGCAGAGTATTTCCGCGACAAGGGCGGCAAGGATGTGTTGCTGTTTATCGACAATATCTTCCGCTTCACCCAGGCGGGCAGTGAAGTGTCCGCTCTGTTGGGTCGTATGCCCTCCGCCGTGGGCTATCAGCCCACGCTGCAGACAGAGATGGGTGCTTTGCAGGAACGTATTACCTCCACGAAGAATGGTTCCATCACTTCCGTTCAGGCAGTATATGTGCCTGCGGACGATTTGACTGACCCGGCTCCTGCCACTACTTTTGCCCATCTGGACGCTACCACTGTGCTGTCCCGTTCCATCGTAGAATTGGGTATTTACCCGGCTGTGGATCCTCTGGAATCCACTTCCCGTATTCTGGATCCCCGCATCGTGGGCGAAGAACATTATAATGTGGCTCGCGGTGTGCAGGAAATCCTGCAGAGATACAAGGAATTGCAGGACATCATTGCTATTCTGGGTATGGATGAGTTGTCCGAGGATGATAAGCTGGTGGTTTCCCGCGCCCGTAAGGTGCAGAGATTTCTGTCACAGCCTTTCTTCGTGGCAGGACAGTTCACCGGTATGGAAGGCAAATATGTGCCTATCAATGAGACAATTCAGGGCTTTAAGGAGATCCTGGAGGGCAAGCATGATGACATTCCGGAAAGCTATTTCCTGAACGCCGGCAGCATCGACGATGTCCTGGCCAGAGTGAAATAGGGAAAGGCAGGTTTTCCATGGCAGAAAATAATTGCTTGACTTTGAAGATCATTACGCCCAACAGAGTATTTTATGAGGGCGAGGCGGAGATGGTGGAGTTTAACACATCTGAGGGTGAAATCGGCGTGCTGCCCGGCCATCTGCCCATGACGGTGATCGTAAAGCCCGGCGTGCTTACCATCACGGAGCCGGAGGGCGAGAAGGAAGCCGCGCTCCATGCCGGTTTCGTGGAGATCCTGCCGGATAAAGTCACGATTCTGGCAGAGATTGTGGAATGGCCGGACGAGATCGACGGCGCCAGGGCGGAGGCCGCCAGAGAACGTGCGGAAGAGCGCATTCATGAACATGCCAGCGATACGGACATAGCCAGGGCGGAGACTGCCCTGTTGAGGGCGATGGCCCGTATCCAGGTGTTAAAGTAGGGACGCCCGGCCTGCCCAGCCAGTAACGGCGGATATACCGGATGCATATGTTATAGAAAAAGAAAAGGCATCATGGACATGGATTTTGAACGCAGGATTTTACCTTTTTATATGACATATCCGGTGGCAGGCTATGGGAACGGTACTCCTTACGGCAGGCAGGACGGGGACGTGCTGCGGGATCTGGAATATTTCCGGCAGATGTATCCGGCGGAGGTCAGGCATTACCAGACCAGGATCGCCGAGATTCTGGATAAGTTGGACTATGAGGGCAGTGTGATATACGATGAATATCCTGACCGATACACGTTGGAACGCACGGCTGACAATATAACCGATATTATCCGGCGGGAGGAGAGGCAGAGGCATCCCGAACAGGAGAACCCTGATGGCGACGGGGAGCCCAGACAACCGTTGATTTTTGTGCTTCTGGTCAATGAAGTATATAAGCGCCGCCGGGGCGGCAAAAGAGGATTTTTCAGCTTGAGCTGATAAGGCATTACAACAGGCAGGGCCACGGGAACCACGCGTTTTCGTGGCTCTGCGGGACTTAAAACATATTTTTTAACAGTATGTGTGCCGAGAGGGAATTGGTGGAACTCTAATTAGGGAGAGTTGGGGATGGACGAGTTAAGCGGATTGCTGAAAGAGATGGTGAATGAAGGGCTGGTGCAGGCGGTATTAAGCAACAGCAGGGACAAATCTTATGGGGACAAGCTGAAGATTCGCCCGGTGCTTCTCAAGGGAGAAATCTGGTTCCAGGGGACAAGGTATGCGGGAACCCAGGTATTTCATGAGAATCATCGTGCGGGAGAAATCTGTGAACTGGTGGAGAGGCTGCTGGCCGGTACATTCTGCCAGTGTGAGATTACGGCAAAAGACAGGAGCGCCACTGTGCTGGTGAGCAAGAAGGGAAAAATCACAATCAAAACCAGACGCACATCCTGTAATGCCCCCAGGGAATTTTCCCATAACCGAGAGAAGCAGTATATTCTGCAGGAAGGTCGTCCAGTGGATTTCCTGGTGGGGTTGGGAGTCCAGACCCCGGATGGAAGGATCACCAGGAGTAAATATGACAAATTCCGCCAGATCAACAGATATCTGGAGTTTATAGAGGATATACTGGACCAGCTGCCCGGGGAAGGGCAGATCCATGTAATAGATTTCGGCTGCGGCAAGTCTTACCTGACTTTCGCCATGTATTACTATCTTCATGTGTTGCAGGGCAGGGATATCCGCGTCACGGGGCTGGACCTGAAAGCCGATGTGATCCGGAGCTGCAATGAACTGGCCGCCAGGTGCGGTTATGAGAATCTGCATTTCCAGGTGGGCGATATCAGCACTTATGAGGAGACGCAGAGGGTGGACATGGTGGTATCTCTTCACGCCTGTGATACTGCCACGGACTATGCGCTGGAAAAAGCCGTAGGCTGGGGGGCCAGGGTTATCCTGGCGGTTCCCTGTTGCCAGCATGAGGTAAACAGACAGATTCATTGCCGGGAACTGGAGCCTTTACTGCGCTACGGCTTGATCCGGGAGCGCATGTCGGCCCTGGTCACAGACGCGGTGCGGGCGGGATTGCTGGAACAGCAGGGGTACGATGCCCAGATCCTGGAGTTTATCGATATGGAACATACGCCCAAGAATCTTTTGATCCGTGCTGTGAAGAGGCAAACCGGGACGCAGGGCGCGGCCGGGGCACAGCATATGCGTAAAAGGCAGGCCCCCTGCCGGGAGCAGGGGAACTCACTGCAACAGACCATGGAACTGCTGGGAATATACCCTACGCTGGCGCGCCTGCTGGAGCGGAACATAAGCGCAGGAACTTTTGGTCCAGAGGGTGAAGAGACGGACCGGGACGCAGGGGACAGCCGGGGCGCAGCATATGCCCAAAAGGCAGGAAGCCTGTCTGGAGCAGTGACAGAGCAGGAGATACCTGCGAAATAAAGTGAAATAAAGTATGGACGGAAAGCGCGACGTACCGCCGGGTTGAAGCGTAGATACAGGCGGGCCCGCAACGTATGGGAAAGGAGCGGCCATGAAAAAAGTTATTATTAAATGGGTGATTTTTCTGTTGACTTTTGTGGTCGCATTGCTGGTGGCAGGCAGGGTTATGAATCATGACAACCGAAATATGACTATGGAATTGTCGGCGGCCAGCTTCCCCATTATCACTTTGGAGAAAGGGGACATTGCTTACAATGAACTGCATGGGTATGCCCAGGCCATGGACACCGCCTACCAGCGGGGGACCATTGCGGAACTGGGGACGAACAGGGAACTGGTATTTCGGATTGACACCTACGGGACCAACCTGACAGGAATCCGCATGGAGGTGCGCAGTCGGGACGGCAGCCGCCTCATAGAAAATACAGAGATTACCAAGTATTCGCCCGGGAGCACCATACGGGTGGAAACTGCTCTGAAGGATCTGATCGAGAAAGACACGGAATATTCCCTGGCTTTGGTGCTGACGGATGACAGAGGCAGGGAAATCTGGTATTACACCCGAGCCATATGGAGTGACAATACCTGGGGATATGAAAAACTGCAATATGTGTGGGACTTCCACCAAAAGACCTTTGATAAAGAGGCTGCCAGGGATCTGATCAAATACCTGGAGAGCAATTCTCAGGGGGACAATACCACTTTCCATAAGGTGGATATACACAGCAGCTTCCACCAGATTACCTGGGGTGACCTGGACGTGAGACGTCTGACTCAGCCCGCCGTGAACCTGGTGGAACTGGCCACTCAGACCGCTTCCATGGAACTTCACTATCTGGTGGCCACAGGCAGCGGCCGGGATCAGGACTGCTACCTGGTGGAAGAACAGTATCGGATCCGTTATACTTCGGAGCGGGTATATCTGCTGGAATTCGAGAGGACCATGGAACAGATACCCGCCGTAAAGGGGGATATCTATGGCAACGACAAGATCATGCTGGGCATCGTGGGGGAGGATACGGCTCTGGTGGAGAGCGAGGATGGTAATATTGTGGTGTTTGAAGCGGCGGGGAGATTGTGCAGCTACAATGTGACCACCAACAGGCTGGCGCTGCTTTTCTCTTTTTATGAGGATCAGTCCCAGAACAGCCGGGTACAGTGGGACGCCCGGGAAATGTACCGTCGGTTCGACCTGAAGATCCTGGATGTGGATGAGGGAAACAATGTACAGTTTGCCGTATACGGGTATATGAACAGGGGAAGGCATGAAGGGGAGGTGGGCATCCAGCTATACACTTACAATAGCGGCCGTAATACCATTGAGGAACTGGTGTATATTCCTTATGACAAGACTTTTGAGATCTTGGAGCGGGAACTGGAGGAACTACTGTACCTGAACCGGGAGGGAAAACTTTACCTCTATCTGGATCATGGCATTTACGAAGTGGACACTCAGGAGCGAACCAGCGACAGAATTGCCCTGGTGGAAAGCGACGAGGCCATGGTGATTTCAGACAGCCATAAGATCGTGGTGTGGCGTCAGGATCAGGGGCTGCAGATCATGAACCTGGGTACGGAACAGCTGACCCGGATTGATGTGGGCCCGGACGAGATAGCCCGTCCGCTGGGCTTCATGGGGGAGGATATTGTCTACGGCGTGGCAAAACAGGAGGATGTGACCAGCGATGCGGTGGGACGTCAGTTTTTCCCTCTGTATCAGGTGTGCATTAGAGACGCGTCCGGGAAGCTGCTGAAAGCCTACCAGCGGGATAATATCTATACATTGTCCTGCCAGGTGGAGGAGAACCAGATCACATTGGAACGGGTTCTGCGCAGGGAGGACGGCAGTTTCGTCAGCACATCCCAGGATCATATAATGAACAGTGTGTCCCAGGATGTGGGTAGAAACCAGTTGGTGGTGGCAGCGGTGGACACCTATGAAAAGCTGGTACAGATTCAGGTGCGGGAAGAGATCGATGTGAAAGCTCTGCAGGTTCTGACGCCCAAGGAAGTTATCTTTGAGGGGGGAAGAGATGTGGTGCTGCCTGTGGACAACCAGCAGGAGCATTACTATGTGTATGATCTGGGCCGCACGGCAGGGATCTATTATGATCCGGCGGTGGCCATCCGTGAGGCAGACGCCTGCTCCGGCGTGGTGGTGGATGAAAGCGGCAGAACCATATGGGTCAGGGGGAATCGGGTACTGCGCAACCAGATTATGGCTATCACGGCCCAGGCAGCCACGGAGGATAAGAGCAGCCTGGCCGTATGCCTGGATAGCATGCTGGCTCTGGAGGGGATTGTGGGGAACACGGGTAACCTGCTCGACCGGGGCAAAACAGCCAGGCAGATTCTGGAAGAAAGCCTGGAGGGGCAGGCCCAGGTGCTGGATCTGGGGGGCTGCAGCCTGGATTCCATGTTGTATTTCATCAACCAGGACATTCCGGTGCTGGCCCTTCTGAAGGACGGAGAGGCAGTGCTGCTTACAGGCTTTAACGAGTATAATGTGGTGGTGATGGAGCCCGCTTCGGGCAGGCTTTACAAAAAGGGGATGAACGACACCCGGGAGTGGATGGAGGAAAACGGTAACCCCTTTATCACCTATATCAGAGCAGTACAATAGTGTGCCGATACATTTGCTTTCAGTCAAATGGCGCAGGATGAATTTTCAGTCTGCGAGGTGATTAAACGAGGCGATGCGGCTGTATCGTTGAGTGAAGCCAACGCGGCAGATGGAAACTAGTGTGCTGACTCAATTATATTCCGGCAAACCGCCTTGCCTGAATTTCCATCGGCCTGCGTTGTCGTCGGTCAACGATGCCACCGCATCGCCTCCCTCCTCCGCCTTGCAGACTGAAATTTCATCCGGCGTCATTTTACTGAAAGTCAACGATGCAGTACACTAGGGCAGACCATTGGACGAAATGTAAACTTATTGGTGCACAGGTATACCGAAGGGAGAACGCAAAAGAAAGACGGCGGTTTACGGGGAGAGGAAGCTGGTTAATATGCAAAAGAACAGGATCCGGTATCTGGATATCTACAA
Source organism: Lachnospiraceae bacterium (assembly GCA_022797535.1). Classification (GTDB taxonomy): domain Bacteria; phylum Bacillota; class Clostridia; order Lachnospirales; family Lachnospiraceae; genus Acetatifactor. The sequence continues at coordinate 3,690 of JAAWKU010000099.1, read as the reverse complement.
AGGATTGGGAATCATTCTGGTGGTGCTGGGACATATGGAGGCCACACCCTATTCCTGGAAACTCTGGCTCAATGCCTTTCATATGCCGCTGTTTTTCGTGGCGGCAGGTTTGCTCACGGGACAGGGCAGACTGTATGAGCGAGAGTGCGGTTCTGTGATCCGGGACAGAGCCCGTTCTATTTTGATACCTTATTTCTGGTTCAGTCTCATCAGCATTTCATGGGATGGTATAAAAGAATTACTTACTCCCATGCCCCATTTATTCACAGGGATAGCCGCCAGGGTATGGGACTTTCTGTCATTTTTCGGCATATCTGTGCTATGGTTCTTGCCGGTGTTTTTCGTAGGTGCCACGGGATATCAGCTTTTGCGTAAAAGACTGTCTTACCCTGTGGCGCTGGCTCTCCTGACTCTTTTGGCCGTGGGACTCTGTGCTTTCAAGGGCGTGCCAGGCCAGGCGGCGGGAATGGAGATGTCCGTCGGAGCATTCCTGCTAAAGATAGCCTGCACGGTTTTGCGGGGTTGTATGGGCATGTTTTTCTGCGCGCTGGGGGAAGGGATGGGCATATTGACGGAGTGTTTTCTGGAACGGAGATGGGCGCTGGCATTGGCAGGAGCCGGCATGGTCGCTGTGGGCTCCTGGCTGGCTGTAGTCAATGCGCGGGTATCTGGCTACCCGGTATCGTTTTGCTATCTGCTTCTGGGGAATGGGGCCCTGTTTCTCCTGGCGGCCTTGTGCCTTACCGGCGGAACTCTCTTTCTGTGCTGCCTCATAGGACGATTTACGCCTCTGGAATATCTGGGGAAGCACTCTCTGATTATCATGGTGACACACTTGGACATCCGTGTGATCCATATTGCTCAACAGGCAGGGGCCAGGGTATTGGCGGCTACAGGCCATATTATTACCCATTATATTGTGTTGGCTGTGGTGATGGTTATATTGGAACTGTTTTGGATCTGGCTGCTCAACGGGCATCTGAGATTTCTCATGGGAAAGGGAAAGAAAACAGGGATACAGACAGTAAAGGAGGAGATACAGAAATGAAGGTAGTGGGAAAACAGAGAAACAGCAGGATGTGTTTTGTCTGCGGCATGGATAACCCGTTGGGCATGAGGGCTCAGTTCTACAATATGGAGGACGGCAGTGTCATGACTATTTTCCGTTATGGGGAGGAACATCAGAGTTTCCCCCAAAGGGTTCACGGGGGACTGTCCGCCACCATGCTTGACGAACTGGGGCTGAGGGCGCTGTGGGCCCAGGAAGGCGAGGAGGTCATGGGAGTCACCATGTCCATGGCAGTAAAATACAGAAAGCCTGTTCCCTATCGGGAGGAGTTGGTGGGTAAAGGGATCCTGGTGAAAGCATCCTCCAAGTTTGCGACCATGAGGACGGAGATTTATGACCGGAAGGGTATATTGCTGGTCAGTGCGGATCTCAGGTACATAAAACTGGACACTGAACAAATCGCTGAAAATGTGAATGCTCATGAGGAGATGTGTTATCTGATTGAGGATGAGGTGCGGGAGATAGTGCTGTAAGGGATTAACCCGCAAATACATCTGTTATCAAACGAAGCAGCCTTGTTAGCAGGTTAAGTGGGCATTGACAATCCATAAGTATGAGGGGAAACTGTGAATAAGTCGGGAGTCATCGGCAAATATGCAGGAAAAATTGCAGAAAGCGGAAAAAATTTCCTGCAAGCCCCCGATTGAGCGCATGTGGCAGATCGGTCCAGCAGACAAATAATAACGGCTGGTATATACTGTACTTAAGACGATCAGATAAAACAGGCTCGTTTCAGAATTGTTTTTTCTGTCAAAATAGCGTTGCAGGAGCCATTTTGTGTGAAGGCGTGTCTATTTCTTTGCCGCTGTGGCAGAAAAAATATATTTTTTATACTTTTGCAGCAAAAAGAGCAGCAACATACCCAACACGCCGCAGGACAATATTTCTCCGATTCCCACGGTCAGCATGAAATAGGGGATGGAGCCTGGAATTCGATACGCAAAATACAGTATCAGAGGCACAATCAGCGTGTTGGCCGCAATGGGAGGGAGGGGGGCCAGCCATTTATGACGCCGCAGCAGGTAAGTACCCATGGCTCCCAGCAGTGTGGCCAGGCTGCCAAATATCACATCCCAGAGGATGGCGCCAGTGAGCAGATTGCTGATCAGGCATCCCAGGAACAGGCCTGGTATGGCGGCAGGGGTAAAAAAGGGTAAGATGGTGAGCGCCTCGGAGAAGCGAAGCTGAACGGCATAGTTTGCCAGCCCCAGAGCATTGGCAAGCAAAGTCAATACCACATAGAGGGCGGCGATTAACGCCGCCTGGGCCAAAAAAAGTGTTTTACTGTTTTTCATTGATTAAATCTCCTCTAGTATTTTTTTAACGAGTGGAAGGTCACGAACACTCGGTTTGGATCTTCTGACAACCTTTGTCAGTGAGACTCCTGCAACGAAAAACAGTTTAACACATTTCACAGGGGATGGCAAGGGGGACTCTTATCCTACAAGCCCGGCTTTTCCAAGCTGCCTGCGGATTACCCCGCCCAAGCTCAGAGTGATGGCTATTTTAACCATGTCGGCAGGGATGTAGGGGATCACGCCCAGCCAAAGCGCCTCCATAAACGTGCGCTTCATCAGGTAACTCAGCCACAATGTGCCGAACAGATAGCACACCGCCACTCCCAATATCATACCAGCCAGATGCAGCGGCCATTTTGCAGGCCACTTGCTGATAAAAAAGCCTGCGATCAATGTCAGGAATATATAGCCAATGAGATATCCGCCTGTGGGCCCGAACAGTTTGCCTACTCCGCCGGAAAATCCAGTAAACACAGGGAGTCCCACCAGCCCCAGCAGCAGATATACCAGGCAGCTGACTGTGCCCCATTTCATCCCCAGCAGATAGGTGGCCAATAGCACACCCAGAAGGCCCAGGGAAATGGGAACCGGACTGATGGGCAGAGGGAAGGAAATGGGACCAAGCACACAGATTGCGGCAGTCATCAGACCGATTAGAGTAACTTTTTTGGTATTCATAGTTCTTTTCTCCTTTTTGGTTTCTCATATGTCTCACATAAAACAATCCTTCCATCCAAACAACCGGACGCGCCGTCTTTTATTCAGTCCCTGTGCTGATGGTATGTGACTTGAAACAGGGATGTTCTGAGAGGATGCCATAATGTAAACCATATTGTACAGTAAGTATACATTTCTTGACGCAAATTGTCAACAAATAAATAAAAGAGGTAAACAATTTAGTTTTGCTTATTATGTGCCATATTTTCTCAGCAAAATCCAGCAGGGGTTTTAGGGATATGCAGAAAATTCCGCTTCTGCTTGCCTACAAGATGTATCTTTGTAAAAAAAGGAAGTCCCAATTCGTTTTATTGTGTCTGGTAAAATACCTGTATAAATATATATTCATAGACAGAAAATAAACCGCTTTATGTTGAATTATGGCTGCTTTCGTATATTTATAAGCTGTCAAATCGGGAGTCAGTCAATAGGTACAAATAAACGAATTAGGAGAAAAGGAAAAAGTAAACTCAGTGAAAGGGAAGCATTCATGCGTTTGGCGTGAGATCCACAGGGATACACTTGACGGAACAAACATATATACTTATAATATTTACATAACAGACTGTACGTGAAGCGCCGAATCTTATGGTTTCTTATGTTTGT
>JAAWKU010000098.1 GCA_022797535.1 Lachnospiraceae bacterium | reverse complement strand
CGGTCAACGATGCCACCGCATCGCCTCCCTCCTCCGCCTTGCAGACTGAAAATTCATCCGGCGTCATTTTACTGAAAGTCAACGATACAGCACACTAGATTTGCCATGAATTAATTAACGAAATACTAGATATTGTGGAGGATTAATTGACTTATGATCCGGGGGATGGTAGAATGGTAGATGCAGTTTATCGGAAAGGCCATAGGGCCGGAGTGTGGCGGGGAATTATATTATAAAAAGGGGAGAATGTTTGGATGATTCAGGTAATGAAGAGGGATGGCTCCAAGGTAGATTTTACACTCAGCAGGATCAACGACGTCATTATGAAAGCGTTTACAGCCACTCAGATGGAGTATAACAATGATATTGTGGATCTGCTGGCGCTGCGGGTGACGGCGGATTTCCAGTCCAAGGTGAAAGACGGCGCGGTCTATGTGGAGGATATTCAGGACAGCGTGGAGAAGGTGCTTGGCCAGGCCGGTTATGAGGAAGTGGCCAAGGCATACATTCTGTACCGCAAACAGCGGGAGAAAATGCGGACCATGAAGTCCACGATCCTGGATTACAAGGATGTGGTCAACAGCTATGTGAAAGTGGAGGACTGGCGGGTGAAGGAGAATTCCACGGTGACGTATTCCGTGGGCGGCCTGATCTTGAGCAATTCCGGCGCGGTGACGGCCAATTACTGGCTGTCAGAGATCTATGACGAGGAGATTGCGGAGGCCCATCGCAATGCGGATATCCATATCCATGACCTGTCCATGCTCACGGGCTACTGCGCGGGATGGTCCCTGAAGCAGCTGATCAAGGAAGGGCTTGGGGGCATCACCGGCAAGATTACCTCTGCGCCCGCCAGGCATCTGTCCGTGCTTTGCAACCAGATGGTGAACTTCCTGGGGATCATGCAGAACGAATGGGCGGGGGCCCAGGCGTTTTCTTCCTTTGACACCTATCTGGCCCCTTTTGTAAAGGTGGACAAGCTCTCCTATGGGGAAGTGAAAAAGTGTATAGAAGCGTTTATCTATGGGGTTAATACTCCCAGCCGCTGGGGCACCCAGGCGCCGTTCTCCAATATCACTCTGGACTGGACCGTGCCGGCAGATCTGGCGGAACTGCCTGCCATCGTGGGCGGCAGGGAAATGGAGTTCAAATACAAGGACTGTAAGCGGGAGATGGACATGGTGAACAAGGCGTTCATCGAGACCATGATTGAGGGAGACTCCGACGGCAGGGGATTCCAGTATCCCATTCCCACCTATTCCATCACCCGTGATTTTGACTGGTCTGACACGGAAAATAACCGATTGCTGTTTGAGATGACCGCCAAGTACGGCACTCCGTATTTTTCCAATTATATCAATTCCGACATGGAGCCCGGCGATGTGCGGAGCATGTGCTGCCGGCTTCGGCTGGATCTGCGGGAACTGCGGAAGAAAACAGGCGGCTTCTTCGGATCCGGGGAGAGCACGGGCAGTGTGGGCGTAGTGACCATCAACATGCCCAGGATCGCTTACCTGGCTTCCAACAGGGACGATTTTTACAAGAGGCTGAACCATATGATGGATATTGCGGCCCGCTCACTGAAGATCAAGCGGGGCGTGATCACCAAACTGCTGGACGAGGGCCTGTATCCCTATACCAAGCGATATTTGGGCACTTTTGACAATCATTTTTCCACCATCGGACTGATCGGTATGAACGAGGTGGGACTTAACGCCAACTGGCTGCGGGCGGACATGTCGGATCAGCGAACCCAGGAGTTCACCAAGGAAGTGCTGAATCATATGCGAAGCCGTCTGTCCGATTACCAGGAGCAGTACGGCGATCTGTACAACCTGGAGGCCACTCCGGCGGAGAGTACCACTTATCGCCTGGCCAAGCATGACAGGAAGAAGTGGCCTGCCATCAGGACGGCGGGGAAACAGGGGGATACGCCTTATTACACCAATTCCTCCCATCTGCCCGTGGACTATACCATGGACATCTTCGACGCGCTGGATATTCAGGACGGACTTCAGACCCTCTATACTTCCGGTACAGTGTTTCATGCGTTCCTGGGGGAGAAGCTGCCCGACTGGAAGGCGGCGGCGTCCCTGGTGCGGAAGATTGCGGAGAACTACAGGCTGCCCTACTATACCATGTCTCCCACCTACTCCATCTGCAGGCAGCACGGCTATCTGTCGGGAGAGCAGTTTACCTGCCCCCACTGCGGCAGCAAGACGGAAGTCTACAGTCGCATCACCGGCTACTATCGGCCGGTGCAGAACTGGAACGACGGGAAATTGCAGGAGTACGCCAACCGCACGGAGTACAATGTGGAGAAGTCCGTGTTGAAGCGTCCCATGCGCAGCATGGTAACGCTGTCCGGCTTTGTGGACGAGGTGAAGGTGGAGATCCAACAGCCCCGGGAGGTAAAATACCTGTTTACTACCAGGACCTGTCCCAACTGCAAGCTGGCCAGGGAATACCTGAAGGGGGAGAAGTATCTGGTCATAGATGCGGAGGAGAATGTGGAACTGGCACGGCGTTACGGCGTCATGCAGGCCCCCACGCTGGTGGTAGTGGAAGGCGAAGGCAGCAGGAAATATGTGAACGCATCCAATATAAAGAAGTATGCCGACCAGAGGCGGGCTGTGCTGGTCTGACAGACCGCAGGGCAAGAGCCGGGACGTGATAAAAAAGCGTGTGAGCGGGGCTGCTGCGGCAGCCCCTTTCCTATGGCAACAGGGAAATTCCCATCAGCCTGGGGGCCGCGGGAAGGAACGAACAAGGAGGAGAAGAGAATGAAGAAGACAGCAGGTATAATCGGTATCTGTCTCACACTGGTCTGCCTGACTGCCTGTGGGCAGACATCTGCGGCGGAGCGCCATTGGAGCGCCGCCGCACAGGACGGTAAGCTGGAGAACTATGTCAAGGAACATATCGACAATATTGACATGGAGGCGCTGGAGACAATGCTTCAGGATGGGGAGACGCCTCTGGACCAGCAGCTTAAGGCAACTGCTGTGATCTGCATGCTGGAATATTGCGAGACCATCAGATACGATCTGGATCTGTGGGAGGCCTCCGTGCAGAGCTCTGATGAAGCCAGAGGGGCCATGTACCGGGCGGAGTACCCGGTGGGGGCAGCCTACGCCCAGGAGTTTCTGACAAAGGTGTCCACGGAAGGCGAGGCTTTCTGGGAAGCCATGGAGGAGGCGTCCTATCCCTACGATGGCATTCCGGCAGTGTTCGCGGCGGCAAAGGAATTGGAGGAGGACACTTTGCTTGCGCTGATAGAGGGCGCTCCCGCTGATTCTCTGAATGGAGACAGGATCAGGGAGACCATCGGCAACTGGATCAGGAAAGAGCCGACGCGCCTGGCCGTGTGCGGTCAGAGCCTGGCAGAGACGGGCTACTTTGAGGATTGGGATCTGAGGGACTGGCAGCAGGCATTTCTGGCTTCAGATCAGATTCGTACGGAATCGGTGGACGGCGCGCTGGCTTATGTGGGCTGCCTGCGGGACGGTCTGCTTCCCATGCAGGAGAAGCAGTTTGGGGAAGAGGAATTTAAGAAGGAGTCTCCCATAACAGGGGAGATCTGCTATAATACGAATCTGGCGGTGACGGTGGAAGAGGAACTGTCTCTCCAGGCTCCTGTGGAAGAGGGATTGCCGGAAGTGATTGACACAGAGGGCAAGAAAGTTATCGCATTCTATCGGAACCCCCACGGGGAGACATTTCCCGGTTCGCCTGCGCCGCTGCGGGTTCTGGGGGATTTCATGCTGAATCTCACGGACCAGGAATACCCTGCCACGGTGGACGAGGCGGACTACTATCTGGTGTTGACCCCGGAGTACGGGTACGGCGCCTTTTATCAGGACCGCACTTCCGGGAGCGAATCGGAGTTTCAGGAGATCTATTCCTATACCTCCATTGACCTGTACCAGGCCGGGACAGGGGTATTTTTACGCCATCTGGGAACCATGATTGAGGAAGCTCCCTCCACCATCGTTACCGGATACGGGGACAATTCACTACAGTATCCGATGCTGGTAGAATCGGGCGCTCTGGCATATATTTACCGCCATGTCAATGAGCCGGAGGCTTACGTGGGGCTGACGGATCAACTGGGGGAGCGGACGGAATTCGGCATGGAGGAACCTGTCGTAGTAGGCAACTGGGAACTGACGCTCCATTCCAGCGAGATTGTAAAAACCCTGGAAAGCGGCATATTCGCAAGTACGGCGGAAGAGGGCTGCCAATATGTGAAGGCTCGGCTGAGCGTCACCAATGTGGGACTGTGGGACGACACCTTTCTCCCCATGATGTCCCAGTACCAGAATCTCTCCATGGGAGTCACCGACGCCGGGATGGAATCTTTTTACGAATACGCGGAATTGATCACAATGTCCGATTACCTCTGCAGCGAACTTCTGGAGCCCGGAGAATCCGAGGAAGGGAATCTGGTCTTTGAAGTGCCGGAGACGTTGCTGCAGGGAGACAGTCCTCTCTACATTGTGGTGGTCTGCGGATACCAGGTTGCGCTATTCCCCATACAGGTCCGGTAAATATCCAACCGGTGTCCCCCATACGGACCAGACGATAACACGGGTATGGCAGGGGGAGATCAGCCCCAACGCCTGGCTTGCAGGGATCAGGTAAGTCTGAAGGCGGTACATTCATGGACGGCACTCCGAAAGGAAGGCATCAGACCTGTATGCCGTGGTTGACTTGTCTGGATAAAACAGGTATATTTATCATAACTTAAAAACAGGTATTGAGCGGAAAGGAGAACGTTATGGGCAATTTTAATGGAAAGACAGTGATCATAACAGGGGCAGGGAGGGCTGTCCTGAGCGACGGGAAATGTGGTTCCATCGGATACGGCATTGCCACAGCCTATGCCAAGGAGGGGGCCAATCTGGTCATCACGGGGCGCAATGTGAAGAAACTGGAGGACGCCAGGCAGGAACTGGAGGAAAAGTACGGTGTGAAGGTCCTGTGTGTTCAGGCAGATGTGTGCGCCGGGGCAGACAACAAGGCCGTGGTGGAAAATGTGGTAAGGCAGACGGTGGAAGCCTTCGGCGGCATCGACGTGCTGATCAACAATGCCCAGGCTTCCGCTTCCGGCGTGACCCTGGCGGATCATACCACGGAGCAGTTTGATCTGGCGCTGTATTCCGGACTGTATGCCGCGTTTTACTATATGCAGGCCTGTTATCCCTATCTGGCCAGGAGCAGGGGATCCGTGATTAATTTCGCCTCCGGCGCAGGTCTGTTCGGCAATTATGGACAGTGTGCCTATGCGGCGGCCAAGGAAGGCATACGCGGGCTCTCCCGGGTGGCCGCCACTGAGTGGGGTAAGGACGGGATCAATGTGAACGTGGTATGTCCTCTGGCATGGACCGCCCAGCTGGAACAGTTCAAACAGGCCTATCCAGAGGCTTACGAGAAAAATGTGCACATCCCTCCCATGGGGCATCTGGGCGATGCGGAACTGGAGATCGGCCGGGTGTGCGTGCAGCTGGCTTCCCCTGACTTTAAGTACATGACGGGCGAGACCATCACCCTGGAGGGCGGTCTGGGGCTCCGCCCGTAGCGCGGCCCAGGGTTCCGCGCTACAGGCGGCCTGGGGGCCCGCACTACAGGCGGGCCCCGGTAATCCGGCGATCTACAGGCGGCCCAGCCCATCTATCATGGCGTAAATAAAGCGAAAATGACGCACCCTGGGAGCAGACCTCACGGGGTGCGCTTTTTGTCGGCCCAGGGCAAACGAAAAAACAAATTGCTTGCAAAAATATAGACAATATATTATAATAAAAAGTAAGTATAGATATGAAATTATGAGTAAGATGTTTTACATTTGACTTATATGATCTCAAAGGGAAGGATCAAGGACATACACATGAAAAAAACATATGGGGTATGGATTTTTCTAATGGGTATTTTTCTGTTTTTCGGGGCGTGTCTGTCCACACGCGCCGAGGGGGAACGGGGGCGGGTGCTGTTCATCAGTTCCTATTCCTACGGGTGGGACACGGTTCAGCTCCAGATCGAGGGCTTTGTGGAAGGTTTGGCGCCGGGGATTGCGGTGGACTATGAATTTATGGATACAAAACGGCTGGATCTGGAGGAGGCGGAAAGGCTTCTCTATGACAGGCTGAAATACTCCCTGACAGTGGTGGAGTCCTATGACGTGGTGGTAGTGGGGGATGACGCGGCGCTTAATTTTGCCATGGATTACAGGGAAGAGTTGTTCGAGGGCATTCCCATCGTGTTCGAGGGCATCAACAATGTGGCTTATGCCCGGGAACTGGCGGAGCGGGACCCTTTGATCACAGGGGTGGTGGAAGAGCTGTCTCTGGAGAAGAATATTGAGTTAGCCCTGCTGCTGAAGCCGGATACCAGCAAGGTCATCGCGATTTTGGACGATTCTCTCACCGGGCAGGCGGAGCGGGAGAATTTTTACGGGATTCAGGAGCAGTTTCCCGACCTGAATTTTGGCGAGGTCAATGTGTCCGAATGTACCACCACAGATCTGCGAAGCAGGCTGTGGCAGTGGGGGGAGGATACCGTTCTGTTTTTTATCATCATGACGGAGGACGCCAGCGGCAATTTCTATACCGATCGGGAGGCAGTTCAGACATTGGTCAAATATACCAAGGTCCCGGTGATCCGCATGGTGGACAGCCGCATCGAGGAGGGCCTGCTGGGGGGATATGTGGTGTCCATGAAGGGTTCGGGCCTGCTCGCCGGACAGATGGCCACCAGGATTATAGCAGGAGTGCCGCCTGTCGATATCCCAGTGGCGGATAGTCCCAATGTGTATTATATCAATGAGGAGATCATGCGTGCTTATGGGCTGGATCTAGACAGGCTGCCCGGGGATGCCGTGTTGATAAATCACAGGGTCACTTTTTTTGAGAAATATGAGAATGTGATTTTGCCCGTGGTGATTTTTGGGGTTTCCATGGCAGTCATTCTGGCGATTGTACTTTATGACAATCTGCACCGCAGGAAGCTGCTCTCGGAACTGGAGGGGACAAGGACGATCCTGGAATCCGCTTCCCAGCATGATTTCCTGACAGGCATTCACAACCGCAGCAAGTTCATGGAGGACCTGACGCAAGCTATTGAGAAGGAGATTCCATGTACGGTGCTTATGCTGGATATTGATGATTTTAAGAATATCAATGACGTGTACGGCCATGCGGCGGGGGACGAAGCGCTGAAGCAGGTGGCGGAGCGCATGAAAGCCATGCAATCCCAGATTTTGACGCCATACCGTTATGCGGGAGATGAGTTTATCATGATCCTGCTCAGCAGCCAGGGGAAACTCATCGAGAAAACCGCCTACGGCTGCAGGCAGGTGTTTGCCAATGCCTTCACCATCCAGGGAGCGAAGCGGAAAGTCACCGGCAGTATCGGCGTGGCCACCTACCCCAAGGACGCCGCCACGGTGGAACAGCTGATCATGTGTGCGGACGAAGCCATGTATCAGGTCAAGAAGAGCGGCAAGAACAAGTTTGCGTATTACGGACAGGAACTGGAGGATACATAATGGGAACAGAGAGAGGCGTCGGGATCGGCGCCTCTCATATTTTTGCGTATCCATCCATACATATAGAGGGAGAATCGCGGTAAGGGGCATGGCGTGGTATGGGGACTTTTCTGGGAATGCTTGTTCGTATGGGGGCAGGGGTAGGCATCTTTCTGTACGGGCTGCACCTGATCAGCAGCTACCTGGAGGAACTGGCCGGCCCGGCCATGGAAAAAAGTCTGCGGGGGCTGACGGCCAATCCCTGGGCCGGCGCATTGACCGGAACGGTCATAACAGCACTGGTGCAATCCTCCACCGCCATCACCGTCATGACGGTGAGCCTGGTGGATAAAGGAATCATGACACTGGAGCAGGCCGTGGGAGTGATTCTGGGGGCCAATGTGGGAACCGCCGGCACTGGGGTGATGGCAGCGCTGCCCATACGGCGGCTGGCGCCGCTGTTGCTGACCGGAGGCGCCCTGGCGGTTCTGGCGGCAGGGACAGTGGAGAAGCGAACTGGCCGCCGGCGGACTGGCGGCATAAAGCTGGCAGGGGCGCTGGCCATGGGACTGGGCATGCTGTTGCTGGGCATGGAACTGATGCAGGAGGCCATGGTCCCTTACCGCTCCTCGCCGCTGTTGACCCGGCTGCTGTCGGGCCTGGGGCATCCTGTGAGCGGCGTGCTGGGGGGGGCGGTTTTTACGGCTCTGATCCAGTCCTCTTCTGCGTCCGTGGCGCTCCTGCAGTCCATGGCGGCGGAGGGCATGGTGGGATTGGGGCAAAGCGCCTATATCGTCTACGGTCAGAATATCGGCACCTGTGTGACGGCCCTGTGGGCCAGCGCCCGTCTGAGCCCTGCCGCCCGCAGCTGCGCCCGGCTGCATCTGCTGATCAATCTGTTGGGAACGGCGGCTTTTCTGGCAGCGGACCGGGTGCTGCCATTGACTGCCTGGGTCGGCTCCTGGACGCCGGGAAATCCCGCCATGCAGATCGCCAACCTGCATCTCTTCTTTAACCTGGCTTCCACCCTGCTGCTGCTGCCCTTTAGCAGGGGCCTGGTGCAAATATCCAAAAATTTCTCTTTACTTTTCGGGAAAAAAGTGCTATTGTAAGCCCATAGGTAAAGCGTTGATGGGAAGAGTACCTTGTGGGAATCCCCAGAGAGGGCGGCTGCGGCGGATGCCGTATGGTGTGAGCAGGCCCGGAGGAAAGCATGGGAAAACCGCCCCGGAGCGGCTTTAATGGAGCACGCAACTCTGCGTTACGGAGGAATGAAGGTGGTCAGAGCCTTTAAAGGGCCCTGGCAACAAGGGTGGAACCGCGTATTTTACGTCCCTTGCAATAGAGATATTGCAGGGGACTTTTTGTATGCGGAAAAGCTCTGAGACGGAGCCTCGGACTGCGGGCCGGGACTACAGGGGATTTTAAATCCAGGAGAGGAGAGAAGAAAATGTGTAAATTGAAAAAAATGGCAAAAACCTGTTTTGAGGGGGAACTGACGCTGCCCAAGGCCATGCTGTGGCTTATTGGGGCGGTGTGCCTGCTGGGCGGGATAGTGTATGGTCTCAAGACCGCGCCCATAACCCATGGCCTGATGATAGGCAGCAATAACGGGAATAATAACGGCAACAACAGCGGAAACGGCTGCCAGGGAGAGCAGGAGGAGACACCGGCAGAGGATGCGGAGCAGTCCTGACACTGAAAATGTAAAACAGCATGTATCTGAAAAGCACACTGGTCCGGAGCGGAACGGCGAAAAACGCCGGGCAGGGACCAACGGCCTGCGTGCCGACAGAGAAATGCCCAGCAATCGGTTCAACGGTGTTATGCCCGGAGATAATGAAAAAAATGGGAGGAGAACAGTATGAAGATCATTTTAAAAGACGGCTCCGTAAAGGAGTATGAGGAGAGCAGGAGCGTGTACGACATTGCGCTGGATATCAGCGAGGGCCTGGCCAGAGCGGCCTGCTGCGCCAAGGTGGACGGGGAGGTGGTGGATCTGCGCACCGTGGTGGAGCAGGACTGTCGGCTGGAGATCTGCACTGCCCGGGAGCCCGAAGGGCTGGCGGCACTGCGCCACACCACTTCCCATGTGCTGGCTGAGGCGGTGAAGCGGGTGTTCCCGGAGGCGAAACTGGCCATCGGCCCCAGTATCGAGGAGGGCTTCTATTACGACTTTGACCATGAGGCTTTTTCCCGGGAAGATCTGGACCGGCTGGAGGCGGAGATGAAAAAGATCGTGAAGGAGGGGGCGCGGCTGGAGAAGTTTCTCCTTCCCAGAGAAGAGGCCATCCGCTTCATGGAAGAGAAGGGCGAACCTTATAAAGTGGAACTGATTCAGGACCTGCCCCGGGACGCGGAGATATCCTTCTACAGGCAGGGAGACTTCGTTGACCTGTGCGCAGGCCCCCACCTGATGAATACCAGGGGAGTGAAAGCGTTCAAACTGACTTCCTCCTCCATGGCCTACTGGAGAGGGGATTCCAACAAAGCCCGCCTGCAGCGCATCTACGGCACGGCTTATGGGGGCAAGGAGGAACTGGCGGCTCATCTGGAGCGCATGGAGGACGCCAAACGCCGGGATCATAACAAGCTGGGACGGGAGATGGAACTGTTTACCACGGTGGACGTAATCGGCCAGGGGCTGCCCCTGCTGATGCCCCGGGGAGCCAAGATCGTCCAGACCATGCAGCGCTGGATCGAGGATCTGGAGGACAATGAGTGGGGCTATATCCGCACCAAGACGCCTCTGATGGCCAAATCCGATCTGTATAAGATTTCCGGCCACTGGGACCACTACAAGGAAGGTATGTTTGTCATGGGAGACGAGGAGAGGGACAGGGAAGTTTTTGCCCTGCGCCCCATGACCTGCCCTTTCCAATACTATGTGTATAAAGCCACGCAGCATTCTTACCGCGACCTGCCTCTGCGCTACGGCGAGACTTCCACTCTGTTCCGCAATGAGGATTCCGGCGAAATGCACGGCCTGACCAGGGTGCGTCAGTTTACCATCTCCGAGGGCCACCTGATCGTCAGACCGGACCAGATGGTGGAGGAGTTCAAGGGATGCCTGGCTCTGGCAAAGCATTGTCTCCAGACCCTGGGAGTGGAGGAGGACGTGACCTACCATCTGTCCAAGTGGGATCCGGATAACCGGGAAAAGTATATCGGGGAACCCCAGGTGTGGGAAGAGACCCAGCAGCATATGCGGGACATCATGAACGAGCTGCAGATTCCCTATGTGGAGGATGTGGGGGAGGCCGCTTTCTACGGTCCCAAGATCGACATCAACGCCAGAAATGTGTACGGCAAGGAAGATACAATGATTACCATTCAGTGGGACGCCCTGCTGGCAGAGCAGTTTGACATGTATTTCATCGACCAGAACGGCGACAAGGTGCGCCCCTATATCATCCACAGGACTTCCATGGGCTGCTATGAGCGCACGCTGGCCTGGCTGGTGGAAAAGTACGCGGGTAAATTCCCCACCTGGCTGTGCCCGGAACAGGTGCGCATCCTGCCCATCTCCGAAAAATATGAAGCCTATGCCCAGTCCGTCCGCGGGGAACTGAGGAAAAACGGCGTGTTGGCGGAAGTGGACGGCCGCTCCGAGAAGATCGGCTTCAAGATCCGGGAAGCCCGTCTGGCCAAAGTGCCCTACATGTTGGTGGTGGGCGAGCAGGAGGAGGCCGGCGGCCTGGTGTCTGTCAGAAGCCGTTTCGCGGGCGATGAGGGACAGAAGCCCCTGGCAGAATTCATAAGCCAGATCTGCGAGGAAATCCGCACCAGGGCCATACGGAAGGAAGAGGTCTCGGAAGAAAAATAAATCTGCATAAAAAATGTTTTCTCCGTCCATACTGAGGAAAGGAACATTTATGTTTCTGCTGGAAGCCAGACACGCGCCGGATGCCAGCGGCAGGTCGGGGACTGTGGGCTGCGAGTGCTGACGGTTTCCGAAAGCCCGGCGACGGCGCCAGATATCCCGATTTGGGCGTAGCCGTAAACCTGGCTTTCTGTAAGCACAGGATCAGTGTTGAGGAAGTGCCCGCCGGAGCGGGCGGATGGAGGAAGCGATGACGGATTTAAAGTGTACTGTGGAAAACTGCGTGTACAACAAGGAAAAACTGTGTTCCAAGGGGGACATCATGGTGGGCGGAAAGCATGCCTGCTGTGACAATGAGACCTGCTGCGAGAGCTTTCTTCCCAGAAAGGGATCCAGCAATTCCTACAGCAACTGCACCTGCCACCCCACCAGCAATATCAGTATCGACTGTGAGGCCGCCAAGTGTACGTATAATGAGAATTATAAGTGCACGGCGGAACATGTGGATATCCAGGGCTGCGGCGCATGTG
>JAAWKU010000097.1 GCA_022797535.1 Lachnospiraceae bacterium | reverse complement strand
AATGGGATATGCCGCCCTTATAGGGGTAAACAGGCCCCACCAGCACAATTTTCTTTGAATGTTCCATTTCTCACCCTGAAGATTTAACATTATTTACAATTTGTTAATTTTAAAGGATAATAAGCTGCGAAATATCGTGATATATAAATTGAGAATTGTTGAATGACAGATTGAAAGCTATTTCAGCCGAATTGCCATGACTGTGAGTGTCCGGATGAGCAACTGGCTGAAAAATAGCGGGAGATGTTCTGGTGACTATGCCATATATTCAGATTCGGTATCTCTGAAGGCATCAAATAGAAGAAAGATAAAGGTTAAAATACATAGAACAGTAAGAGTCAATGGATATAATATGACAGAAGTAAGAGAGTTCTGCCCCTCCTCCTGAAAAGCAGTACTCAAAAAATAACCGATTAGAAGATATATTAATATAAAAGTGATAAGGGTTGTGATTGTCATGCGATAATCCTCCTGATAATAAATTATGCGTATATAATGGAAGTGTATGTAAATTTTGTGTTTTTTCTCTGGCAATTTCAGGGGAATCGGAGCAGAAAATAATGGAGTTGCAAACCTTGGAAAAATATAGTATAATTCAATTATATTTTGTACAAGTTAGTACTAATACAATTAATTTTGGAAGGGTTAGAAATATATGAAAAACGCACTGATTACAGGAATCTGTGGACAGGACGGTTCGTACCTGGCAGAATTGTTGCTGGAAAAAGGATATAAGGTATATGGCCTGATGCGGAGAAAGGCAGTTGTGGATTATGGTAATGTGGAGCATATTAAGGATAAACTGCACCTGATCTATGCGGACATGACGGACATAGCCTCCCTGGTGAACGCCATGAGGATTTCCGACGCGGACGAGGTGTACAATCTGGCAGCTCAGTCTTTTGTGGCCACATCCTGGGAACAGCCTCTGGCTACGGCTCAGATTGACGCGCTGGGAGTTACCAACATGCTGGAAGCAATCCGCACGGTAAAGCCTTCCTGCCGTTTCTATCAGGCTTCCACATCCGAGATGTTCGGACTGGTGCAGGAGATTCCCCAGAAGGAGACCACCCCTTTTTATCCCCGCAGTCCTTACGGCGTGGCTAAAGTTTATGGCCATTGGATTACAAAGAATTACCGGGAGAGTTATGGGATGTACGCCTGCAGCGGCATTCTGTTCAATCATGAGAGCGAGAGACGGGGCAAGGAATTTGTGACCCGCAAGATCACTGATGCGGTGGCAAGAATCAAACAGGGCGTTCAGGAGTATGTGGAACTGGGGAATCTGGATTCCAAGCGGGACTGGGGGCATTCCAGGGACTATGTATACGCCATGTGGCTGATGTTGCAGCAGGATGAGCCGGATGACTATGTGGTGGCCACCAACGAGACCCGGACCGTGCGGGAATTTGTGGAAAAGGCATTTGGCAAGGTGGGTATCACAGTGGAGTGGTCCGGAACCGGCGTGGACGAGGTGGGGCGGGATGCGGCTACAGGCAAGGTGATCGTAAAGGTCAACAGAGAGTTTTTCCGTCCTGCCGAAGTGGACATCCTTCTGGGTGATCCGGCCAAAGCAGAGAGCAGGCTGGGATGGAAGAGGGAGATATCCTTTGATGAAATGGTGGGGCGCATGGTAGACACGGATATGGAACTGGTGCGCAAAGAGATAGCCTATGCGGGGATTCAGTGAGTAATAACAGAGCATCGGCGAAAAGGGTAAAAGGAATTCTGTAAAGAATTCCTTTTCTTGTAAGGAGACGGAGATATGTCAAAAGGACTGATAATTGGGGCGGCCGGATTCGTGGGCAGTTATCTGATAGACGAGATGTACTCCTGCGGAATAGAGGCCTGCGCAACTAAACTTCCTCATGAGCATCTTGCGCATGAGCATGCGAGAATTTATGATCTGGATATTCTGGACAGGGAAGCGATTGTGACGCTTTTGCTGGAGATACGGCCGGACTATATTTTCCATCTGGCTGCCCAGAGTTCGGTGGGTTTATCCTGGAAGAATCCGGGACTGACGGTGGATGTGAATATAAAAGGCAGTATCAATGTGATGGACGCCGTGAGAGAGTTGTACTACAAGCCCCGGGTGCTGCTGATCGGGTCCGGGGAGGAGTACGGTCATATCCGCCCGGGGGAGACTCCCATCAGGGAGGATAATTTGCTGCGTCCGGGGAACATCTATGCGGCTACCAAAGCCTGTCAGAATATGATAGGCAGCATATATGCCCAGGCATATGACATGCAGCTGATGATGGTACGCTCTTTTAACCATATTGGCCCCGGTCAGGCTCCCCTGTTTGTGGTGTCAGACTTTTGTAAGCAGGTGGCTGAGATTGAAAAAGGGCTGCGGGAGCCAGTTATGTATGTGGGCAATCTGGCGGCTAAGAGGGATTTTACAGATGTCCGGGATGTGGTCAAGGCGTATGTGAAGCTGGCCATGCAGGGGGTGTCGGGAGAGACCTATAATATGGGTTCCGGCCATGCCGTGGAGATTCGGAGAATTCTGGATATGATTATCTCTCTGTCGGAAAAGGAAATCCGGGTGGAGATCGACCCCAACAAGATACGCCCGGTGGACGTGCCGATCATAGAAGCAGATATCACCAAGCTGCATGAACTGACTGGGTGGGAGCCGAAGATCGAGTTGGAACAGACGATCCGGGATACATTGGATTACTGGCGAAAGCATGTTTAGCACACATGCGGACGGCACATTGGCGCAGGCTGTATACCTTTTGCAGGCCCTGTGTGCCGCAAGGGGAAAAGCAGAATGGAAGTAGGAGGAAAGCATGATTAAGAGCGAAGGGCTGTTTGCCACAGAGGGAATGACAAGTTCGGACCGCAGTCTGCATACACCGGGGGATTTTGCCCGGCGGAATCTGCTGTATGTGCAGGAGGTGGGACGGCTTAAAAGTTTAAAACCTCACAGATGTGTGCGTGAGAAGCTGGAGTCCTATCTGTTTATGATAGTGTTGAGCGGAAGAGGGAGTTTAACGGCCGATGACCGTCAATATGAATTACAGGCGGGTGACTGCGCCCTGCTGGATTGCAGAGAGCATTATGAGCATATCAGCAACGAGAATGACGGCTGGGAGTTGGCCTGGGTACATTATTATGGAAATACGGCGCAAAATTTTCACGGGCTGTTCCAAAAGGGAAACGGCCGGGTTCCTGTATTTCATGTGGGGGATGTGGAACCTTGGGATCAGTTGATTGGTCAGTTGCTGGAATTGCAGAGAGACAGAAGTATACTGGCAGAATTGCGGTGCGGTGAGCTGTTGCTGCACTTGCAGTATCGGATTCTGCAGAACCTTTCCGACCGCGGTGTTCTGGCGGATGAGCAGGGGAGACAACTGGTCAGCGGTGTCAGGGAATGGCTGAATGAACATTATGCGGAAAAGGATATATTGCAGACGGTGGAACGGGAGTTTTCGCAAAAACTGGAGGAAATAGACCGTTCTTATGAGCAGCATTATGGAATCCATATAGAGGAGTATGTGCGCAGCAGACGGTTAAACGCCGCCAAGGAACTGCTTCGGTTCAGCATCAAACCCATGGCGGATGTGGCGGAAGCATCGGGCATTGGCGATGAGGAGACCATGCGCCGGATGTTCCGGGAGAAAGAGGGAATGAGCGCGGAAGAATACCGGCAGAAGTGGGCCCAGTGGATCAGGTAAGGGAAAGAGAGGTGAAGGGTAATAATGAATATAATTTTGCTGTCAGGAGGCAGCGGAAAGAGGCTGTGGCCTCTGTCCAATGACATCCGTTCCAAGCAGTTTATCAAAATGTTCCGAAATGAGGAGGATGAGCTGGAGTCCATGTTGACTCGCGTATTCCGTCAGATCACGACGGTTGACCCGGAAGCCCGGATTACCATAGCCACCAGCAAGAAGCAGGCCAGCACCATCAAAAACCAGTTGGGGGAGCGGGTGAATATCTGCGTGGAGCCGGAGCGAAGAGATACCTTTCCCGCCATCTGTCTGGCTGCGGCTTATCTGCATGACGAACTGGGAGTGGGGGAGGAGGAAGCCGTGGTGGTGTGCCCGGTGGATCCTTATGTGCAGGACACTTATTTTGAGGCGTTGCAGCGACTGGCAGATCTGGCGGAACAGGGGGACGCCAATCTCACCCTGATGGGAATAGAGCCCACCTACCCCAGCGAAAAATATGGTTATATCATACCGGTTACGGCGGATTCCGTGAGTACCGTGAGTACTTTTAAAGAAAAGCCGGATGAGGAGACAGCACGGAGATACATTGCTCAGGGAGCGCTGTGGAATGGCGGGGTATTCGCGTTTAAGCTGGGATATCTTCTCGGACGTGCCCATGAACTGATCGCGTTTGACGGCTACCGGGATCTGTTTCTCTCCTATGGCAGGCAGAAGAAGATCAGCTTTGACTACGCAGTGGTGGAACAGGAAGAGCTGATTCAGGTGCTGCGGTATAATGGGGAGTGGCTGGATCTGGGCAGCTGGAATACCTTTACTGAGGCCATGGATTCTGAAACCATCGGCAAGGTTACTATGGATGATCACTGTGAAAATACCCAGGTGATCAATGAGCTGAACATCCCCATTCTGTGTATGGGCTGCAGGGATATGGTGGTGGCGGCCAGTGTGGACGGCATCCTGGTATCCAGCAAGGATCGGAGCGCGCACATCAAGCCCTATGTGGAGGATCTGGAGCAGCAGGCCATGTACGCAGAGAAGTCCTGGGGTAGCTTTACGGTGCTGGATGTGCAGGAGGACAGCATGACTATCAAGGTGGAACTGCTTCCGGGGCACAAGCTGACCTATCACAGCCATCAGCACCGGGATGAGGTATGGACGGTTATGGGCGGCCAGGGATGCGTCATCATTGACGGCATGAAGCGCATCGTGCGGCCCGGCGACGTCATTACCATGCCGGCCGGATGCAGGCACACGGTGATCGCCGACACGCTGCTGCGAATGATAGAGGTGCAGTTGGGCACGGAGATCAGCGTGGAGGACAAGCAGAAGTTTGAGGATGTGGAGTAGCGGCTGGAAGGATGGCATGGGAACGGTTTGGCCTCGGTGCTTCGTGCCTATGGTGACTTTAGCTGGCAAGTGTTAAGTAAAAAAGTAGATCGTTAAGCAGATAGAGAGTAGAAGGATGGGGCAGTTCGACATGGATTCTCAGGGAACCATGGGGACTGCTCTATTTTGATTCAGTTTCTGCTGAAAGAGAGGTTTTTGTAATCTGGAATTTTAGATAGAGGATAGGAACGAGTTTAGGTAAAATAAAGCGCGTAAGAATAAAGCATGATATTTATGGATTGGGGTGACATTTTCCAGCGGGACATTGACACTTTGCGTGGGAGTGTTGTATAATTATTAGTAAGTGAACTCCTTCTATGACATAATACGTGAAATAATCTAAGACATAACTTGAATATAGATGTAGCCAAGAAAACGTGGGAGCGAGGTCAACCTATTTAGTCAGTTTGGCATGCCTGGCAGCAAAATAAGCGGAGAAGAACAAACGAGCGAATAGAAGGAAATACAAGCCTTGTTTGAGGTAAACAAGACGCCGGAGGAAATCTGTGACATCAGGACCAGATATGCCATGAGATGGTATATCAGAAAGGCCAACTGGAACAAGCGGATTTATTATATTTTTTCCTTTATAGGCATAATATGCCCTCTGGCAAACGTGGTGGTGGCATCCTGCGGGGAAATAAATCTGGCCATTGTGATTCTGGCGTCGGTCACATCCCTGGCCACATCGCTGCTGGCCCTCACCAATGCCAGGATGAAATGGGAGAATTACCGTTCCGCGGCGGAATTCCTGAAACGGGAGTATACCCTGTATCAGGCAAGAGTGGGAACATACGGGGATAACCAGCGGGTCTCCGCGTATTTAAATACCACAGAAGGGTTTATGGGGGAGGTTCATTCCAACTGGCAAAATCTTTTTGATAAAGGCGATTCCGGCAAAGAGCCGGAAGAAAAACCAGGCAAGCCCAAAGATGAAAAGGGATCAACAGACAAATGAGTGAACTGAACAACGCAATCCATGATGTGGCACAGGGGAGCCGGAATGACCTCTCCGGGGCGGCAGACTGGATATGGACAGAGAAAACCTCTTTACAAAAGGCGGAACCTCTAGTATAATGCAGTTTATACATTGAAAGAAACGCTTTGACGAAGAGAGTACATGTGCCTGGGTTTTCCAGAGAACATCCCCACAGGAGGCTGTGGCTGAGAGGGATGAGGCATGGGCATATGGAAGATGGCTTCTGAGCAGCGCACCGAGCCGGGGAATATTGCATTTCGGAGTTGCGGCGGACTACCTTGTCCTTGCTGCAATTCGTTGGAAGAGAATGTACCGATTGCGGTTTTCCGGGTTAGGCTGCGACAGGTTCCGCCTGTTATAGCGGATAGGGTTAGGCAGCCGACGGCGGTTTTGGACCCGATGAGGCCCCTTTCGTGAGGGAGGGGTGAAGAGAAGTGGTAACACGGGCCTGCGGCTCGTCTTCTCATGCGTTTTTGGCATGCGGAGGCGGGCCTTTTGTTATGCCATACGCATTTGGCAACAGCTGATCCTATAACCTGCTGCACCGACAAATTTATATTTCGTCAAATGGCATGCCTGAATTTCCATCTGCCGCGTTGGCCTTGATCAAGGATGGCTTTAATCAAGGATGCCAACGCATGGCCTCATCCAGCCGCCTTGCAAACTGAAAATTCATCCTGCGTCATTTGACTGAAAGTAAATATGTCGGCACATTGGAACAGGTAAGGAAGGGTATGATTATATAATACAGGGAGGTAAGAATATGAGTCAGACACCTTATTACATTACAACGGCCATCGCTTACACATCGGGTAAGCCTCACATCGGCAACAATTATGAGATTGTGCTGGCGGATGCCATCGCCCGCTTCAAGAGGAAGCAGGGGTATGATGTGTTTTTCCAGACCGGCACGGACGAGCATGGACAGAAGATTGAACTGAAGGCCCAGGAGGCGGGCATAACCCCCCAGGCCTTTGTGGACAATGTGGCAGGGGTGATCCGGGGGCTTTGCGACCAGCTGAACGTTCAGTATGACAAGTTCATCCGCACCACGGATAAGCCCCATGAGAAGCAGGTGCAGAAGATCTTCAAGCGTCTGTATGACCAGGGAGATATCTACAAGGGAGCCTATGAAGGGCTGTACTGTACGCCCTGCGAGTCTTTCTGGACCGAATCCCAACTGGTGGAGGGCAAGTGTCCGGACTGCGGCAGGGAGGTTAAGCCCGCCAAAGAGGAAGCATACTTTTTCCGTATGAGTAAATATGCCGACCGGCTCATAGAGCATATCAACAGCCACCCGGAGTTCATTCAGCCCGTGTCCCGTAAAAACGAGATGATGAACAACTTCCTGCTGCCGGGCCTGCAGGACTTGTGCGTATCCCGCACTTCCTTTAAGTGGGGAATCCCGGTAGATTTTGACGAAAAGCATGTGGTGTATGTATGGCTGGACGCCCTGACCAATTATATCACGGGCATCGGTTATGACGCGGACGGAAACAGTACGGAGCAGTACAAAAAGCTGTGGCCGGCGGATCTGCACCTGATCGGCAAAGACATTATCCGCTTTCATACCATCTACTGGCCTATTTTCCTGATGGCGCTGGGCGAACCTCTGCCCAGGCAGATCTTCGGGCATCCCTGGCTGATGATGAACGGGGGCAAGATGAGCAAATCCAAGGGCAATGTGATCTATGTGGATGACCTGATCGACTTTTTCGGCGTGGATGCGGTGCGGTACTACATGATCCATGAGATGCCCTACGACAACGATGGCAACGCCACCTGGGAACTGATTGCTGAACGAACCAATTCCGATCTGGCCAACACCCTGGGGAACCTGGTAAACCGTACCATATCCATGAGCAACAAATATTTTGGCGGCGTGGTAAAGGATCAGGGCGTGCAGCTTACTCCGGAGGACAGTGTTCTGGACGAGGATCTGAAAAAGACGGTCACGGGAACTTATGCTAAAGTGGCGGAGAAGATGGAATCTCTGCGCATTGCGGATGCTCTGACGGAGATTTTCGGTATTTTCAAGCGTTGCAATAAATACATTGACGAGACGGAGCCCTGGGTACTGGCCAAGGACGAGGCCAAAACCGGGCGGCTGGCCACCGTGATGTACAATCTGGTGGAGGGCATCGTCATCGGCGCTTCCCTGCTGGAGCCCTATATGCCCGAGACAGCGGAAAAGATTGTGGCCCAGCTTAACACTTCCCTGCGGGAATTCGACAGACTGGAGGAGTTTGGCCTGTATCCCGGCGGGAACAAAGTGACCGACAAACCACAGATCCTGTTTGCCCGCCTGGATATGAAAGAGGTGGAGAAACGGGAGGAGGAACTCACCGCCGCCATGATAGCAGCCGCAGAGAAGGAAGCGGCTAAGGCGGGAACCGCCAGCGAGGCCTCCGGGGCCGGGAAAGCCGCCGCATCTGAAAAAGCGAGTGCCTCCGAAAAAGCGGGCGCATCCCGGGAAACATCCGCCTTCGGCGGGACTTTGGCATCGGAGGGGCAGGCCCCTATAGACATAGAGGCCAAGCCGGAGATTACCTACGATGATTTTGCCAGGCTTCAGTTCCAGGTGGGGGAGATACTTTCCTGCGAGGCGGTGCCCAAGTCCAAGAAACTGCTGTGCTCCCAGGTAAAGATCGGCAGCAGGGTGCGGCAGATTGTGTCCGGCATCAAGGCTCATTACACGCCGGAGGAGATGGTGGGTAAAAAGGTGATGGTGCTGGTGAACTTAAAGCCTGCCACTCTGGCGGGAGTGGTATCCGAGGGGATGCTGCTGTGCGCCGAGGACGCAGAGGGCAACCTGGCTCTGATGACTGCGGAGAAGCCCATGCCCTCCGGCGCGGAGATCTGTTAGCGAGGACTCTGGGGCTCATATTATTAAATTTCAATAAATGGGTTAAAATATCTGATCATATAGTGTATAATAGATGCATGGTTTTCGGGCCATGCATTTATTTTCACATGCATTTATCTTTAAGATAATTCGAATGGATCCTTAAACGCGGGGCAACACATTGTCTCAGGGTAGTTTGGGCATACGGACAGAGGCAGGCCTGGGGCCGGGTTTCCAACATTGATTAGGGCAGCATCATGGGGAAGTTCCATGAACTGCAGACAGAGGTAAACATGAAAAAAGAAGAGTTCTATTTCGATTCCAGAGACAATGAGACCAGGATCCATGCGGTCCGGTATGTGCCGGAAGGGCGTGAACCCTTGTGCGTGGTGCAGATCGTCCACGGCATGGCGGAGTATGTGGAACGGTATGAGGAGTTTGCCCGGTTTCTGACCGGGCAGGGCTGCGTGGTCACGGGAAACGACCATCTGGGACACGGCAAGAGCGTGGGGAAGGAAAAACTTTACGGCTATTTCTGCGAGCAGGATCCGGCCACAGTGCTGGTACGGGATGTCCACCGTCTCAAAAAAATGACCCAGAAGGAATATCCTTCCCTGCCCTATGTGATCATTGGGCACAGCATGGGTTCCTTTATTCTGCGCAATTATCTGACCATGTATGGCAGCGGCATCACCGGAGCGGTTATTATGGGCACCGGCTACCAGTCCAGGGGGACCATGGCGGCGGCCCGGCTCATGGTAAAGCTGCAAAAGATTTTTCTGGGTTCCAGGCATGTGAGCAAATTCAGCGACAGGGTGAGCTTTGGCGGCTACAATAAGCGGATTCCGGACCCCCGTACAGAATTTGACTGGCTGAGTAAAGATCCGGAGAGCGTGAGGCGGTATATGGAGGACCCGTTGTGCGGCCAGGTGTTCACACTGAACGGCTTTCAGACCCTGACGGAACTGATTGCCCGGGCCCATGACCCCAAGCGGCTGCAAAAGATCCCGGCGGGACTGCCCCTGCTGGTGATTTCCGGTGACGCAGATCCCCTGGGGGACTATGGTGAAGGGATCCCCAAGGTGTGTCAGGGACTGCGTGAAGCAGGGGTGAAGGATGTGGAAATGCGCCTCTGCGAGACGGGCAGGCATGAATTACTCAACGAGCCGGAGCGGCAGCAGATCATGGAGGGGATCTTTGGCTGGATTCAGGAGCATTGCCTGAAGGCGGACGCATAAAAAAGACCAAAACACCCAAACTATTCCCAGGAAGGAACTTAAAACAGCAGATCCCTGGAGGGCGCAGGATCCGTGTACGGAGCGGAGCGGCTGCCTGTGGATCACCGGGCATGCGTACAGGGAAGAAATCTGTGTAACTTATATTTAGGAGGGAATTGTTATGAAGATCGCGTTTTACAGCACCAAGCCCTATGACCGCATCTGGTTTGAGCCTTTGGGTGAGCAATATGGATATGAGATTCATTTTATCGAATTTCCCTGCACCCGGGAGACTCTGTTTCTCGCCAAAGGCTGCGACGCCATCTGCGTCTTTGTCAACGACCATGTTGACAGCGAGATGATAGAAGTGCTTTATGACATGCATGTGAAGGGGATCCTGCTTCGCAGCGCCGGCTTCAACAACGTGGACGTGAAGGCGGCGGAGGACAGGATCGTGATCCTGCGTGTACCCAGCTATTCGCCGGAGGCGGTGGCGGAGTTTGCCACCGCCGTGTTGCTGACGCTGAACCGCTGCACCCACAAGGCATACAACCGCACCAGGGAATTTAATATGAGCCTGCAGGGACTGATGGGCACAGACCTGTACGGAAAGACGGCCGGCATCGTGGGCACGGGGCGCATCGGGCAGGCCATGATCCGAATCTGCCAGGGATTTGGCATGAAAGTGATCGCCTATGACCCTTACCCCAATCAGCAGCTGGAAGTCTCCTATGTGGACAGGGACGAACTGTTCCGGCAGTCTGACTTCATCAGTCTGCACTGTCCGCTGACGGCCCAGACCCGGCATATGGTCAACAGGGAAAGTATCGCCATGATGAAGGACGGGGTATACTTGGTCAATACATCCAGGGGCAGCCTGATCCACACGGATGACCTGATTGAGGGGCTGCTGCAGAAAAAGTTTGGCGGCGTGGGACTGGATGTGTATGAGGAGGAAGAGGGGATCTTCTATGAGGATTGTTCGGGAGAGATCATAGAGGATGACAACCTGGCCAGGCTGATGACTTTTCCCAATGTGCTGATCACTTCCCACATGGGCTTTTTCACCCGGGAAGCCATGGAAGCCATAGCCAGAGTGACGATGGAAAACGCCCATGCCCTGGACAATGGGCTGCCTCTGGAGAACCAGGTGGGAGCCTGCGCCGCAAAGGAGTAAGGAAGATTGCGGAGAATTGCGCAACTCTGATTGATCACAACTCTGATATAGAAAGGTGATTCGATATGGAAGCAGATCATTTCCCCTATACAATCAGATGGGCCCTGCCGGAGGATTGGGATCCGGCCATGGACATGGTGTGGAGGACCTTTCTGAAATTCGAGGGGAGGGACTATTCCCAGGAAGGTATCGACAATTTTGATACCTTCATACATGATGGCACACTCAGGAAATTGTTCCTGAGCGGGCGCTACCAGGTGCTGGTAGCCCTGGACGGCGGCAGGGTGGTGGGGCTGGCTTCCGTGCGCAACGGCAACCACCTGTCCCTGCTGTTCGTGGACGAGAACTATCACCGGCAGGGGATCGGCAGAGAACTTATGAGGGGCCTGTGCCAATACCTGAAGAGGGAGGCTGGGGAGCGCAGCATGACGCTGAAAGCAGCCCCCTATGCGGTGGATTTTTATAAAAAGCTGGGCTTCTACGCCATACGGCCTGAGGAACAAGTCTCCGGAATCAGGGTGACTTCCATGGAGATATTTTTTTAAGACGCGAAACTCTAAACGGCGTCCAGCCGGAAAGCGCGCTGATCCGGGAGGGACTGCGAAAGACGGCACATTTGTACCACAGTGTATACCTGGCCAGTGTGCTGACTCGATTATATTCAGGCAAGTCATTTTGCGAAATGTGAACGATACGGTACACTAGTGTACTGACACATTTATATGCAGGCAAACTCACTTGTCTATCTGTCCATCTTCTGCGTTGGATTTTCTAGCCGTAGCCACCACTACGCCGTCGAA